>JBJMNL010000240.1:0-91447 GCA_045804285.1 Gemmatimonadaceae bacterium
ACACTCTATCACTACACGACGCTATACGATCAGGCCGCCGCGCCGCGCGCTCCGCCGCCGGCGGCCCGCTCGCTGAGCAGGGTGTACGCGATCTGCAGTCCCTGCAGCGTGAGGAAGGGCTCGACGCGGTCGAACTCGGCGCAGAACGGCTTCAGCGTCTCCGCCAGCCCCCCCGTGGCGACGACGAGCGGCGTCGCCGGCGTCGGCCACTCCTTCTTGATGCGTCGCACGAGCCCGTCGATCGACTCCGCGGCGCCGAACAGGACGCCGGCGCGGATGCACTCCTCGGTGCGGCGCCCGATGACGCGCTGGGGGGGCACGAGCTCCGTCGCGGCGAGCTTCGCGGTGCGGCGGAAGAGCGTCTCGGCGGAGGTCCTGACGCCGGGCTGGATCACGCCGCCGAGGAAGACGCCGTCGGCGGTGATGCAGTCGTAGGTCGTGGCCGTGCCGAGGTCGACGACGATCGTGTCGCGCCCGTAGAGGCGGCTGGCGGCGAGCGTGTTGATCAGCCGGTCGGCGCCGACGGTGAGCGGCTCCTCGACGTCGAGCGTGATCGGGAGCGGGGCGCGGGCGTCCACCTGGATCGCCGGCGCGCCGAAGAGTCGGGCGCACGCCTCGGCGAGCGGCCCGGTGAGCGGCGGCACCACCGACCCGACGGCGGAGCCGGCGACGTCCGCGGCATGAAGCCCGGCCGTCTGCAGGAGCGTGAAGAGCAGCACCGCCAGCTCGTCGGCGGTGCGGGCGACGTCCGTCGTCAGGCGCCAGTGGTGGCGCAGCTCCTCGCCCTCGAAGAGCCCGATGGTCGTCTCGGTGTTGCCGACGTCGAAGACCAGGATCACGTGCCTTCCTCCTCGAAGACGAGAGAGCCTCCGCGCACCTCCTCCACCACGCCGCCGGCGCCCTCCACGAGCAGCGCGCCACGCGCGTCGATGCCGCGCACCACTCCGGGAACGGGGAGCCGGGCGCGGCGGCCGCGCGCCAGGTCGCGCTCGGCGAACGCCGCGAGCTCGCGCTCGCCGAGCGCGCCGGTGGAGAACGCTGCCGCGCGCAGCGCCGGCACCAGCTCGGCGAGCAGCTCCACCCTTCGGGTGCCGGGCTCGAGCCCCGCCGCCGTCGTCACGTCGGGGGGGGCGACGACGTTCACGCCGACGCCGACCGCGACCCACTCGGGGCGGTCCTCGCGCCAGCGCGCCTCGACGAGCACGCCCGCGAGCTTCCGCCCCCCGACGTACAGGTCGTTGGGCCACTTGAGGCGTACCGGCGCCGGCGCCCACCGCTCGAGCACCGGCGCGGCGCGCAGGCCGAGCCGGAGCGAGAGCACTTCGAGCATCGCGGCGTCGCGCGGTCGCTCGACGAGCGTCATCCAGACGCCCGAGCCCGCCGGCGAGCTCCACCCCTTCCCCGCCCGCCCGCGCCCCGCCGTCTGCCGGTCGGCGAGGACGAGCGTTCCGGCGGGCGCACCGGCCGCCGCCAGCTCGTGCGCGGCGTCCATGGTGGACGGCGTCGCGTCGAACAGCGCCACGCGCGGCAGCGCGAGCTCGGCGGCGAGCGCCGCCTCGCTCCACCCGTCGTACGACGCGCCCACGCGCGATGCGCCCACGCGCTCCGTCGCGTCACGCACGGGCGAGGACCGCGGCGACCACGACGGCCGCCAGCGCGACGCGGTAGACGGCGAACACCGCGTAGTCGTTGCGCGCCACGTAGCGCAGGAGGACCGCGATCGCCAGCCACCCGCTCGCCGCGGCCGCGAACACGCCGGCGACGAGGGGGAGTCCGAGGCCGCCGGCGTGAATCGCCTTGGGCACCTCGTGCAGCGCGGCCGCCGCGGTGATGGGCATGCTCATGAGGAAGCTGAACACGGCGGCGCTCTCGCGGTCGAGGCGCAGGGCGCGCCCCGCGGTGATGGTCGATCCGGAGCGAGAGACGCCCGGCACGAGCGCGCACACCTGGGCGAGGCCCACGACGAGCGCGTCGGTCCAGCGCATGTCGTCGAGCCGGCGGCTCTGCGGCGTCAGGCGGTCGACGAGCCAGAGCAGCACGCCCATGCCGACCAGCGTCGCGGCGATGAGTGCCGGCGAGCGGAACGCGGACTCGGCAAGGTCGTTGAGCAGTAGCCCTCCGATGCCGCCGGGGATCGTCGCGATCACGAGGTAGACGGCGCGCCGCTCCTCCGCGGTGCGCGCCGCCCGCTGCCGGAGCACGCGGACGCCCGCCGCGGCCAGCCGCACCCACTCGGCGCGGAAGAACCAGAGCACGGCGAGCAGCGTCCCCACGTGCAGCGCGACGTCGAAGGCGAGCCCGGGGTCGGGCCAGCCGAAGAGCCAGGGCGCGAGGGTGAGGTGCGCGGAGCTGCTGATGGGGAGGAACTCGGAGAAGCCCTGCAGGGCACCGAGGACGATCGCCTGGAAGACGGTCATGAGCCGGCGTCGGGGGAGATGGCGCGGAGCGTGGGGGGGTGAGGCGGAGGGCTTTCGCGCCGACGTGGCGGAGTGCGCGCGGTCACGCCGGCGCCGGGACCCAGGCCGCCAGCGCGGCGGCGGCGGCCATGGCGCAGAGCATAGCCCCCTTGAGCAGCGACGGGCCGCCGGCCGCGCCCGCGGCGGCCCGTCGCGCCGCCGCCGCCACGAGGATGAGCGCCGGCAGCAGGAGCGTCGCGGCGGCCGGCGCGCGGCGCGCGAAGAAGAGAAGCGAGACGACGGCGAAGAGCGCGAGCGAGGCGACGACCGTCGCCCGGGCCGCGCCGGCGCCGCGGGAGAGCGGCAGCGTGCGGCGACGCGCCGCGTCCCCCGCCGCGTCGTCGAGGTCCTTGGCCACCTCGCGGGCGAGGTGGAGCGGTACGGCGAGCGCGAAGAGCGGCACGCCGGCGGCCGCGCGTCCCACGCTCGCCGCGCCGTACACGAAGGGCAGCGACGCGAGCAGCGCGACGGTGGCGTTGCCGACGAGTCCGTGGCGCTTGAGCCGGACGCTGTAGAGCACCATGAGGAGGGCGACGAGCGCCGTGGCCGCGCCGAGCGCCGGCGACGCCGCCGTCGAGCAGAGCGCCGCGAGCGCGGCGGCCGCGGCCGCGGTGGCGAGCGCGGCGCGCGGCGTCAGCTCGCCGCGCGGCAGCGGGCGATCGGGGTGCGCGACGCGGTCGATCTCGACGTCGGCGTAGTCGTTGTACGCGTTGGCCAGCGCGGCCAGCGCCGCCGCCGCGAGCACCGCGAGCCAGGTCGCGCGCGCGACCGCGCCGGCCGCCCACCATGCGCCGAGGATCACGCCGGCCGCCGCGATGAGCGCGTTCGGCCAGCGGATGAGACGCAGGAGGGGAGGCGCGGCGACGCGCCGCGATACGACGCGCCGCGCCCCGCCCGCCGGTGCCTCAGCGGGCCGCGGCGGCATAGAGGCGCTCGTACTGCTCGACGATCTCGCCGAGCGCGAAGCGCGTGCGGGCGTCGGTGGCCGCGGCGGCGCTCATCGCGTTCCAGCGCGAGCGGTCGGCGAGGATCTCGATGGCGGCGCGCGCCATCCCCTCCACGTCGCCCGGCTCGCAGAGCACGCCGGTCTCCCCGTCCCGGATGACCTCCGGGAGGCCGCCCGTGCGCGACGCGATGACGGGGACGCCGGAGGCCAGCGCCTCGAGCGCGCTCAGGCCGAACGACTCGCTCTGGCTCGGCAGGAGGAAGAGGTCGGCGCCGGCGAGGAGCGGCGCGACGAGGTCGATCTTGCCGAGGAAGGACACGCTGTCGTCCACGCCGAGGTGCTTCGCCTCCTCCTCCGCCTGCACGCGGTCCGGCCCGTCGCCGACCATCACCAGGACGCTCGGCACCTCGCGCGCGACGCGGGCGAAGACGCGCACCACGTCCACGACCCGCTTCACGGGGCGGAAGTTGGAGACGTGCATCAGCACCCGGCGCCCGTCGAGCGACGCGTCTCGCAGCACGTTCGGGTACTTCGCCCGGTCGTAGACCTCCGGGTCGATGAAGTTGTGGATCACCTCGACGCTGCACCCCGTGCAGCCGAAGGCGCGGATGGTCTCGTTGCGCAGGTGCTCGGAGACGGCCGTGATCCGGTCCGACTTCTCGATCGAGAACTTGGTGATCGGGTGGTACGACGGGTCCTGCCCGACGATCGTGATGTCCGTGCCGTGCAGCGTCGTGACGAGGCCGACGTCGTTCCCGCTCTCGTGCAGCATCTGGCGCGCGATCCAGGCGCTCGTCGCGTGCGGGATGGCGTAGTGGCAGTGGAGCACCTCGAGCTGCCGGTGCAGCACCACCTCGTGCATGCGCACGGCGAGCGCGAGGTCGTAGGGCGGGTACTCGAAGAGGGGGTAGCGCCCGACGTCCACCTCGTGGAAGTAGATCCGCGGCAGGAAGGACGGTAGGCGGAACGGCTGCTTGTACGTGATGAAGTGCACCTCGTGGCCGCGCGCCGCGAGCGCGATCCCGAGCTCGGTCGCGACGGCGCCCGAGCCGCCGTAGGTCGGATAGCAGGTGATCCCGATTCTCACGCCTCGTTCCTCTCTCCCGTCCCGTTCGCCGTCCCCCGCCACCACGCGTCCGCCGCCGCGTCGCTCCCCGGGTCGTCGGGGTTCACGCGCGTCACGTCGGCGCCGGCGAGCTGGTGCCGGAACCACGTTCGCTGCCGCTTCGCGTACTGCCGCGTCTCGAGGGTGATCATCCGCGCCGCCTCGGCGCGCGACAGCTCGCCCGCCGCGAGCCGGCGGACGACGCCGTAGCCGGTCGCGCTCCACGCCGGCGCGTCGGCCGGCAGGCACCCGGCGAGCGCTCGCGTCTCCTCCACCCAGCCCCCGTCGAGCATCGCGTTTACGCGCCGCTCGATCCGCTCGGCGAGCACGGGCCCGGGGTCCACGACAAGATAGCGGGCGGCGTGACGGGGCGCGCGGGCGGAGGTCCCGTGCAGGTCGCTGAGCCGGTGCCCGGTGAGGAGCGCCGTCTCGACGGAGCGCAGGAGCTGGGTGCGGCCGAGGTGCGCGCGCGCCGGGTCGAGGCGCTCGCACCAGCGCCGCAGCTCGGGCACCGGGAGGGGGGACAGCAGGCGGTCGAGCGCGGCGCGGCGCGCGTCGTCGAGCGGGGGCGCCACGAACAGCGGCGCGAAGAGCGCGCGCAGGTAGAATCCCGTCCCGCCCACGACGAGCGGCACGCGCCCGCGCGCGCGCGCGTCGGCGACCCACCCCTCGGCGCCGGCGGCCCAGTCGGCCGCGGAGTAGCGCTGCGTCGGCTCGGCGACGTCCACGCCGTAGTGCGGCACGCGCGCCCTCTCGTCGGCGCTCGGCTTGGCCGTGCCGACGTCGAAGCCGCGGTACACCTGGCGCGAGTCGGCGCTGACGATCGCCGCGCCGTGGCGCTCGGCGAGGGCGCGGGCGAGGCGCGACTTGCCGGCGGCCGTCGGGCCGCAGATGACCAGGAGGGGCGCGTCGTGCGCCGGCGCGTGGCGCATCGCGCGGCCGCCGGTCGGGGGCGCCGTCAGCGCCGGCCGAAGCGGCGCTCGAGCTCGTCCCACGACAGCTGCACGATCGTCGAGCGGCCGTGCACGTCGTGGGCGGGGAGCGTCGTGCGGCCGAGCGCGACGAAGAGCGCCCGCATCTCGCCGGGCGAGAGCGCGTCGCCGGCCTTGATGGCCGCCTTGCAGGCCACCGTCGCCGCGAGACGCTCGTGGCGCGCCGCCGTACCGGCCACCCGGTCCCCGGTGAGGGCGTCGAGCGTCTCGCGCAGGCAACGCTCGGCGTCGAATCGCGGGTGCGGGACGGGGACGCTGTGCACGAGCAGCGTATGTCCGCCGAACCCCTCGATCTCGAAGCCGAGCCGCGCGAAGGTCTCGCGGTGGGCGTCGAACGCCTCCCCCTCGGCCGGTCCGAGGTGCAGGGTGAGCGGGAAGAGCAGCCGCTGCGAGGGCGCCGCCCCGCTCTCGAGGGTGCGCATGAAGTCCTCGTAGAGCACGCGCTCGTGCGCCGAGTGCTGGTCGATGAGCACCACGCCCTCGTCGCGCTCGAACATGATGTAGGTGCGCCGGAGCTGGAGGAGGGGGGGCACGGGCGCGCCGGCGCTCGCGTCGGCCCCGGTGTCGTCGGCGTCCGCGACCGGCGCGGCCACCGGCGACTCCGCGCCGTGCGCGGCGCGCCCGCCGTTCGCCGACGGCGCGAGCGCCGGCGCGGCGAAGAGCGCGCCCGGATGGCCCTGGGGCGCGCGCAGCACCTCGACGTCCACCGCGGGCGGCGGCGCCGCCGGCGCCGCGCCGGGCGTCGCGCCGATCGTCCACACCCGCCCGCCGATCGACGCCGAGGCGTCGATCGTGCCGAGGGCGCGCCGCACCGCGTGCTCGACCGCGCGCTCGACGGGCCACCGGTCGCGGAAGCGCACCTCGGCCTTGGCCGGGTGGACGTTGACGTCCACCGTGTCGGCGGGGACGGTGACGTCGAGGAAGAGCGAGGGGCGGAGGCCGGCGGAGATCGTCGAGCGGTACGCCGCCTCGGCGGCGCGCACGATGCCCGCGTCGCGCACGGCGCGTCCGTTGACCGAGAGGAAGACGCGGCGCGTCGCCGTGCCCACGTCGGACGGGCGCTCGACGAGCCCCGCGACGTGGGTCGTGCCACTCACGTCGTCCACGTCGAGGAGCGCCTCGGCGTAGCGGGCCCCCCACACGGCGGCGACGCGGGCGCGCAGCGTCGCCGCCGGAGGGAGCGAGAGCGCGAGTCGGCCGTCGTGGGAGAGCGCGAAGCGCACGTCGCGCCGCGTGAGCGCGATCGTCGTGAGCGCGTCGGCGATGCCGCGCCACTCGGAGCGCGCGCTGCGCAGGAACTTGAGGCGCGCCGGCACGTTGTAGAACAGCCGCGCGACGGCCACCGTCGTGCCGCGGCGTCGCGCCGCGTCGGCGACGTCGAGCACCGTGCCGCCGGCGGCGCGCAGCCGCGTCCCCTCCCCGTCCGACGTCGACGTCTCCAGCTCGAGCTGCGACACGGAGCAGATGGCGGGGAGCGCCTCGCCGCGGAAGCCGAAGCTCCGCACGCCGACGAGGTCCGCGGAGGTGCGGATCTTCGACGTCGCGTGCCGCTCCAGGGCGAGCAGCGCGTCGTCGCGCCCCATCCCCGAGCCGTCGTCGCTGACGCGGATGGCCGCGCGTCCGCCGTCGTCGACGGCGACCTCCACCGACGCGGCGCCGGCGTCGAGCGCGTTCTCGACGAGCTCCTTGACGACCGACGCCGGACGCTCGACGACCTCGCCCGCGGCGATCTGGTCGGCGACGGCGCTCGGGAGGACGGCGATGCGGGGCACGGGGGGAAGGTATCGGGGGCGGGGGGGAGCGGGAAGCGGGGCGAGGGGGCGAAGGGGAGACGGCGGGCAGGGGGAACGGCGCCGGGACGCCCCTCGGCCGGTCGCCCCTACTGCTTGGACGGAGGCGTGCCGCCGTCGTGAGTGATGAGTTCTGAGTTGTGAGTCGTGAGTGGCGCGCCCGGCCGCCGGCGTCGCGCGGGGCGGGAGCCTCTGCTCCGGGACGCCATGATCCGGCGGGGTCGCGGTGCGCGCCCGGCGCGCTACTACCCGTCACTCACAACTCATCACTCATCACTCAGAACGCCATCGCGAGCTGGCTCGTGGCGGAGAGGCGGCCGTCCCGCGCCAGCCCGAGACGCACCGCTCGCCACCGCCGCCCGCGCACTCACCGCTCCCATCGTCACTCCGCCAACGGCACCAGCCTCTCCCACTCGATCCATCCCTCTCGCTCCCCGTCCAGCGCCACGCGCGCCCAGGCGCCTTCGCGGCTGAGGATGCGCGCGACGTCGCCGGGGACGAGCGCCGCGCCCTGGTCGGCCGAGAGGGCCGGGAGGGCGCGGAGTGGGCCGCGGTCCTCCACCACCGCGAGGCCGTGCGCGGCGCAGGCCGAGGCGAGGCCGCGGGCGGCGACGGTGAGGGCGAGCGACGTGGCGAGGGCGGCCGCGCCCCACGCGCTCAGCGTCGCGCGCGCGCGCCGCCGGCGCGCCGCGAGGAGGAGCAGCGCCCAGCCACCGCACCAGACGACGAGCGCGGCGACCGTCGCCGCGTCGAGCGGGATGCGCGGCACCGTCGCGATCGCGCCCTGCTGGCTCGGGCCGACCAGCGCCAGCCGCTCGCGCGCGTCGCCGGCGAGCGGCTCGAGCCGGAGGGCGCGCTGCCACCCGACGACGGCCGCGGCGGTGTCGGCGGCCGCCCACGACGCCGTCCCGAAGTTCGCCCACGCGTCGGCGGCGCGCGGCTGCTCGCGCGCGACGTCGGCGAAGATGCGCGCGGCGTCCGCGAAGCGGCGGTCGTCGTAGGCGGCGCGGCCGGCCGCGAAGCGCTCGGCGGGCGCCGGCGCGTCAGCGTCGAGGGCGGCGGCGATCGCCGTGGTGGAGCCGGCGAGCGCGCCGCCGAGCGTCGCGGCCAGCACGACGGCCGGCGCGAGGCGGCGCGCCGCGAGCGCGAGGCGCGAGCGCGCCTCGGCGTCCACGCGCGCGTAGAGGTCGAGCGCCGAGGCCGCCGCGCCGGCGGGGGGCGGCGTGCCGGGCGAGTAGGCGGCGCGGTCGAGCGCGACCAGCAGCGCTTCGGCCTGCGCCGCGGTCTCGGACGTCGTTCCAGAGCGGCGGAGCGCCCGGGCGAGCGCGCCGCGCGTGGTCGTGATGGCGCCGGGCGTGAGATGGAGGCGCGTCGCGAGCGCGCCCGCGTAGGCGCGGCGGAGGCGCGCCGCGTCCACCGGACCGGGACGGCGGGCGAGCGACCGGAGCACGTCGCGCGGCGATGGAGGCGCGCGGCGGCGGCGCGGACGGCGCGCGAAGCCGGCCGCGGCGGCGGGGAGCGGCGCCAGCAGCGCCACCGCCCAGAACGCCGGCCGCTCGTGCGCGGGCGGCCCGACCGGGGCGCGCAGCGCGGGCCGGAGCGGGAGTGGAGGTGGCGTGGCGGCGCGCGCCGAGTCGAGCGCGGCGAGGGCGCCGGGCGATACGGTGACCGGCCGCGGCGGAGTCACCGCGATCTCGTAGCGCTCGGTGTACGGGTTGAAGTAGGGGTAACGGACTCGCGGCAGCTCGAGCGTACCCGCCTGGCGTGGCGTGACCAGCCAGTCGAACTCCTTGACGCCGCGCACGACCACCGACTGCGTGTCGAGCTCGACGCGCTCCTCCGAGGGCACCGCCGTCCCCCACGGCACCGTGAGCGACGGCCGCGGCAGGAGCTTGACGTTCCCGCGCCCCTGGACGCGCACGGTGACGACGATCGGGTCGCCGGCGCGCCCGGTGCTCGAGTCGAGCCTCGCGTCCACCGAGAGGTCGCCGACGGCGCCCGCCCAGTCCGCCGGCCGGCCGGTGGCGGGGGGCTCGACGGCGACGACGACGAGGCTGTCGGAGCGTACGGTGTGGCTCTCCTCGCGGCTGAAGAAGCTGCTCGAGAGCGGGAGCGAGTAGACGAGCTGCGCCGTCGGCACGACGAAGCGGCCGGCGCCGAGCGGGAAGAGGGCGCGCTGGAAGACGTGCGCCTCGAAGCGGCGTCCCCCCGCCGCGCGCGCCGGCGGCGACGCCGGCGGCGACGGCAGCTCGTAGGCGAGCATGCCGCGCGGCTCCGGCGGCACGAACTCCGGGTTGCGGCGCAGGCGCAGCCGCACGTCGTCGTCGAGGAAGACGCCGACCTGATACGTGGTCTGCTGTCCGACGTACACGGTGTCGGGGAGGACCACCGCGCGCAGGCTCACCCCCTCGTCGTCGGCGTCGAGCCGGGCGCCGGCGATCACGGGCGGCACCGCGCCGAGCAGAGCGTTCGCCGGCCGTACGAGCACGCGGTGCGGCTTCGTGCGCGTGGCCGCGGTCACCGTCGTCACCTCGAACGGCGGCAGCGTGAACGGGCCGACGCGCCGCGCGAGGAGCTGATACTGCTGCTCCACCGTGTTCCAGCGCGAGCCGAGCGTGCCGGTGACGCGCGACGACGCGCCGGTGAGGACGAGCTGGAACGCGGCGCCCGTGGGCGCCGTGATGCGCGGCAGCTCGGCGCCCGGCGCCGACGCCTCGACGACGACCGTGCCCGGCGTGCGCAGCGCGACCGTGTCAGGCGCGTGCAGCGTGACGGCGAGCTGGGCGACGACGAGCGCGGTGAGCACGGTCTACCAGTCCTTGCCGCCCGGCGGCGGCTCCGGCCGGCTCTGCTGCTGTTTCTTCCCCTGGACGTCGCGCTCCTCGCGCGCCGCGCTGTTCAGCAGCTCGTCGGCGCGCTGCTCGCCGAGCCCGCCCTGCGGCCGTTGCGCCGGCTGCTGCGGCCGCGACGACGGGTCGGGCTTGGGCGACGGGCTCTGCCCGCCCCCGCCCCCGCCACCGCCGCCCCCGCCGCTCTGCTCCTTCTTCTTCCGCAGCGCGAGCTCGTAGTTCCACTTCGCGTCGCGGTCGCCGGCGCGGGCGAGGAGCACCTTCTTGTACGCGGCGAGCGCCGCGTCGAGCGACGGCTTCCCCGCCTCGGTCGTGTCGCGCAGCCCCACGCGGAGGTGCGAGAGGCCGAGGTTGAACAGGGCGCGGTAGCGCACCTCGGCGTCCTTCGAGGCCGTGGCCGCGCGCTCCAGCGCCTCGGCGGCCGACTTGAGCGAGTCGGCCGCGAGCAGCGCGGTTCCGTAGTTGTAGAGCGTCTCCGGCGTGCGGTCTCCCTTCTCGATGGCGCGGCGCCAGAGCGCAGCGGCGCGCGCGTACTGCTTCGCGCGGTACGCCCTGGTCGCGTCGGTGGCGTCGTCGGCGCGCGCCGCGCGGGGGAGGGCGAGCGAGAGCGCCAGCAGCAGCGCGGCGGCCGGCCCGCGCGCGCCGCTGGCGGCCGGCGGCGAAGCGGACGGCGCGCGCTCCGTCACGGCCGCGCCGTCGTCGGCCGTCGCGGCGGCCGCCGGGCCGCGCAGGCGGCGCCCGCGCCGCTCCGCGAGCAGCGTGTCGAGCAGCAGCAGGAGCACGGCGGGGATGAGGAAGAGCTGGAAGCGCGGCGTGCGGTCCGTCCCCGCCTCGACCGCCCGCGACTGTCCGCGGAGCTGCTGCAGCGCGCGGCGGATCCTCGTCGCCTTGTCCGCCGCGCCGGCGTCGATGAAGGTGCCGTTCGCCGCCTGCGCCGCGGCGCGCAGCAGGTCCGGCGTGTAGCGGGTGACGACGACGTTCCCCTCCTCGTCGCGCTTGACTGTTCCGGCGCCGTCGCCGTGGAGTGGGATCGTCGCGCCCTGCGGCGTGCCGAAGCCGACCGTCACGAGGCTGATCCCCCCCTCGCGCGCGCGCTGCGCGGCGGCGACGACGTCCTCGAGCGGCTCGAACGCCTCGCCGTCGCTCATCACCACGAGCGCCCGGTCGCTCCCCGTCTTGGTGGAGAGGAGGAGGTCGGTCCCCTGCCGGATGGCGCGCGCCAGCGAGCTCCCCGCCTGGCCCACGACCGACGGATCGAGGTTGTCGAGGAAGAGGTCGAGCGCGCCGTTGTCCACGGTGAGCGGCGACAGGATGTAGCTCCGTCCGGCGAAGGCGACGAGGGCGAAGCGGTCGCCGCGCGAGTCGGCGCGCAGCCGCCGCACCTCCTGCTTCACCCGCTCGAGCCGGCTCGGCCGCTCGTCGGTGGCGAGCATCGAGAGCGAGGCGTCGAGCGCGAGGACGACGTCCACTCCTTCGCCGCGCACCACCGAGCGTTCGAGCCCCCAGCGCGGACCGGCGAAGGCGACGCCGGCGAAGAGGAGCGCGCCGCCCAGCAGCAGGGCGCGCAGCCTCCCGCTCGCGGCGAGCGACGCCGCGGGGGCGAGCCGGGCGATCATCGCCGGAGTGCCGAGCCGGGCGAGCCGCACGCGCCGCCGGCGCGCGCCGGCGACCACGAGCGCCCCCCCCACGGCGGGAAGCAGCAGGGCGAGGACGAGCAGCAGCGGTCGGTCGAAGAGTTGCGTGAGCGCGGTCATGGCAGCGGCCCCCTCCAGGCGAGCAGCGCGAGCTCCACCATCAGCGCGGCGAGCGCGACGCCGAGCGGCCAGCGGAACTGCTCGCTGAAGCGCACGTACGTCCGCGTCCGCACCGGCGTGCGCTCGAGGCGGTCGATCTCCCCGGCGATGCGCTCGAGCGCCGCGGCGTCCCGGGCGCGATAATAGCGCCCGTTCGTCGTCCGGGCGACGTCGGTCAGCAGCGCCTCGTCGATCCGCACCGGGCGGTTCTCGTAGCGCAGGCCGAACAGTCCGCGCCCGACCGGCACCGGCGCCATCCCCTCGGTGCCGACGCCGATCGTGTAGATCTTGATCCCGAACGCCGACGCCGCCTGCGCCGCGGTCCGCGGGTCGATCGCGCCGCGGTTGTTCTCGCCGTCGGTGAGCAGGACCATCACGCGCGAGCGCCCCGGCGCCGTGCGGAGCCGGTTCGCCGCCGTCGCGATCGCGGTGCCGATCGCCGTGCCGTCCTCGAGCTGGCCGGGCGCGAGGTTGTCCACCGCCGCCTGCACCACGGGGTAGTCGGTGGTCAGCGGCACCTGCGTCAGCGCCTCTCCCGAGAAGGCGACGACGCCGATGCGGTCGGACTGACGGGCGGCGACGAAGCGCTTCACGACGTCCTTGGCGACCTCGAGCCGGTTCTGCGGCTGGAAGTCCTCCGCGAGCATCGAGCTCGAGATGTCGAAGGCGACGACGATGTTGATCCCCTCGCTGTTCACCTGCTCGGCGCGACCGGCCGAGCGCGGGCGGGCGAGGGCGACGACGAGCGCGGCGATCGCGAGATTGCGGAGCACCACGAGGGCGCGCGCGATCCCCCGCCCGGCGTGCGGCCCGCGGGCGAGCGGCACGACGCGCGAGAAGACGATCGCCGGGGGCCGGCGCCGGCGCCGCCAGATCCACCACGCCGGAAGCGCGAGGAGGAGCAGGAGGGCGAGCGGCCAGACGAGCTCCATCGGGCCGACTTGGAGCGGGGCGAGCGCGCTCATGCGGCGCTCTCCCGGCGCTCGACCTCGCGCGCCGCGGCCGCCGCCGCCTCGGCCGCCGCCAGCGCGGCCTCCTCGGCGGCGCGCGCGCGCTCGACGTCCCGGACGATCGCCCGCGCCTCGCCGCCCAGCGCCTCGGCGCGGTCCCGGGCGACCGGCCGGCGCGCGAACTTGATCAGGTCGGCCTCGGCGAGCAGCGGCGCGAGCCGGTCGAGCGGCACCGTGCGCCGGGACGGGCCGATGCGCAGGGCGCCGAGCAGCTCGGTGCTCGTGAGCGAGACGTCGGCCGCCGGCAGCCGGCGCGCGAGGTAGTCGCGCAGCACGTCCACCATGAGCGCGACGAAGCGCCCGCGCTCCCCGGCGTCGAGCAGCCCCAGCGCCTCGACGCGCGCGAACTCCCGCTCGGCGTACTCGATCGCGCTCGGCTCGGGCGCCGCGGGGCGGTTGCGGCGGCGCCTGCGCCACCACCACCAGAGCAGGAGGAGCAGCAGCGCGACCGCGAGCAGGATCGGCAGCCACGGCCACCACCAGGGGGGCGCCGCCTCGAAGATCGCGCGCGGCGGCTTCGGCACCCGCTGCGCGCTGTCCGCGGGCAGCACGCTGGCGACGAAGACCTTCGCCGCGCCGAGCGGCAGCCGCCGCTCCGCCGCGCCGACGCGCACGACGACCTCGCCGAGGCGGAGCGGCTGGTCGCCGACGTCCCAGGCCGCGAGGCGGTAGCTCGCCGTCTGGTCCACCCCGGTCGGGTTCGTGTTGGGCTGGACCTGCCGCGGGTCGAGCGCCTCGACAGCCGCGGCCGAATCCGGCGCCGCCGGGAAGGCGATCGTCGCGCCCGGCGGCGCGTGGACGCGGAGCCGCACCACGAACGGCTGCCCGACCGTGACCGTCTCCGGCTGCACCGCGAGCCCCATCTGCACCTCGGGCGCGCCGCCGCCCTGGGCGTGGGCGGGGGCCGTGACGGCGAGCGGCGCGAGCGCGGCGAGCGCCGCGGCGAGCAGCGGCGCGCGGCGGCCCGCGCGGCGGTGGAATGCAGGCACGAGCGGTCGCATCAGCGGCGGGTGCGCGTCTCGCGCGAGCGGAAGAACTTGAGCAGCGGCTCGATGTACGGCTGGTCCGTGCGCACCGCGATCTCGTCGATCGCGAGCCGACGGAGGAGCTGCCGGCGCGCCGCGTGCTCGGCGGCGACCCCCTCGGCGTAGCGCGCGCGCACCTTCGCGTCGCTCGTGTCCACGTCCACCGTCTCCCCCGTCTCCGGGTCGCTGAAGCGCGCCAGGCCGACGTTCGGCAGGTCGCGCTCGCTCGGGTCCTCGACCGTGACCGCGACGACGTCGTGCTGCTGCGCGAGGACGCGCAGCGGGCGCTCGATCCCCTCGTCCTGGAAGTCGGAGATGATGAAGACGATCGTGTGATGGCGGAGCATCTTGCCCAGGTACTCGAGCGCGCCCGGGATGTCCGTGCCCGACCCGGCGGGCTCGTGGACGAGCAGGTCGCGGATGACGCGCAGCGCGTGGCGTCGCCCCTTGCGCGGCGGCACCACGTGTTCGACGCGGTCGGTGAAGAGCAGGATCCCGACGCGGTCGTTGTTGCGCACGGCGGACATCGCCAGCACCGCGCCGAGCTCGGTGGCGACCTCGCTCTTGAAGCGGCGCACCGTGCCGAAGCGCTCGGAGCCGGAGAGGTCGACGGCGAGCATCACCGTCAGCTCGCGCTCCTCGATGTAGCGCTTCACGAACGGGCGCCGCATGCGCGCGGTCACGTTCCAGTCGATGGAGCGCACCTCGTCGCCCGGCTGGTACTCGCGCACCTCCGCGAACTCCATCCCCTGCCCCTTGAACACGGAGCGGTACTCCCCCGTGAAGAGCGAGTTGACGAGCCCGCGCGTGCGCAGCTCGATCAGCTTGACCTGGCGGAGCACCTCGGGCGGGACGCCGACGACGCGCCGCTGCTGCGGGTCGGGCGCCGCGCCGTCGGGCGACGTGGCGGCGCCCGACGGCGTCTCGCGAAGCGCCGCGGCGCGGCCGGTGCGGGCGATGGGGGTGAAGGAGCGCCCGCGCGGCGCCGGCGTGGGCGCGGGCGCCCGGGGCTCGCCGCGCTCCCCCCGCCGCCCCGCTCCCCCATCAGCCCCCGCGGCGGCCCGCCGCACGCGCCTCCGCCAGAACGCCATCACGGGCTCTCGATCTTGGACAGTACCCGCTGCACGATCGTGTCGCCCGTGACCTCCTCGGCCTCGGCCTCGTAGGTCGTCACGACGCGGTGGCGGAGGACGTCGGGGGCGATCGCCTTCACGTCGTCCGGCGTCACGAAGGAGCGCCCGCGGAGGAAGGCGTGGGCGCGCGACGCCTGGGCGAGCGCGATCGTGGCGCGCGGGCTGGCGCCGAACTCGATCAGCGGCACCAGGTCCTTGAGCCCCGCGTCGGCCGGCGAGCGCGTCGCGTGCACGATCTCGACGATGTAGTCGACGATGCGCTCGTCCATGTACAGCTCGGCGATGTGCCGCCGCGCCTCCATGATCGCCTCCGGACGCGCCACGTGCTGCACCGGGATCGCCTCCCCGCCGGCCATCCGGCGCATGATCTCCTTCTCCTCCTCACGCGTCGGGTAGCCCACCCGCAGCTTGAGCATGAAGCGGTCGACCTGGGCCTCGGGGAGCGGGTAGGTGCCTTCCTGCTCGATCGGGTTCTGCGTCGCCAGCACGAGGAACGGCTCCTCGAGCTTGAACGTCGTCCCGCCGATCGTCACCTGCTTCTCCTGCATCGCCTCGAGCAGCGCCGCCTGCACCTTCGCGGGGGCGCGGTTGATCTCGTCGGCGAGAATGATGTTGGCGAAGATCGGCCCCCTCTTGACCGAGAACTGCCCGTTCGACTGGTCGTAGACCTGCGTGCCGAGGACGTCGGCGGGGAGCAGGTCGGGGGTGAACTGGATGCGCTGGAACGTCGTGTCGATGGTCTCGGCGAGCGTCCGGACCGTCAGCGTCTTCGCCAGGCCAGGCACCCCCTCGAGGAGGACGTGGCCGCCCGTGAGCAGCGAGATGAGCAGCCGCTCGATCATGTATTCCTGCCCCACGACGCGCCGTCCGACCTGGCGGAGGACGTTCTGCACGAGGGCCGTGTCGGCGGCCGGCGAGACCTGTGTTGCCACGCGATCAGCTCCGTTGAGTGGTTCGGTTCATAAGTAACCGCGGCGAGCCCGGGCGTTTCAAGTTCGGGGCCGGCCGGCAGAGGGCGACTCCTCCCGTACACGCAGCATGGCGCTGGTGTTCGGGAACGGGTCGCATGGATTCGGCGCGAGTCCGGCGCGCGCCTCGTGCTACCTTCCCGGCGGGGGGCCCCCCGCGCCCGGCGGTCCGCCGGCAGCGGACACCCGGCCGCGCCCGGCGGCGCTCACCCCCGCCGCGCCAGCTCCACGATCTCCCGCTGCTCCTTCGCCGTCAGCGCGCGCGTCTTCCCCGCCGGCAGCGAGCCGAGCTGCACCGGGCCGAAGCGGGTGCGCACGAGGCGCTCGACGTCGAGCCCCAGCGCCTCGCAGAGGCGGCGGATCTCGCGCGTCCGCCCCTCGGCGATCGTGACGAGGAGCTCCCAGCGCCCCTTGCCCAGCGGCGCGGCGTCGACGTCCCGCGGCACGACCAGACCGTCCTCGAGCTCGACGCCGCGCCGCGCCTGCCGCACCGCGCCCGGGGCGTCGCCGCGCACCGTCGCGATGTAGGTGCGCTCGACCTCCCGGCTCGGGTGCGTCAGCGCGTGCGCCGCCGCGCCATCGGTCGTGAGCAGGAGGACGCCCTCGGTCATGTAGTCCAGGCGTCCGACGTACGTGAGTCCCGGCGTCTCCGGGACGAGCGAGAAGACCGTCGGACGCCCGGCCGGGTCGGCGCGCGTGGTCAGCACCCCGGCCGGCTTGTGAAGGACGATCCAGGTCGCGCGCTCGGCGGGCGCGCCCACGACGCTCCCGTCGACCGCGATCGCGTCGCGCTCCGGGTCCACCACCTGGCCGGTGCGCGCCACCTCGCCGTTCACCGTCACGCGACCCGCCGCCACCAGCTCCTCGGCGTGGCGGCGCGAGGCGACGCCGGCGCGGGCGAGCGCGCGCTGGATGCGCATCGGCTCGCCGGCACCGGTCGTCTTCGGAGGGCGCGGCGCGTCCCGGCGTGGGGCCTCGCGGCGCGGGGCCTCCCCCCGCGGGGCGTCGCGGCGGGGGGCGTCCGCGCGGGACGCGGAGCGCGCGCCGCGGGAGGCCGGGGCGGGACCGCCCCGCCCCGACCCGCGCTCGGGATCTCCGCGGCCCCGTCCGCCGCGCTCCCGATCGCCCCCCCCCGACCGTTGGTCGTCCCGGCGCCCGGCGCCCGGCCCGCGAGCTGGCGCGCCGCGCCCCTCGCTCCGCACTCCGCGCCGGTCGTCGCCGCGCCCACCGCCCCGCGCGCCCGATCCGCGCCCCTTCATAGCGGTTTCGGCTCCACGCGCAGCGCGATCGCCAGCTCGTCGGCGCGCGGCAGCTCCTCGAGGTGGCGGAGCGCGAACTGCTCGAGGAAGACGGGCGTCGTCCCGTAATGCAGGGGGCGTCCGAGCCCCTCGCCGCGCCCCACGACGTCGATCAGCCCGCGCTCGTGGAGCGACTTGAGGATCGAGCCGACGGCGACGCCGCGGATCTCCTCGATCTCGGCGCGCCCGATCGGCTGCCGGTAGGCGATGATGGCGAGCGTCTCGAGCGCCGCCGCCGACAGCCGCTGCGGGCGCGACGCGAGCTGCGCGCGCTCGATCGCCTCGGTGTACTCGGCGCGCGTCAGGATCTGCCAGCCGCCCCCCACTTCCACGAGCTCGACGCCGTGGCCGTCCACGTCGTAGTGCTCGCGGATCTCGTCGAGCGCCGCGGTCACGGCGCCACGCGGCGCGTCGGGATCGAGCGCGGCGAGCTCCTCGATCGGGATCGGGCGTGCGCTCGCGAAGAGCGCGGCCTCAAGCAGCTTCGCCAGCGATGTCACGCGTGATCTCCACGGAAGCGAATGGGTGGGGCTGGGCGAGCCGGCACTCGCCGAGCTTCGCCATCTCGAGCAGCGCGAGCAGCACCGAGAGCACCTGCCAGGGCTCGGCGTCGGCGGCGACGACGTCGCTCCACCGCGCACGGGCGCGCAGCTCGAGCACGCCGCGCACCGTCGTGATCGCGCCGGCGACGTCGAGCGCCCGCGGCACGACCGTGTGCACGGTCGGCTCCTTGGCCACGCGCAGGATGCGGTCGACGGCACCCAGCAGCTCGGAGAGCGACAGCGCGAGCGGCGCCGCGGCGGCCGACGGGCCGCTCGGCTGCGGCAGGTAGGCGCGCGCGAACCGGTTGCGCCGCTGCTCGCCGAGCTTCTCGAGGACGTCCACGACCTCGCGCATCTGCTGGTACTCGAGCAGGCGCCGCACGAGCTCGGAGCGCGGGTCCTCCCACTGCTCCTCGCTCTCCGGGCGCGGGAGGAGCATCTGCGCCTTGATGCGCAGCAGACGCGCCGCCATCTCCAGATAGTCGGCCGCCTCGTCGAGCCCGAGCGAGTGGACGCGCGCCAGGAACTGCTTGGCGACCCTCGCGATCGGGATGTCGTAGATGTCGACCTTCTCGTCGCGGATGAGCGCCAGCAGGAGGTCGAGCGGCCCGGAATAGTGCGCGAGCTCGACGACGAACGACGGCGCCGGCGTGGCGTCGCCCGCCTCGGGGGAGGGGGGCGCGAAGCGGGTCAGGTCGGGGGCGGCCATGCTGGTCACCGCAGCCACTGGCCGATGCCGGGCAGGAGGAGGCCGGCATGCTGCAATGCGCCGAGGACCGACGTCGCGACCGCGATGGCGGGGGTCATCCACCAGCCGAGGAGGCGGGTGTTGAGCAGGACGATCAGGATCACGATGCCGAAGAAGCCGATCCGCTGGTATTGCAGCGACACGGCCGGCGGCAGCAGGTACTTGACCACGTGAGAGCCATCGAGCGGGGGGATCGGGAGCAGGTTGAACAGGATCAGGCTCAAGTTGACCCACACGCCGTAGAAGAGCATCGCCTGCAGGAGGGCCGACACCCCGCCGCCCGCCGGCGACCCGCGGCCGGCGACGCCGACGAGCGCCATCAGCAGCGCGCAGCAGATCGCGATCAGCAGGTTGGCCGCCACCCCGGCGAGGGAGACGAGGATGTCGCCGCGCTTGTAGTTGCGATAGTTGCGCGGGTTCACGGGGACCGGCTTCGCCCCGCCGAGCACCGGCCCGTTGGTGAGCAGGAGCAGCGCCGGCAGCAGCACCGTCATCCACGGATCGACGTGCTTGATCGGGTTCCACGTCAGGCGCCCGAGCTGCTTCGCCGTCGGGTCGCCCTGCGAGAGCGCGGCGTAGCCGTGGGCGATCTCGTGCGCGATCACGGAGAGGAGCAGGACCGGCGCGACGAGGAGGATGGTCTCGAGACGGGCCAACGGATGCGGTTCGGCGAGGGACCGGCGAGCCGCGCGACCCCGGGCCGCGCCGCCGAAGGGCGAGGAGCGGACGCGGGCGCGGCCAGGTCGGGAGGTCCGGAAAGCTAGCCGCGGCGGCAGCCCAGGTCAAACCCGCCCGATGCGCCAAATCGATGTCGTGCCTTGACATCGACCCCGTGCAATCCTAGCTTCCCGGGCTCGCGATCCGCGCGAGACCATGCATTTTCCTGGAGATTGATCGTGCCGAACATTGCCTCCGCAAAGAAGAACATGCGGAAGTCGCGCGCCGCTCAGGCGCGCAATCGCGCGCAGCGCTCGGCGCTGCGCACCGCCCTCAAGAAGGCCAGGGTCGAGGGCGCGTCGGCCGACGAGCGTACGAAGGCAGTATCCCTGCTCGACCGCGCCGCTCGGAAGGGGCTGATCCACAAGAACGCCGCCGCGCGCCAGAAGAGCAAGCTCGCCAAGCGCGCCGCCAAGGCCTCCTGAAGGCCTCCTGAGGCCTTCTGACGAATCGCACCCCGGCGCCACGGCGACGGGTGACGACCCCGCAGCAAGACGAAAGAGCACGCCCGCGGTCGATCGCGGTGGACGTCCGAAGTAGAAGTAGATGTCTGAACGGCGAGAGGGCCGGCCCCAGTCGGGGCCGGCCCTCTCGCCGTTTCGCCGCGGCCGACCGCGCCGCGGCCGCCGTCACATCGCGGCGAGCTCGCCGCCGCAGCGCTCGCAGTACCACTCGGTCGGATAGTTCATCGTCCCGCACTCCTGGCACTTGAGCGTCTTCACCTGCTCCGACGGCACGTCCTTGAGGAACGCCGGCACCGAGTTGCTCAGGCGACGCCGGTCCTCCACCGGCGGGTACTCGGTGGGGGCGAGCGGGGTCGAGGGGATCGACGGCTGGGTCGGGCGGCGCGGCGCCGCCGCGGGCGCCGCCGGACGCGGGGCGCTCTGCGCGGCGCTCTCGAGGTCGGCCGCCATCATCGCGCCCAGCTCGTCGGCCAGCGACCGTGTCCCCTCGGCCGGGGCCGAGCCTGCGGGCGGACGCGCGGGCCCCGCCGGCGCCGCCGGCGGGCGGGCGCCGTCACGCGAATCGACCACCGACTTGAGAAACGCCAGCTCGTCGAAGTCGCCGGGACCCGAGCCTCCCGGGGCCGGGACGGGCGCGGCAGCTGCTGCTGCCGGCGGCGGGGGTGGCGCCGCCGCACGCGGGGCGGCGAACGACGGCGGCGGGAACGACGGCGGCGCGGCCTTCGGTGCCGGCGCGGCTGGCGCCGCCGGTTCGGTCACGGCGAGCGCCGACTCGGGAGGCGTCAGCGCGTCCGACTTCTTCGTCGCCTGGACGAGCAGCTCCTGCACCTGCGTCAGCTCGCCGTCCACCTCCGCCCGCATCGTCTCGATGCGCGAGAGCTCCTCGCTGCTCTTCTGGCTGATGTCCGCCCACTGCTCGGGCGTGAACTCCCCGACGGCGGCCCGAAGCTCGGCCTCGGCCCGCTCGTCGCGCCGCGCGGTCTCCTCCTCGCGCAGCGTCGCCACCTTCGACGTGAGCCGGCTCACCGTCGACTCGAGCTCCGACGAGCGGCCGGCGAGCTGCTCCATGACCGCGGTCAGCCGCTTCTCGTAGTCCGCGCGCACCCGGGCGTACACGTGTGGCGGTGTCGCGTCGCGGCGCGTCTCGAGCGTCGCGATCCAGCTCTCGTAGCGCTGGCGCTCCGCGAGCAGGGCAGTGATGGCATCCATGGGGTTCGCGTCCGTCGTCGGGCTCGTCATGCACTCCTCCCCCCACCGCCACTCGGGACGGCGAGGCCATACTCGGCTAGGCCGGCGGTCGCGAGCCGGCCAGGCTCGCGGCGCGCGCGGCGGTCAGCGCGTCGACCTGGTCAGGGGTCAACGCGTTCACCCGCCCGAGCGTCCGGGCGGTCAGAATGATTCGCGCCGCATGTTCAAGACTTTCCATGCGTTGGTGCGCAACGACGAGCGTCGGCCCGACCGTGGTCGCGCCGTGGCTCGCCATGAGAAAGGCGTCGTGTCGCGCCACGTACGGCTCGAACGCCTCGGCGACCGCGGGGGTCCCAGGCATCGCGTACGGCACGAGCGGCACGCCGCCCATCTGATAAATAATCTCCGGCAGCACTCCGGTCAGGAAGTCCTCACCCGCCAGCGCGAATCCGGTCGCCACGGGGGGATGCGCGTGGACCACCGCGCACACGTCCCGCCGCCGCTCGTAGATCCGCAGGTGCATCCCCACCTCCGACGACGGCTCGAGCGTTCCCTCCACCCGCCTCCCGTCGAGCGTCAGCACGACGAGCGACTCCGGGGTCACGTCCACCTTCGAGAGCCCCGCCGGCGTCACGAGCAGCCGGTCGGCACCCAGTCGCACCGAGACGTTGCCGTCCTGGCCGGCGATGAGCCCGCGCTCGTAGAGCCGCGCGCACACACGCACCACCTCGCGCCTGAGCCCCGCCTCGGAGGTCACGCCTCCCTGCCCCGCGCGCGAGACCGGCACCGGGCGCGATGGAACGGTGACGCCGCCCGCCCGCTCCGGGCGTAGCGTCCCGGTGGGGGGGCCCCCCCGCCGCGCCCCCTCACCGCTTCGTCCAGATCAGCACCGTGCCGCAGCCGTTGCTCTGCGTCGCGAACTGCCCCGGCACCGATCCCGAGCCGCTGTACACCTCGATCCCCGCCACCTCGCTCGGCCGCACCAGCTCGTCGATGTCCCGGGCCCCGTCGTACACCGGCAGCCCGTCGATGAAGACGCTCGGCGAGCAGCCGCCGCGCCCCTGGATGCTGTAGCCGAACCCGTTGGGTCGGACCTGGATGCCGCTCGTCATCCGCAACGCGTCGGTGAGCTGGATGGGGTTCCGCTTCTCGATGTCCTCGGCGGTGAGATACTTCCCCATCCCGGTCCGGCTCCGCTCGAGGAAGCCGGTGATGTCGCGCGTCCGCCGGCTCTCCTTCCCGAGCACCGTGACCGGCGCGAGCACGTCGGCCCGTCGCTGGAGCGTCACGCGGGCGGCGGCGCTCGCGCCGCTCCGCAGCGTCACCGGGACGCTCGCCGGCTCGTAGCCGATCGCACGCACTTCGAGCGCCCGCGTCCCGGCGGGGAGCCCGCCGAGCGCGAACGTCCCCGTCTCGGAGGTCACCGTCGTCACGGCGGCGCCGCGGACGCCGACGTTGGCGCGCACGACGGGGCGCCCACCGGCGTCGCGCACCGTTCCCGCCACACGCGCCGACCCGCGCAGCTTCCGCTCGCCCGCCGAGTCCGTCGGCGCCGCCACCGCCGACGTCGAGTCGGCGAGGGCGAAGTCGAGCCGCCGCATCTCCCCGGCGCGCAGGTTGAGGTCGACGATCCCGCTCCGCCGCCCGCCCGGCGCGTCGGCGTCGGCGTCGAGCGCGATGTCGCTCGGCAGCCCGCAGACGATGTAGAAGCCGCTGGGGCGGGGCCGCGCCGGCACGCGGCGCTTCAGCACGCGCACCCCTCCCTCGTCCACGCGCAGCTCGCTCCAGGTGAGCACGATCCGGCTCTCGCCCACGCCGTCGCCGCGGTCGGCGTCGCGGACCCACCCGACCAGCGTGGCGCTCGTGTCGCCGCGGGGCAGCTCGCTACAGAAAGCCGCGTGCAGCTGGGCCGGCGAGGGCACCGCCAGGTCGAGCGTCGTCACGGGCTCCCCCCCCACCTCCACGCGCTGCAACGGCGCCTCGATCTCCAGCGAGTCGAGCACCGGGTGGAAGAAGCCCGCGAGGTATCGTCCCGGGCGCATGCCGGTGATCGCGTAGTGGCCGGCCGAGTCGGTGATGGCCGAGTAGCCGCCCGCGCGGCTCGAATCGTCGCGCACGAGCTGCACCGCCGCGCCGGCGAGCGGCGCGCCGGCGAGGCTGTCGTACACGACGCCGGTCACGGTCGGCGCGGCGGCCGACGGCGCGGGTGCGGAGCTATCGCGGGGGGCAGGCTTGCCCGCCGCCGGCGCGCGGGGCGCGGGCCTGGCGGGGGCGGGTTTCCTGACTTGCGCGGGGGCCGCGGTGGCGGCGCCGGCGACGAGCAGCACGCCGACGACGGCGGCGGCGAGATGACGCGGACGCATGATCTGGATCGCGGGGTGACGGGGCTCGGGCCGGACGGAGCGCGGCCCCGCGTCATATGGCGCGCGGGGCCGCGCTCCGTCAAGTCGGCGGCGAACGATCGGGAGCCGGTGCGGCCGGGCAGGCCGCTCAGGGCGCGCCAGCGCCAGCGCCGGCCGCGACCGCGGTCGCGGCGGTCGCGGCGGCGGCGGCGGTGCGGTGAACGACGCGGCCGTCGACGACGGTGTACAGCACCCGGCCGGTGAGCCGCTGCCCCGCCCAGGGCGAGTTGCGCCCCTTCGACACGAAGCGCGCCGGGTCCACCGTCCACTCGCGCGTCGGGTCGAACACGGTGACGTCCGCGGGCGCGCCGCGACGCAGCGTGCCGCCGGGCAGCTTGAAGACGCGCGCCGGCGCGACCGCCATCCTCTCGACGAGCGCCGCGTAGTCGAGGATGCCGGGCTTCACGAGCGAGGTGACGAGGACGGCGAGCGCCGTCTCGAGCCCCACGATCCCGTTCGGCGCGTCGGCGAACTCGCGCTCCTTCTCGTCGTAGTGGTGCGGCGCGTGGTCCGTCGCGACGACGTCGATCGTCCCGTCGCGCACCCCCTCGCGCAGCGCCTCGACGTCCGCCGCCGTGCGCAGCGGGGGATTCATCTTCGCGTTGGTGTCGTACCCTTCGACGGCGTCCTCCGTGAGCGCGAGGTGATGCGGGCACACCTCGGCGGTCACGTCGATCCCCCGATCCTTCCCCCACCGGATGAGCTCCACCGACCCCCGCGTGCTCATGTGGCAGAGGTGGACGTGCCCGCCGGTGCGGCGGGCGAGGAGGATGTCGCGGATCGCCATGATCTCCTCGGCCTCGCTCGGGATCCCCTTGAGGCCCAGGCGCGCCGAGACGAGCCCCTCGTTCATCGCCCCGCCGCGCGCGAGCGTCGGCTCCTCGCAGTGATCGGCGACCGGGATGCCGAACGTCCGCGCGTACTCGAGCGCCGTGCGCATGAGCTGCGCCGAGACCACTGGCTTCCCGTCGTCGCTCACCGCGACCGCGCCGGCCGCCACCATCTCGCCGAACTCGGCCAGCGCCTCCCCCTTCTGGCCCACGGAGATCGCGCCGATCGGGTAGACGCGCGCCGAAGCCGCGCGCTGCGCCTGGCGGATGATGAAGCCGACCGCCGCCTGGTTGTCGGTGACCGGGTCGGTGTTCGGCATCGCGCAGACGGCGGTGAAGCCCCCCGCCGCCGCCGCGCGCGCACCGGAGGCGATCGTCTCGACGTCCTCGCGCCCGGGCTCCCGCAGGTGGCAGTGGATGTCGATGAAGCCGGGCGAGACGACGAGTCCCGCGCAGTCGATCACCTCCGCGCCGTCCGGCGCCGAGACGCCGCCGGCCGCCGCCCGCTCGACGCGGCCGTCGACGAGCAGCACGTCCCCGGTCGCGTCGAGCCGCTGCGAGGGGTCGAGGACGCGGCCGCCGGCGAGCAGGATCGGTCGCGTCGCCATCAGCGCTCCCCCCCCTTCTTCGCCGCCTCGGCCAACTCGGGGCGCCCGCCCGCGAGGAGGTAGAGCACCGCCATTCGCACTGCCACGCCGTTCGTCACCTGGTCGAGGATCACGCTGTGGGGGCCGTCGGCGACGTCGGAGTCGATCTCGACGCCGCGGTTCATCGGGCCGGGGTGGAGGATGAGGACGTCGCGCGGCGCGCGCTCGAGCCGCTCGCGCGTGACGCCGAAGACGCGGTTGTACTCGCGCAGCGACGGGATGTAGCCGGCCTGCATCCGCTCGAGCTGGAGGCGCAGGATGTTGAGCGCGTCGGCCCACTCGATCGCCTGCTCGATGCGGGTGAACACCTCGACGCCGAGCTCGTCGATCGCGTTCGGGAGGAGGGAGCGCGGCCCGCAGACGGCGACCCGCGCCCCCATCTTCTGTAGCCCCCAGATGTTCGAGCGCGCGACGCGCGAGTGCAGCACGTCGCCGCAGATGCACACCTTGAGCCCCTCGAGCCGCTCGAAGTGGTCGCGCAGTGTCAGCAGGTCGAGCAGCCCCTGCGTGGGGTGCTCGTGGGTGCCGTCGCCGGCGTTGATGACGTTCGACTCGATCCGCTCGGCCAGGAACTGCGCCGCGCCGGACGAGCCGTGGCGGACGACCACCATGTCGATCCGCATCGCCTCGAGGTTCCGCGCCGTGTCGACCAGCGTCTCCCCCTTCGACACGCTCGACCCCGACGCCGCGACGTTCACGGTGTCGGCCGAGAGGCGCTTCTCGGCGAACTCGAACGAGATCCGCGTCCGCGTCGACGCCTCGAAGAACAGGTTGACGACGGTCGAGCCGCGCAGCGTCGGGACCTTCTTGATCGCGCGCTCGCTGATCTCCTTGAACGGCTCGGCGGTGTCGAGGACGAGTCGGATCTGCTCGCCGCTCAGCGGCTCGAGGGCGAGCAGGTCCTTGCCGAGCGCGCTCGTCATGCCTCGCCCTTGCCGGCCGGAACGACGATCACCGCGTCGCGCCCGTCGAGCTCCTCGACCAGCACGTCCACGCGCTGGTCGGGGGCCACGTCGACCTTCTTGCCGACGACGTCGGCGTGGATCGGCAGCTCGCGCCCGCCGCGGTCGACGAGCACCGCCAGCGCGATCCGCGCCGGCCGGCCGAAGTCGGCGAGCTCGTCGAGCGCCGCCCGCACCGTCCGCCCCGTGTAGAGCACGTCGTCCACGATCACCACGCACATCCCGTCGAGCTCCCAGGGCAGGTCGGTGGGGCCCACGACGGGGCGCGGGCCGACCGTCTGCAGGTCGTCGCGGTAGAGCGTGATGTCGAGCGCGCCGCGGGGGACGTCCACCCCCTCGCGCTCCCGGATCGTGGCGGCGATCCGCGCCGCGAGCTGCACGCCGCGCCGCTGGATCCCGACGATCACGAGCCCCTCGGTCCCGTCGTTGTGCTCGAGGATCTCGTCGGCCATCCGCTTGAGCGTCCGGTCGACGGCGCGGGCGTCGAGGACGGTGGTATGGTTCGATGCCATGCGCGCCAATATGCCGGACCGGCGGCGCAAAGAGAAGCCGGGCGCCGCCCGGGCCGGACCCGCGCCACCGGACCGCCGAACGCGCTTACGGGCCGGCGCCGCGCAGGCGCGCCGCGACGCGGAGCACCGCCGGATCGGGGGGCGCCCCCAGCTCCGCCGCGAGCAGCGCCGAGTGAAAGCGCGCGTGCTGCAGCGCCCCCGCGGGGTCGCCGTCGGCTTCGAGCGCTTCCATGAGGCGAACGGCGATGCGCGCGTTGAGCGGCTCGCGCTCGGCGAGCCGGCGCCAGCACTCCACGGCCTCGCCGAACCTGTCGTGCGCCGCGTGCCGCTCGGCGAGCCACTCGAGCGCCCGCTCGTAGGCGTGGCCGAGCTCCCCCCGGCGGTGGTCGAGCCACCGCTCGAACCCCGACGCCTGCGGCACGTAGAAGCCGTCGAGAAAGTCGCCGCGGTACAGCGCGAGCGCGGCGGCGTCGAAGTCGCGCTCGCGGACCGCCTCCTCGAAGGCGACGGCGTCGGACGAGCAGCGCGCGGGGTCGAGCGCGACCTCGTCGCTGCCGCGCGTCACGATGACGTCGGCTCCCAGGCCGCCGCGCAGCGTGTGGAGCGCCTGACGAAGGGCGCCGCGCGCGTGGGCCGCGTCGAGCTCGGGCCAGAAGAGGGCCATCAGCTTGTCCCGGCGGTGGAAGCCCCGAGGAAGCGCCGCGGCGAGGTAGGCGAGCAGCGCCAGCCGCTTCGTGTGCGCCAGCACCTCGGCGAAGCTGTGCTCACCGGTCCGACTCAGATCGACGGCGCCGAGCGTCCGGAAGCGGATCAAGGCGCAACTCCGCGACGAGAGAAGCGATGACGCCGCGGTGACGCCCTCGTAACGGCGGCATCACGCACGGCTGCGACATTAGTCCAAGCCTACGCACCGTCCCGGTGGGTGACAAGCGCGGCAGCGGCGCCGACGACGGCTCGAGGAACGCGGCCGAGAAACTCTTGCAGAGGTTCGCGCGATGTACAGCTTCCCCCCTCGACACTCGCTCAGCGGCGTCACCCTTGCGGCCGCCCTCGCTACCGTCGGCGCGGCCGCCCCGGCCCGCGCCCAGCACCAGCTCGACCCGGTGCACGTCGTCGGCCGGCAGGCCGCGAAGGCGAACGCGCTCCACGAGGCCGCCGTCGCCGCGAACACCGACCCACGCCACTATCGCAAGGTCGCCGACATGCACCTCCACTCGGCGTACCTGCGCACGGCCGCCGACGCGCAGGCTCCAGCCTGTCTGTCGCTCGCCGGCAACCTGCTCTACTTCGCGGGGGACCTCGACGCGGCGCAGCGCGCGCTGGAAGAGTCCGCCGACCGCTCGGAGACGCGCGGCGACGTCGCCGCGAGCGCCAACGCCCTGATCGACGCCGGACTCGTCGCGCGCGCCCGCCGGCAGGGCGCCGATGCGGAAGCGCTGGGCGCGCGCGCCGAGAAGCTCGCGGCCTCCCCCCTCATGACTGCAGAGCAGCGCACCGCGATCACCCGCCGCCTCGAGCGCGCCTCGGCGGCCCGCACGGCGGACGCCTCGGACGCGCTGCTGCGCGCCGCGATGCGCGAGCGCTGAGGGCGAGCGCTGAGGGCGCGCGCCGAGGAGCGGCGCGCGGTGCAGACGCACGCCAGACGCCCCGCAGCGCGGTCGACCGCGCTGCGGGGCGTCTGGCGTGCATCGGACCTGCACGGACGGGGTGGGATTCGAACCCACGGTACGCTTTCACGTACACACACTTTCCAGGCGTGCGCCTTAAACCACTCGGCCACCCGTCCAGACCACTGTGGAAACGACTAGTGATTAGCGCTCAGTGGAACCACTGATGGCTAATCACTAGGCGAGGTAGAGCGGACAGGGTGAGATTCGAACTCACGATACCGTTGCCGGTATGCCGGTTTTCGAGACCGGTGCCTTCAACCACTCGGCCACCTGTCCTGCGACTTTCCAACAGTCGTCAAAATTAGCCGGACGGCTCGGGCATGTCAACGCGTTGCGCCCGCCTCTCGACGAAGAAGCGGCGCAGCAGCTCCCCGCACTCCTCGGCGAGCACGCCGCCGCGCACCGCCGGCCGGTGATTCAGCCGCGGGTGGCGGAGCAGGTCCCCGACCGAGCCGGCCATGCCCGCCTTGTCGTCCCACGCGCCGAACACCACGCGGTCGACGCGCGCCAGCACGAGCGCCCCGGCGCACATCGCGCACGGCTCGAGGGTGACGTAGAGCGTGCAGCCGGCGAGCCGCCAGGAGCCCAGCGCGGCGGCCGCCGCGCGCACCGCCAGGCACTCCGCGTGCGCGGTCGGGTCCTGATCGCGCACGGTGCGATTCGCCCCCGTGGCCAGGAGTCGGCCGTCGCGCACGATCACCGCGCCCACCGGCACGTCCCCACCCTCCACGGCGCTCGCCGCCCCGCGGAGCGCGACGCGCATCCACTCGGCGTCGGGCGCGCCACCGGCGCCGCCGGCGGCGCCGGTGGCGCTGACATCCAGCGTCGTCATGGCGGAGAGTTAACCGCGCGAGGGCGGCGGCGGCAACGGCGGCGCGCCGCCGTCACCCTCCCGTCCCGCGTCAGCCGACCCCCGCCGGCTGCCGCGCCCCCGCCCGGTCGAAGGTGAGCTGGCCGGCCGGCGTGGCGCCGACGACGATCCGGTCCCCCTCGCCGAACCGCCCCTCCAGCACCGCCATCGCGAGCGGGTTCTGGAGCAGGCGCTGGACCGCCCGCTTGAGCGGCCGCGCTCCGAACGCCGGATCGTAGCCCTCGGTCGCGATCACGCGCTTCGCCTCGGGGCTGATCTCCATCGTCAGCTTCCGGTCGGCGAGCAGCCGCTCGAGCTTCGCGAGCTGCAGCTCGATGATGTGCCCGAGCTCCTCCTCGCCGAGCGGGCGGAAGATGATCGTGTCGTCCACCCGGTTCAGGAACTCCGGGCGGAAGTGCTGCCGGAGCGCCTGCGTCACCTGCGTCTCGACCAGCGCCCAGTCGCCGGTGCCGTGCTCGAGGATGAACTGGCTCCCGATGTTCGACGTCATGATCACGACGCTGTTCCGGAAGTCCACCGTCCGCCCCTGCGAGTCGGTGAGCCGTCCGTCGTCGAGGATCTGGAGCAGGATGTTGAAGACGTCGGGGTGCGCCTTCTCGATCTCGTCGAACAGGATGACCGAGTACGGGCGGCGCCGGACGGCCTCCGTGAGCTGCCCCCCCTCCTCGAAGCCGACGTAGCCCGGCGGCGCGCCGATGAGCCGCGCCACGGCGTGCTTCTCCATGTACTCCGACATGTCGATGCGCACCATCGCGTGCTCGTCGTCGAACAGGAACTCGGCCAGCGCGCGCGCCGTCTCCGTCTTCCCGACCCCCGTGGGGCCGAGGAAGATGAAGGAGCCGATCGGACGGTTCGGGTCCTGCAGGCCGGCGCGCGAGCGGCGCACCGCGTTCGCCACGGCGTGCACCGCCTCCTGCTGGCCGATCACGCGGCGCGCCAGCTCCTGGTCGAGCTTCGTGAGCCGCTCGCGCTCGCTCTCCATCATCCGCGACACCGGGATCCCCGTCCAGCGCGCGACCACCTCGGCGATGTCGTCCTCGCTGACCTCCTCCTTCAGGAACTGCGGCCGGCCGTCGGCGCTGGCGAGCCGCTGCTCGGCCTCGCGCATCTCGCGCTCGAGCTGCGGGATGCGCCCGTACGTGAGCTCGGCCGCCTTCCCGAGGTCCCCCGCGCGCGTGGCGCGCTCGGCCTCGACGCGCGTGGCGTCGATCTGCTGCTTGATCCTGCCGACGGCGCCGAGCGTCTCCTTCTCCTGCTGCCACTGCGCCTTCATCCCCGACGAGCGCTCGCGCAGCTCCGCCAGCTCGCGCTCGAGGTTCTGCCGCCGCTCCACCGACGCCGGGTCCCGCTCCTTCTGGAGCGCCTGGCGCTCGATCTCGAGCTGCATGATGCGCCGCTCGACCTCGTCGATCTCCTGCGGCATCGAGTCGATCTCGATGCGCAGCCGCGACGCCGCCTCGTCGAGCAGGTCGATCGCCTTGTCGGGGAGGAAGCGGTCGCCGATGTAGCGGTGCGAGAGCGTCGCCGCGGCGACGACCGCGCCGTCGGTGATCCGCACGCCGTGGTGCGCCTCGTAGCGCTCCTTGAGGCCGCGCAGGATGGCGATCGTGCTCTCCACGGTCGGCTCGCCGACGAACACCGGCTGGAAGCGGCGCTCGAGCGCCGCGTCCTTCTCCACGTGCTTACGGTACTCGTCGAGCGTCGTCGCGCCGACGACGCGCAGCTCGCCGCGCGCGAGCATCGGCTTGAGCATGTTGCCGGCGTCCATCGACCCCTCGGCCTTCCCCGCCCCGACGATCGTGTGGAGCTCGTCGATGAAGACGACGAACTGCCCCTGCCCCTCGGTGATCTCCTTGAGCACCGCCTTGAGCCGCTCCTCGAACTCGCCGCGGAACTTGGCGCCGGCGATGAGGGCGCCGAGGTCGAGGGAGACGAGGACCTTGTTCTTGAGCCCCTCCGGGACGTCGCCGTTGACGATGCGCTGGGCGAGCCCCTCGACGATCGCCGTCTTGCCGACGCCGGGCTCGCCGATGAGGACGGGGTTGTTCTTGGTGCGCCGCGAGAGCACCTGGATCACGCGCCGGATCTCCTCGTCGCGCCCGATCACCGGGTCGAGCTTGCCGCGGCGGGCGGCGTCGGTGAGGTCGCGCGTGTACTTCTGCAGCGCCTGGTACTGGTTCTCGGGCGTCTGGTCGGTGACGCGGTGCGCGCCGCGCACCTGCTTCAGCGCCTCGAGCAGCTGGTCGCGCGTGACGCCGGCGGCGCCGAGCAGCGCGCGGCTCTCGCTCCCCTTCACGTCGGCGAGCGCGAGCAGCAGGTGCTCGGTGCTCACGTACTCGTCGCCGAGCTTGCGCGCCTCCTCGTCGGCCCGGTCGAGCACCTGGTTCAGCTCTCGCGACAGCGTCGGGTCGGCGCCGCTCTGCCTCGGGTAGCGCCCCACCTCGCGCTCGACCGCCTCGCGGAGCGCGGAGACGTTGACGCCGAGCTTCTGGAGCACGGGGACGACGATCCCCTCGTCCTGCCCGAGCAGGGCGAGGAGCAGGTGCGCGTCGTGGACCACCGGGTTCCCGTTGCGGCGCGCCAGCGCGACCGCCTCGTTGATGGCCTCCGACGACTTCACGGTGAGCCGGTCGGGATTGATCATGAGTCTCGTGTCTGTCTGTGGGAACGGCGCGGCGGCGAGCGCCCGCCGCCCGCCGTGGATCGCGTTCTCCTGGCCACCCCGGAGGCTGGCAAGGCGGGTGCCGGTCACCCCCGCCGGAATGACACGCTCGACGCCCGCGACCCGTCAGGGTGGCGCGCTCACTCCCGCCCGCGCGCCGACGCGGCCGACCGGGTCCGGAGCGCCGAGTCCGCCTCCGCCGCCAGCTCCGCCACCACCGTCGCCGCCAGCGCCGAGAGGGTGCGGACGACGGCGTTCATCGTCGGCTCGGCCACGGCGCTCTCGCGGCGCACGGAGCCGGTCCACAGCACCGAGTCGTCGCCGGTGCGGAGGATGGCGGCGTCGACCCGCACCGCCGCCGAGAGCGCGCGGCCGCGGTTCACCTCCTCGAACTCCCGCACCGTGCCGCGCCACACGTAGCCCTGGCCGCGCAGCGAGGGCGGGTTGAAGATCGCCGCGCCCGTGGTGAGCGGGGCGCGCCGCAGCACGTCCTCGGTCAGGACGCCGAGCATCTGCCCGAGCGGGATCGCCCACTCGCGCGTCGGGTAGGCGCCGTACTCCGTCTCCCCCACCCGGTACACGATCGACGGCTCGCCGTACACCCCCGGCGTCTAGTATGGCGCGATGGCGAGCGCGCCGGCGGCGAGCGCCGGCGCGCTCGGCGGCCGCGGGTCGGCCGCGGCGGCCGAATCGGGGACCGAGAGGCGGTAGAGCTCGCGCGGCGGCAGCGTGCCGCGGATGCAGCCGAGCGGCGCGACGGCCGCCGCGAGCAGGAGGGCGAGTCGCGCGGCGAGGCGCGCGGCGAGGCGCGCGGCGCGGCGCGGAGGGTGCGGGTGCCGGCTGGAGGCGTGGTCGGTCACTGTCGGTCGCGGGAGGTCGCCGAGGCGCATCGCGGTCAGTCGCGGAGGGCGGGACCGGCGGTCTTCTTCGGGAGCACCCGTCGCTTCAGGACGCTCGTCGGGTCGCGCTCGAGGCGCGTCGAGAGGCGGGCGAGGTTGTCGGTGGCGACGGACAGGTTGCGCATCAGCTGGTCCACGCCACCCCCCTGCTGCAGCGCGGTCCGCACGTCGGCGACGAGGGCGCGCGTGTCGCGCAGCGTCGCGAGCGCCTCGCGCTGGGTCGTCCCGACGGCGGGCCCGGCGGCCTTCACGCTCGAGTCGAGCGTCGCGATCAGTTGGTCGGTGTGCTCGAGGACGCGCGAGACCCTCACGCTCGCCGTGTCGAGGCGGGAGACCACGCGCTCGGTGTTGCGGCTGGTGTTGGCGACGAGCTGGTCGAAGCGCGTGAGCGTCCGGTCGAGACGCCCCCAGGGGTCGGTGGCGGCGAAGCGCTGCACCCCCGCGAAGAGGGTGTCGCTGTGCTCGAAGAAGCGCGCGAGCTGCGTCATCGCTTCCTGGAAGCTGAGGTTCTCGTCGGTCCGCAGCGTGCCGCCGACGGGGAGCGGCGCCGCGGTCGGCGAGCCGGGACGCAGGTTGAGGTAGGGCTCGCCGAGCAGGCCGACCTGCGTGATCGAGGCGCGGGTGTCGACGCGGACGGGGGCGCGGTGTCGCACCCGGAAGTGCACGACGAGGCGGGTCGGGTCGAGCGAGTCGAGGTCGATCGAGGTCACGGAGCCGACGGGAAGTCCGCCGTAGCGCACCTCGTCGCCGGGGTTGAGGCCGGCGACGCTGGCGAAGACGGCGCGGTACTCGCGCCCCCGCGCGAACAGCGCCGGGTTCCGCGCGTACGCGACGAGTGCGGCGAGGACGAGGATGGTGGCGCCGAGGAAGGCGGCGATACCGAGCCGCGGGTCGTCGTGCCTCACGAGGTCTCTCTCACTGGAGTGTCTGGCCGGCGCGTCCGGCGTCTGCCGCGGCGGCGGCTCGCGCGCGCGTTCTCACGCCTGCTCGCGCACGCGCCGCTTGAGCAGCCGTCGGATGACCTCGTGGTCGCTCTCGAGCAGCGACTCGCGCGTCCCCTGCTCCACCACCGCGCCGTCGGCCATCACGCTGATCTGCTCGGCGCGGCCGTAGGCGTGCCGCACCTCGTGCGAGAAGATCATCAGCGCGAAGCCCCCGGCGTCCTGCAGCCGTCCCACCGTCTCGTCGAGCTCGTGCGCCGAGTGGGAGTCGAGGCCGTGGGTCGGCTCGTCGAGGAGGAGCAGCGGCGGGCGCAGCGCCATCGCGCGGGCGAGGGCGACGCGCCGGCGCTCGAGCCGGCCGAGCTGGAGGGGGGTGATCGACTCGTCCACCACGAGGCCGGCCTCCACGAGCAGCTCGTGGGCGGCCTCGCGCGCCTCGGCGGCGGTCGCGTCGGTGTGCTCGAGCAGCGGCAGCTCGACGTTCTCGAGCACGCTCAGGCGCGTGAACAGCGCCGAGCCCTCGAACACGACGCCGATGCGCGTGCGCATCCGCCGCCACACGCGCTCCGGCTCTCCCGTCGCGCGGAAGACGTCGCCGTCGACCGTGATGGTCCCGCGCTCGGCCGGCTCGAGCCCGACGATGTGGCGCATCACCTGCGACTTGCCGCTGTGGATCGGGCCGAGCACGAGGTGCGTGCGGCCGCGCTCGACGGCGAGGTTCACGTCGCGGACGACGGGCGCCCCCGCGGGGCCCGTCAGGTCGCGCACGTCGAGCGCGGCGGGGCGGGACGGAGGCGCGGGCACGCGTCAGACCACCAGGCCGGGAATGAAGTAGAACACGGCGTTGACGAGCGTGTCGGCGCCGAGCACGCCGATCATGCAGTAGACGACCGCGCGCGTGGCGGCGGCGCCGATCGAGGTCACGTGGCGCTCGACGCTCAGCCCCTCGTCGGCGGCGACGATGGCGATGATCAGGGCGAAGGCGACGGCCTTCCCGAGCCCGATCACGATGTCCCGCACGAGCAGCGCGCTCCCGAACTGGTCCATGAAGACGCCGGAGCTGAAGCCGAGGAACAGCGTGGAGCCGAGCCAGCCGCCGCCCATGATCATCGCGTCGCTCAGGATGGTGAGCGCGGGGAGGGCGATGAGCAGCGCGGCGAGCTTCGGCGCCACGAGATACTTCACCGGGTCGAGCCCCATGGCGCGCAGCGCGTCGAGCTCGGCGTTCGCGGCCATCGAGGCGAGCTCGCCGGCGATCGCGGCGGCGCTCCGCGCCACGACGAGCAGCGCGGCGACGAGCGGTCCGAGCTCGCGCGCCGCGAACCAGCCGATCGTACGCGCGCTCATCGCCTCCGCGCCGTACTGCTTGAGCTGGTAGGCGACCTGGAACGTCGCGATGAGCCCGACGAGCAGCGACGCGCTCAGGATGAGCCGGAGGGCGCCGAGCCCGAGCCCCTCCATCTCGCGCTGCACGCCGGAGCTGACGCTGGCGCGACGGGAGAAGACGAACCAGGCCAGCCAGTACCCTGCACCCAGCGCGAGGCGGCCGCGTCCGATGAAGCGGCCGCCCCCCTCGCCGACGGCGGGGCGCGGGACGACGTCGGCGCTCGCCGCCGGGTAGCTCCCGGTGCTCGTCGGCACCCCGGAGCTGCCGCCGGGGAGCGACCGCGAGAGCCCCATCAACGCATCCCCGCCGCGCACGCGCGGGCGGCGGCCGGCGCGGGGCGGCGCTTGACGCGCGCGGCGCCCCCCGATAGCCTTGCCCCCCCATGCGACCACGACTGCGCCTGATTCATGCGACGCTGGCTCTCGGTATCGGTGTGACGGCGTGCGGAGGGCACGAGATCGCGGACGGGGTGACCGACTCGACCTTCGTGGCGACGATGGCGGAGCTGCGCCGGGTGGACGCAAAGGTCGCGCTCGACAGCGCGGCGAAAGCGTCGCAGCGCGCCGCGGTGTTGCAAAGACGAGGCCTCACGGCGGCTCAGCTCGAACACGCGGCCGGCGCGCTCGCCGACGACCCGGAGCGCGCCGGCGTCCTGTTCGCGCGGATCGACTCGGTGACCGCGCGGCCCGACAGCGCCGATGCCGCGCCGGCCGACCGGCGCCGGCCGGCCGGCGCGGCGAAGATCCCCGCGCCCTAGCGTCGCGTCCGCGTCGCCTCCCGCCGTTGACGACGAGCGAGCGCGCCCGCCGAAACGCGGCGCGCGACGCGGCGGCCGCACGCCCCGGAAACGCGCAACGCCCCGGCGGTGCCGGGGCGTTGCACAGCGTCGCGGAGCGATCAGACGCCCCGCGCTCACTTCATGACGATCATCTTCTTCACGATCGCCTTGCCGTCGACCTCGAGGCGGTAGAGATAGATCCCCGACGCCACCTCGCGATCCGTGTTCCGGTACTTCCCGTTCCAATACGCCGTGTACTGCTTGCACGTCAGCATGACGTTCTCGAGCGGCTGCCCGCCGGCGACGTCTCCCGCCGAGCCCTGCAGCACCGGCACCGCGACCAGCTGCGCGAGCAGGTTGTAGATCCGCAGGGTCACCCGGTATTGTCGCGCCGGGTCCGTGCACGTCGGCGTATCGCCGATCGTGAACGGGATGGTCGTCTCCGGGTTGAACGGGTTGGGGTAATTCTGGCCGAGGCCAAACCCGGCATTGCGTCCGCGAGACGGCGGAGACTGCGGTGTGGTCTGCTGAGCCGCCGCGGCACGTGGCATGAGCGCGCTGAGGACGAGCACTGTCGTGAGTGCTGCCCATCCGAGCTTCATGTGCCTTCTCCGAACTGACTAAGTAGGGTGCGAGACGGTAGCTCCTGATGCGAAGTTGCCGATGCGAGTTGACGGTGGCCTTCCGCCGCGAACATAGGAATGAGGCCGGTGGATGTCAAGCAAGCACGAACCGACGTTTGCTACTTACGTGCCGCCGCCTGCCAGCTGTCGCGCGCCGGGCACGACGCGCCCCGCACCTCGCCGAGCGGTCACGCCGACGCGGTCGCAGTACTCGAGAAACGGGATGAGGTACTTTCTCGAAATCCCAAGCAGATCACGCAGTTCCGCCGGCGAATACTCGCGATCCTCAGCCGTGCCGGCGCGCAGCGCCGCGACCAGCTCCCCGACCGCGGCGGCCGCGTAAAAGCGCTCCGGCTCCACCTGGACGACCACGCCGTCGCGCTCCAGAAGGCGCAGGAGTGCCGGAACGGCAGGCCCCAGCTCGCCGAGCTCGCCGACGCTCGGCGGCTCCCGGCCGGCTGCCCGGAGCGCCTCGACGAGCGCCGCCCGGGCCGCTTCCTGCCCTGCCGTGAGTCGAGGGGTCCACCCACGCCGCCGGATCGCGCCTCCTTCGAGCTCGACCGCACCCCCCTGCACCGCCTGCCGGACCGCCTCTTCCACCAGCTCCGGCGCGGCGCCGAGCTGCGCGCGCACGGACTGCAGGGGTGCACCGGGCTCGAGCGGCGCCTGCTCGTGGTGCCGCTCCACGAGCGCCACGAGCCGGTCCCGCAGCGCGCCGAGCGCCGCCGAGTCGAACAGGCGCCCTCCGAGGAGCACCCCCCGCCCCTCCTCGACCGCGCTCGCCACGAGTCGCGAAGCGAACGCGGGGGGGATCCCGAGCCGCACGGCCAGCCCGCCCCGCTCGACGCCGTGGCCGGCGGCCTCGGCGAGCAGCAGCGGGAGTCGCTCCTCGGCCGGTAGTCCGGGACGCGACCAGGGGCGCGCCCGCCGATAGGGCGGGTGCGGATCGCTGACCACCCCCCCGCCGATCGTCGCCACCGGCGACGCGGAGCGGAGCACGAAACGGTCGCCTGCCCGTGCCACGACCGGCTCGTCGAGGACGACGCGCGCCGCCTTCCGCTCGCCCGGCTCGAGCGCGCCGCCGGCCGTCACCACCCGCGCGCCGACGTCGAGCGTCCCGAGGTGGAAGCGGACCCGGGTGCGCGGCCGGAGCGGCTGCAGCGCGCCGTCGAGGAGGGCGACGTCGGCGCGCAGGACGCGCGTCGGCTCCCAGCTGGGGTCGGCCACGAGCACCGCGCCGCGGGCCACCTCGTCGAGCTCGACGCCGGCCAGGGCGACGGCGGCCCGGCGCCCGGGCGAGGCGGCGTCGAGCGCGGCCCCGTGCGACTGCACGCCGCGCACGCGCGCCGAGCGGCCGGCCGGGAGGATACGGACGCTCGCGTCGCGCGCGAGGGTGCCGCTCCACACCGTGCCGGTGACGACGGTGCCCGTGCCGCGCACCGTGAAGGCGCGGTCCACGGGCATCCGGAAGAGATCGGCCGCGTCGCGCTCGGGGACGGCGCGCGCGGCGTCGGCGAGTGCCGTCCGGAGCGCATCGAGCCCCGCCCCGCTCACCACCGACGTCGGCACCACGGGCGCGTCGGCGAGCGGCGTTCCGGCGACGAGCGACCGCAGGTCCTCGGCGACGAGCTCCGCCCACTCGTCCTCGACCAGGTCGCGCTTCGTGAGCGCGATCACGCCGCCGCGCACGCCGAGGAGGTCGAGGATGGCGACGTGCTCGCGCGTCTGCGGCATGACTCCCTCGTCCGCCGCCACGACGAGCAGAGCGAGATCGATCCCCGTCGCACCGGCGAGCATGGTGCGGACGAACGCCTCGTGCCCCGGCACGTCCACCACCCCCACGGTGCCGACCCCCTCGAGCTGGAGTGGGGCGAACCCGAGCTCGATCGTGATCCCCCGCTTCTTCTCCTCCGGCAGACGGTCGGTGTTCACCCCGGTCAGCGCGAGGATCAGCGACGTCTTGCCATGGTCGATGTGGCCGGCGGTGCCGAGAATCATGGGGAATTCGGGGGAGCGGAAACGGGAGAGGCGGAATGAAGAGCGAAGGGCGGGAGGAGAGGAGGCTTGAAGGGCGGAATGAGGCATGAGGGATGAGGCCGGGACGCTCTTACTGGCCAGCGAGGCCTCCCGTGGCCTCCCGGCCTCATTCCCCATGCCTCATTCCGCCCCTCAGGCTCTCATCACTCCGCGTTCTCGTTCGTCGTGCCGTCACGCCGCGTCCCATCGCTCCCTCTCCCACACCTCGAACGCGCGCAGCGGGCGGCCGTCGGCGAGGTGCTCGGAGAGGAACTCGCGCAGGAGGCGCTGGTGGGCGCGTGAGGCGCCGTCGTCGAGAAGACCCGTCGGCGCGCCGGCGAGCCAGGCGCGCAGGGCGTCGCGCGCGGCCGCGGGGAGCGTGCGACTGCCCGGCACGGTGCGGGCGCAGCGGGCACAGAGGACGCCGCCGGCCGGGTGGCTGAACATCGTCGGTGCGTCGGCCGGTACCTCGGCGTCGCACGAGGCGCAGCGGTCGATGCTCGGCGCGAAGCCGAGCTCGGCGACGATGCGCCAGGCGCCGGCGAGGGCCTCACCGCGCACCCGGGACGGCTCCGCGCGCCCGACCGTGTCGAGCGCGGCGACGACGGTGTCGAAGAGCGCCGTGTGCGAGTCGTCGCGCGGCGCGAAGCGCAGCGTGAGCTCGGCGATCGCCGACGCGGCGGTGAAGCGGCCGAGGTCCATGGCGAGCTCCGGGCGCGCGCGCGTCACGTCGAACGCCGACATCGTGTGCAGCTCCCGCCCCTCCTTCGTGTAGAGCTGCGCCGCGCCCTCGGCGAAGAGGTCGAGCGCGCTCCCGTAGCGCCGCTGTGCGCGCCGTGCCCCCTTCGCGAGCACCGACTGCACTCCCGCGTCGCGCGTGAGGAGGCGAAGGATCCGCGACGTCTCCATGTAGTCGAACGCGTGCAACACGACCGCGTCGGTCGCGAGGAGGGGCATGAAAGAAGAGTAACGTGGGGACCGACCGTCCGCTCGTCGGCAGCGCCCCGCCCGCGGCGGCGCTCCCTCCCCGCTCCGCGCTCCACGCTCGCTCTGCCGGCCACCGAAGCCGGAGAGCGAGCGTGGAGCGTAAAGCGTGGAGCGTGGAGGGAGCCACTACCGCCGAGCGGCGCGCAGGGCGAGTGCGTTCGTCCTCACCTCGCCGATCCCACTCTCGCCCCCACCAGCACGACCCGTCCCGGCGCGTCGTAGCCGTAGATGGACTGGTACTCGCGGTCGAGGAGGTTCTCGAGGCGGAAGGTGACATCGACGGACGGTCCGCGTCGTGGAAGGGGGAGGGCGAGCGCGGCGCCGAGGTCGAGCGTCGTGTAGGCGGGGAGCATGACCTCGCGCGCCGGGGAGGCCGTGAAGTCGCGGTCGTCGCGCGTGCCGACGTGGGTCACCGTCGCGGCGAAGCTACCGACGCGGGCCGGCCGGTAATCGAGGGTGAGGCTCCCCGAGCGCGTCGGACGGCGGAGCAGCGCGTCGCCGGCGACGAAGGTGCCGGAGGCGCCGAAACCCGCCTCGAGCACCTTGGTGTCGAGGTAGGTGAAGTGCGCGGTGGCGGCGAGCCCGCGGTAGAAGCCGGTGCGCAGCTCGGCCTCGACCCCCGCCGACTTCGCCGCGGCCACGTTGACGTAGTTCGTCGCCGTGTCGCCGAACGCCGTCGGCCGGTACTGCACGAGATCGTCGAAGCGCTGGCTGAAGTAGGTGGCGCCGACGGTGACGGCGCGCCCGACCTCGCGCTCCACGCCGCCCTCGTAGCTGCGGCTCCGCTCGGGGCGAAGGTGCGGGTTGCCGTTGGTGAAGGACGTGCTGAACACCTCGCTGAACGCCGGCTCCTTGAACGCGTTGCCGGCGGCCCCGTGCACGCGGACGCCGAGCGGCAGGCGCAGCGCGGCGCCGGCGCGGCCGGTCCGGAAGGCGCCGAACTTCTCGTTGTCGTCGTAGCGCCCGCCGAGCGTCAGCGTGCCGTGCCCCCCGAGATCGTCGACGAGCTGGACGTAGCCGGCGCGGGCGAGTCGCCGCTCGTCGAAGCTCGTCACGCTCTCGGGGAAGCTCGCGAAGCGCGACTTGCCGTGGCTCTCCTCACTCTCCGCCTCGTAGACGCCGCCGACGGTCATCGTCGCGCCGGCCAGCGACGACTCCAGCCGCGCGTCCGCGCTCCGGCGGTAGCGGTCCGCGTTCGTGCGCGAGTAGAATTCCTGCGTGTCGCCCGGACCGTCGGGCGAGTTGTCGGAGAGCACCGCCGCGCGGCTGTCGGCGAGGAGAACGCGCGCCGCGAGCCGCGGCGCGAATCGGTAGCCGGCGTCGAGCCCGGTGACGACGCGCCGCTCGCGCGTGTACTGGTTGCTGTCGGTGGGCGCGCCGGTGAAGTCGGTGGGGAAATGGAACGTCCCCTCGGTGTAGCGGCTCGAGAGGGCGACGTCAGCCGCCGCAGTGGGCGCGTAGCTGACGCGGCCGCTCAGGGCGTCATTGCGGTAGTCGTTGTTCAGGTCGAGCACGCCGTCGGTGCGGCGCAGCGCGCCGCCCAGCGAGTAGGACAGCGCACCCGCCGCGCCGGCGACGCCGGCGCTCCCCTCGCGCGTGCCGTAGCTGCCGGCGCGGGCCTCGAGCGTGGCGCGCGGGCGGCCGGCGCCGCGACGGGTGAAGATCTGGATGACTCCCGTCACGGCGTCGGAGCCGTAGAGCACGCTGCCCGGCCCGCGGAGGATCTCGATGCGCTCGACGTTGTCGGTGGTCAGGTTCGCGAAGTCGAAGTCGCCCCCCGCGTCGTTCACGGGAACGCCGTCGACGAGCACCTTGGCGTAGTCGCGCTCGCCGCCACGGAGGAAGAGCGTCGTCGTCCCACCGTACGAGCCGCTCTGCGCGACCGCGGCGCCGGGCACCTGGCGCAGCGCGTCGGCGACGCGCGCGACGCCCTGGGCGCGGAGCTCCTCGCCCGTGAGCACGGTGACGCTGGCGGGCGCGGCGTCGCGTGCGACCGGAGTGCGCGTGGCCGTCACGACGACGGGGTTGAGGCGCGCGGTGTCCGCGGTCGTCCGCGGCTGCTGAGCGGCGAGCGGCGCGGCGCCGGCGAGGGCGGCCGCCATCGCCAGGGAGCCAACTGACGTTCGGTTCGACACGATGTCTCCTGAATTCGGAAGAAGGTCGGGATGCGCTGCGTGCGGGGTGGCGCGCGCTACCGCGCTCCGCGTCCGCGGAGCGGGACGAGCGCCGGCGCGCCGACGGCCGGGTCGCGCGTGACGACGAGCGGCCACTCGTAGACGCGCTCGAGCGTCGCCCCCTGCATCACGTCGGCGGGGGGACCGGCCGCGGCGACGGCGCCGCGGTGGAGCAGCACGATCTCGTGGGCGAAGCGCGCCACGAGGTTGAGCTGGTGGCTGACGAGCAGGATGGCGATCCCCTGGCCCGCGAGCGCGTCCAGGAGCTCGAAGACCGCCATCTCGTGCCCGACGTCGAGGAACGTCGTCGGCTCGTCGAGGACGAGCGCGTCGGCCTGCTGCGCGAGGGCACGGGCGATGCGCGCCCGCTGCCACTCGCCCCCCGAGAGCTCGTCGGTGCGACGCGCCGCGAGGTCGGTGGCGCCGGCGCGCGCGAGCGCGGCGTCGATCGCCGCCTGGTCGGCGCCCGTCGCCGACCGCCACGCTCCGGTGTGCGGGTAGCGACCGAGCGCCACGTACTCGCGCACGGGGAGCGGGAAGGCCGGCTCCTCGCGCTGCGTGACGACCGCCACCCGTGACGCGAAGGTCCGCCGCCGCATGGTCGCCGCGTCGGCGCCGTCCACCGTGATGCGCCCGCGCTCGAGCGGCTGGCGGCCGAGGAGGGCGCGCACGAGGGTGCTCTTCCCGCTCCCGTTCGGACCGGCGACGGCGGTGACGCGCCCGCGGGGCGCCGAGAGCGTCACCCCGTCCACCGCCGGGCGCGGGGCGCCGCGGTAGCGCACGACCACGTCGTCGAAGCTGATCACGGGACCCTCACGCGGCGGCCCGCCGGAGCTGCGCGAGAAAGAAGGGGACGCCGACGAGCGCCGTCACGGCGCCGAGCGGCAGCTCGGCCGGCGGCCGGGCGACGCGCGCCACGGCGTCGGCGGCGACGACTAGCGCCGCACCGGCGAGCGCGCCGCCGACGACGATCGCGCGGTGCCGGCGGAGCCCGGCGCCGCGCACCACGTGGGGCACGACGAGCCCGACGAAGCCCACGAGCCCCGCCGCCGCCACCGTCGCCGCCGCCAGCAACGAGCTCGCGAGATACACCCGGCGGCCGGCGCGGTCGACGTCGACGCCGAGCGCCGCCGCCGGGTCCTCGCCGAGGGCGAGCGCATCGACGTCGCGCGCCCAGGCGAGCAGCGCCCCCCCGCCGAGCGCCACGTAGAGCGCGAGCCAGCGCACCCGCGCCCAGTCGGCGTCCGCCACCGAGCCCATCATCCACCAGAGCGCGCCGCGCACCGCGTTGGCTGGGGCGCCGGCGAGCGCGACCATGATCGCCGCGTTGGCGAACGCGCCCACCACCACGCCCGCCATGAGGAGCACGCGCGGGTCGGCGCGCCCACCGGCGGCGCGGGCGACGAGGAGCACGAGCAGCACCGCCGCGCCGGCGCCGGCGAACGCGGCGAGCGGCACGACGCCCGCGCCCGCCACGCCGAGCGACACCGCCAGCACGGCCCCGACCGCCGCGCCGCCGGAGACGCCGAGCAGGTACGGCTCGGCGAGCGGGTTGCGGAGCGTCCCCTGCAGCACGCCGCCGCTCATCCCGAGCCCCGCGCCCACCAGGGCGGCGAGCGCCACCCGCGGGAGGCGGAGCGAGCGGACGATGGCGACGGCGTTCGCGTCGCCGCGGCCGAGCAGCGCGTCGACCACCGCGCGCGGCGAGAGCGGCACCGCGCCGAGCCCGACCGCGAGCACCGCGACCGCGAGCAGCGCCGCGACGAGCGCCGGCCAAAGCCAGACCGGGGAGCGCGTCATCGCGCGCCTCCCGTGGCGGGGCGTGTCGCAGGGCGCGCCGCGGCCCCCGTCGCCGCCTCCGGGTGCAGCAGCGTGGCGAGCGCGCGCGCGGCCTCGCCGAGCCGCACCGACGGGCGGCCAACGAGCGACGTGTCCACCACGAGCACGCGCCCCTCGCGCACGGCGCGCAGCGGGCGCCACGCCGGGTCGGCGAGGATCGTCCTCCGCCCCTCCGGACCCGCGAGTATCACGTCGGGGTCGCGGCGCAGCAGGTCCTCCATCGCGATCTGCGGCGAGACGTCGGGGAGCGCGCCGTACACGTTGCGCCCGCCTGCGATCTCGACGAGCTCGTTCATGTAGCTCCCGCCGCCGATCGTGATCAGCGGGTGATCCCACACGTGCCAGAAGACGGTCGGCCGCGGGAGCGCGGCGGTCGCGCCCCGCACGCGCTCGAGGCTCGCGGCGACGGTATCGGCCACGAAGCGCCCGCGCGCGCCGTCGCCGAGCGCCGCGGCGGCGAGGAGCGTCGCACCGCGTCGGAGCTGCTCGATCCGGTCGAGCTTGAGGGAGAGCGTGGCGACGCCGGCGGCGCGGAAGCGACCGGCCGCGGCCCGGTTGTCCTCGCTCGCGTAGAGTACGACGAGCGTGGGGCGCGCCGTGAGCACCGCCTCCACGTTCGGGCGCAGCCCGTCGCCGAGGTCGGGCACGAGCCGCGCCGAGTCGGGCCAGGCGTCCCAGTGCGTGCGTCCGACGAGCCGCGGTCCGGCGCCGACCGCGAACAGGAGCTCCGTCGTCGTCGGGTTGAGCGACACGATGCGCGCCCGCGCCGCCTCGGCGGCGGTGGGCACCAGGACGGAGTCGCCGAAGTCGTCGCGGGGCGCGGCGGCGCCGGAGTCGGCGGCGGCGGCGCGCGCGGAGTCCGGCCGGCGGCGGGCATCGCTGCCGCAGGCGGCCAGCGAGGCGGCCAGCGAGGCGGCCAACGTGGCGGCGAGGGGGGCCGCGATCGAGGCGGCGAGGAGCGCGCGGCGGATGGAGCGGCGAGCGAGCACGAAAAGGGCGTCCCGACACGACGAGGGACGCCCGTAACGCGAGTCCGATCCTCGCAGCGTGCCGCCGTCGGATACGACGCGGGCGCTGCGCGCGACTCGAGCCACCAGCCCTCCCCCGAGGGTCTGTGAGAGTGGCGCGGACGAGAGTCGTCTCCTGGCTCCGGGCCGCGTCGTCCGCCTTCCCGACCCGACTGGGTCAGTGGCATCTCGGACGCGCGTTGTTGCCCGATACAGTGGCGGGGCCGCGCCGGCATGGTACCGGCTTCCGTGGCTCCCGTCCGCGAACGTTCGATTGTGAGTCGGCCCGGAGGGGCGCGGCGCTTCGCCGCGTGCCAACCGGACCGCGAGCCCGAATCTACCCGCGCTCGGCGCGCACGGCAAGCGCCGCCGTCAGCTCGCGCTTGAGCGCGTCGCGGCGCGCCTGGTACGCCGCCCGCGCCTCGTCCCCCGCCCCGCGCTGCCGCGCGAAGGCGGCGTCGAGGCTCGCAATCTCGCGCGCCAGCCGCTCGGGGTCGGCGGCGGCGGGCGCCGCGGCCGCCGCGGGCGCCCCGGCGGGCGCGAAGATCGGCCCCGCGGCGCCTAACGCGGGACGCCGGCTCCGCCCCGCGGCGCGGGCGAGGGCGAGCAGCATCGCCGCGCCGGCGAGCGTCACCACGACGGCCAGGTAGAGCGAGCGGGTGGTCGCGAGCGCCACCTTGGGGAACGACACCGTCGCCACGGCGCTCGCCGGCGCGTCCTGCGCGAGGAAGCGGCGGAAGTTGCGCCCCTCCTGCGCGACGGGGCTCACCTCGCGGAGCCGAGCGCCCCCGACCTCGCCCGCCTGTCCCTCGAGCAGCACCTCGAAGACCGACGTCGGGCGCTCGAGCGGCACGCGGAGCGGGAAGCGCTCCGGTGGCAGCGTGTACGAGAAGGACACCTGCTTGAGGCCCGGCGCGAGCGGCGCGTACACCTCGACGCGGCCGTCGGCGAGGCGCGCCGCGTCGGGGGCGACGTCCCCCTGCTGCATGCGGAAGTCGCCGGCGCCGGCCGGCACCACCGCGGCCCACGTCGGGCGCGAGGAGCCGAGCGGGGCACCGGCCGGGCCGGAGACGCCGGTGACCGTCGAGTCGTTCGAGAGCTCGTACACCTCGAGCACCTCGCGCCGGCCGTCGGCGCCGGCGCCGGCGCCGGCGCGCGGCGCGAAGACGATCAGGTGCCGCCCGCGGATGGTGACCGGCACTGCCGCCGACGTGGTGTCGAAGACGGTGATCTCGGCGTCGTCGCCCGTGACCGAGCGCGCGGTGAGGGGCGGGGAGAAGTAGGCGATGCCGCCGTACGACGCCGACACGAAGTAGACGGCGCGCTCGCTCCCCGAGGTGCGATAGTCGAACGCATAGCGACCCGCCGCCTCGGTGCGCGCCGAGTCGAGCGGGCCGGCGCCGTCGGGCCCGACGCGGTGGATCGTGACCCACGTGCCGGGCGCGGCGACGACGCTGTCCCCGCCCGGACGCACGACGCGGCCGGCGACGTGGCGCCGCTCGCCGGCCGGGGCCGCGGCGGCCGGCGACTCCTGCGCGGCGGCGCGGTGGGCCGCCGCGGCCGGGGCGGTGAGGAGGGCGGCGAGGGCGAGGACGCCGGCCGCGCGGCGCGAGCGCGGGCGGCCTACCCGAGGGTGGGCCGCCCGCCGCGGGACGACGCGAGCCGAATGCGCCCGTGGGGCGCGAGGAAGACGCATGTCCTAGAGGTTGAACTTCCCGAAGTCCTCGGGGCGCAGCCGCTCGAGGTGCTCCTTGAGCTGCTCGGCGTTGAGGGTGTCGGGGTCCGCGGGCTGCGGGAGGCCGCTCGACGACGCGGACTCGGCCCCGTCCTCGTCCTCGTCCGACACCGCCGTGAGGAGCGACTCCTGGGCGAAGATCGGCGCCGAGAGGCGGAGCGCGATGGCGATGCCGTCGGAGGGGCGGGCATCGATCTGCACGAGTCCGTCGCCGCGCATCACGTGCAGCTCGGCGTAGTAGGTGTTCTTGTGGACCTTCGTGATCTGGACGCGGCGCAGCGAGCCGCCGAGGCCGACGATCAGGTTCTTGCAGAGGTCGTGCGTGAGCGGGCGCTCGCGCTTGATGTTGTTCATGTGCATCACGATCGACTCGGCCTCGGGCTGGCCGATCCAGATCGGGAGCAGGCGGGTGCCGTCCTTCTCTTGGAGGATGACGACGTAGGAGTTCGTGGAGCTGTCGATGCCGAGCTTCGCGACCGTGACTTCGACCATTGCGACTCTCGTCCTGCGTGTGCGGCGCCGCGCTCGTACGCGCGGGCCGCGGTGGCGGCGATGCCGCGGGGGGCGCGCCCCCGCCGCGATCGCGGGGGGGGTGCGCCCGGGGCTCAGGTGCCCATGTCCCACGACGCGAGATACTTCTTCTGCTCCGGCGTCAGCTCGTCCACCTCGGAGCCCATCGCCTGGAGCTTGATCCGCGCGATCTCGCGGTCGAGCTCCTCGGGGACGCGGTGAACCTGCTTGTGGAGCGACTTGGCCTGCTTCACCAGATACTCCGCGCCGAGCGATTGGTTCGCGAAGCTCATGTCCATCACCGACGCCGGGTGTCCCTCGGCGGCGGCGAGATTGATGAGGCGCCCCTCGCCGAGGACGAAGACGCGCTTGCCGCCGACGACGAACTCGTCGACGAACTCGCGCACATGGCGCTTCTTGCCGCCGGCGAGCCGGGCGAGCGCGTCCAGGTCGAGCTCGACGTTGAAGTGGCCCGAGTTGCACACGACCGCGCCGTCCTTCATCGCCTTGAAGTGCTCGGCGCGGATGACGTGCAGGTTGCCGGTGAGCGTGCAGAAGATGTCGCCGATCGGCGCCGCCTCCTCCATCGGCATGACGCGGAAGCCGTCCATCACCGCCTCGAGCGCCTTGAGCGGGTCGATCTCGGTGACGACCACGTTCGCGCCCTGGCCGCGGGCGCGCATCGCGACGCCGCGTCCGCACCAGCCATAGCCGGCGACGACGAAGGTCGAGCCGGCGAGGAGCAGGTTCGTCGCGCGGAGGATGCCGTCGATCGTCGACTGCCCCGTGCCGTAGCGGTTGTCGAAGAGGTGCTTGGTGAACGAGTCGTTGACCGAGATCACCGGGAACTGGAGGACGCCGTCCTTCGCCATCGCCTTGAGGCGGATGACGCCCGTCGTCGTCTCCTCGGTGCTGCCGACGACGTCGGTGAGGAGCTTCTTCCGCTCCGCGGCCGGCAGCGTCTCGACCCACGCGCGCACCGCCGGCGGGAGGTCGTCGAGCCGGTCGAGGGCGATCATGTGCAGCGCGCCGACGACGTCGGCGCCGTCGTCCATCGTCACCTCCGGGCGGTGGGCGATGGCGGCGCGGATGTGCTCGTAGTAGGTGTGCTCGTCCTCGCCCTTGATGGCGAAGACCTTGATGCCGTGGTCGCGCACGAGGTGCGCGGCGACGTCGTCCTGGGTCGAGAGCGGGTTCGAGGCGCAGAGCGCCACGTCCGCGCCGGCGGCCTTGAGGGTGATCATCAGGTTCGCCGTCTCGGCCGTCACGTGGAGGCAGGCGGAGACGCGCTTGCCGGCGAGCGGGCGCTCCTTCGCGAAGCGCTCCCGGATCTGCCGCAGCACCGGCATCGAGCGCTCGGCCCACTCGGTGCGGTCGCGCCCGATGTCGGCGAGGGCGATGTTCTTGATGTCGTACGCGGCGCCGGCGCTGGTGGCGCCGTTGGCCATGGTCTTCGCGGAAGTCGCCATGCGGAACGAATCGTGTGTGGGTGAGCCTGCTGCCGGCAGAGCGCGGGGCTGGTGACGCGCGCGGGTTCCGGCGGTGCCTCGCGGTGCCTCGCGGTGCCTCGCGGTGCCTCGCGGTGCCTACATGCCGCGCGCCACGCGCCGCTTCACTTTACGGCTTTCCTGAGCTGGGAGACCCGGTCCGTCCGCTCCCACGTGAAGAAGGTGCGCCCGCCCCTGCCGTTCCCTTCCTTGACGGGAGTGCGGCCGAAGTGGCCGTAGGCGGCGGTACGCTGGTAGATCGGCTTGCGGAGCTCGAGCTCGCTGATGATCCCCTTCGGCGTGAGGTCGAAGACCTCGCGCACCGCGCGCTCCAGCGCCGCGTCGGGCACCGCGCCGGTGCCGAAGGTGTCGACCATCACCGACACCGGCTCGGCGACGCCGATCGCGTAGGCGACCTGCACCTCGCAGCGGCGCGCCAGCTTGGCGGCGACGATGTTCTTGGCCACCCAGCGCGCGGCGTAGCACGCCGAGCGGTCCACCTTCGACGGGTCCTTGCCGCTGAAGGCGCCGCCGCCGTGGCGCCCCATGCCGCCGTAGGTGTCGACGATGATCTTGCGCCCGGTGAGCCCGGCGTCGCCCTGCGGGCCGCCGACGACGAAGCGTCCGGTCGGGTTGATGTGGTACTTCGGCTTCTTCCCGAGCAGCTCGCGCGGGATCGTCGCCTCGATGACGTCGCCGATGATCGCCTTCTTGATCTTCGTGTGCGAGACCTCCTCCGAGTGCTGCGTCGACACGACGACCGTGTCGACCTGCACCGGGCGGCCGTCCTCGTAGACCACCGTCACCTGCGCCTTGCCGTCGGGCCGGAGCCAGGGCAGGTCGCCGCTCTTGCGACGCTCGGTGAGTGCCTCGGCCAGGCGGTGGGCGAGGAGGATCGGCATCGGCATCAGCTCCTCCGTCTCGTCCGTGGCGTAGCCGAACATCATCCCCTGGTCGCCGGCGCCGCCGGTGTCCACGCCCTGCGCGATGTCGGGCGACTGCTTGTCGATCGTGCTCATGACCGCGCACGTCTTGCTGTCGAACCCGTAGGTCGCGTCGGTGTAGCCGATGCGCTCGATCGTGCCGCGCACGATCTCCGGGATGTGCACGTAGGTGTCGGTCGTGATCTCGCCCGCGACCACGGCGAGCCCCGTCGTGACGAGCGTCTCGCAGGCGACGCGCGCCGCCGGATCCTCCTCGAGGATGGCGTCGAGCACCGCGTCGGAGATCTGGTCGGCGATCTTGTCGGGGTGCCCTTCGGTGACGGACTCGGAGGTGAAGAGGTGTCTATCGAGCACGAACGATCCCGTGGTGAGTGGCGGTGACGGAGCCGCGTGGCGCGCCGTCGGACGGCGTCCGGGGCACGAAAACGGAGGGCGCCGGTCAAGGCGCCCCGCGCCTGTGATGATACTGGGTTCGCCGGGCGTCAGCAACCGCCGGGCCACGAAGCGCGATCGACGAGGCGCGATTCACGGGGTGCGATCCACCAGGGGCGACCGGCCAGGTGCGATCCACCGCGCGCGGCGCGTCTCAGGCGATCAGGCTCTCCTCGAGGAACGGGGCGTCGGCGCCGAGCGCCAGGACGGCGTAGCGGCGGACCGCGGCCTCGGCCCCGGCCGCGGTCCGGGCGTCGAGCGCCTCGGCCACGGCCTGGGCCGCCCCCGCCGCGCTCACCCCGCGCACGATGCGCTTCACCATCGGCACCGAGCGCGGCGAGACGCTGAGCTGGCGCACCCCGAGGCCGATGAGCGCCAGCGCCATCAGCGGCTGCGACGCCATCTCGCCGCACACGGCGACGTCGAGCCCGTGGGCCATCGCCACCTCGACGGTGCGCCGGACGAGACGCAGCACCGCCGGGTGCATCGGCGTGAAGCGCGAGGCGAGGTTCGCGTTCCCGCGGTCGACGGCGAGCGTGTACTGGACCAGGTCGTTCGTGCCGATCGAGAAGAAGGCGACGTCGTCCACGAGCGTGTCGGCCGCGACGGCCGCGGCGGGGGTCTCGACCATCACGCCGAGCGGGACGTCGCGCCGGAAGCGCGCGCCGCGCGCCGCGAGCTCCGCGGCCGCCTCCTCGAGCAGTGCGCGCGCCTGCCGCACCTCATCCACCGAGACGACGAGGGGGAGCATGATCCGCAGGTCGCCGTCGGCGGCGGCGCGAAGCAGCGCCCGGAGCTGCACCTTGAACAGCTCCGGCTGGTCGAGGCACATGCGGATCGCGCGCCAGCCGAGGAACGGGTTCGCCTCGCTCGGGAAGCCGCCGACGGGGAGCTTGTCCCCCCCGATGTCGTAGGTGCGGATGACGACCGGCCGCCCCTCGAAGGCGTGGACGACGCGCGCGTAGGCGCGGTACTGCTCGTCCTCGTCCGGCATCGCCGCGCGGCCGACGACGAGGAACTCGGTCCGCATGAGCCCGACCCCCTCGGCGCCGCTCGTCGCCGCGAGGTCGGCTTCCTCGGGGAGGTCGACGTTCGCCCGGAGGATGACGCGGACGCCGTCGGTCGTCACCGGCTCCGCGGTGGTGAGCTGGCGCAGCTCGACCTCGGCGGCCGCCTCGCGCACCGCCCGCTCCCGGTAGGCGACGATCTCGTCCGCCGTCGGATTGACCGCGAGCACGCCGGTCGAGCCGTCGAGCGCCAGCCGCTCGTCGCCGCGCAGGCGCGCGGTGGCGTCGCGCAGCCCGACGATCGCCGGCAGGCCGAGCGAGCGCGCGAGGATCGCGACGTGCGACGTGCGCGTCCCGGCGTCGGTCGCGATGGCGGCGATCGCCTCGCGGTCGAGCTGGATCGTGAGGCTCGGCGTGAGGTCGTGCGTGACGAGGATCGCGTTCGACCCCTTGGGCACGTCCACGGGGTCGTGGTCGGAGAGGCCGAGGAGGATCGTGAGGACGCGGATGTGGACGTCGGTGAGGTCGCCGACGCGCTCGCGCATCATCGCCTGGTTGTGGCGCGCGAAGTGGCCGCGCCACTCGAGGAGCACGAAGTCGAACGCCTTCTCCGCGCTCCAGTTCTGCCGGATGAGCGCCTCCACGCTCTCGGTGAGCGTCGCGTCCTCGAGGATCGAGATCTGCACGTCGAAGATCGCCGCCTCCTCCGGCCCCGCCTGCCGCTCGGCGCGCGCGCGCACCTGCCGCAGCCGCGCCTTGGCCGCCTCCACCGCCTCGCGCAGCCGGTGCACCTCCCCGTCGATCATGTCGTCGGCGACGATGCGGTGCGGCACCTCGGGCACCTCCCAGCGCAGGAGGTGCACGGGGCCGACGACGATGCCCGGCGAGGCGGGGATCCCGAGGAGACGCTTGTCCACGCTTACGACTCCCCGAACTTGTCGGCGATCAGGCGCGACAGCGTCTCGAGCGCCTGCTCGGCGTCCGGCCCGCTGGCGCGCAGCCGCACCGTCGATCCGTACTCGGCCGCGAGCATCATCACGCCCATGATGCTCTTCCCGTTCACCTCCAGGTCGTCGCGCGTGATGGTGATGTCGCTCTCGAACTTGGAGGCCGCCTTGACGATCTCGGCGGCGGGACGCGCGTGCAGGCCGTTCCGGTTGACGATTTGGACGCTTCGCTCAGCCATGCCGAACCACCGAGTAAAGGACGAACGCCGCGAGCGCGTAGAGGGCCAGCCGCCACCCTTCCACGCGGCCGTGCAGGCGCGCCAGCAGCACGGCCCCGAGGACGACGGCGACGAGGACGCCGCCGGTGAGTGCCCGCCCGACGCCGATGAGGCGGTAGAGGGCGAGCGGCAGCGCGAGGCCGCCGACGACGGCCGCCGCGCGCGCGATGTGCTGCGGCCCTTGCCGCAGGACGGGGTTGGCGAGCGCCCCGGCCACCCCGGTGCCGCGCCGCCACCCGACCGTCAGCCCCCACGCGCGCAGCGCGAGGTGCCCCGCGTTGTAGAGCGCCAGGAAGAGCGACACGACGACGCCCGTGGGCGCGCCGAGGCCGAACGCGGCGAGCGCGACGAGCGAGCACAGCGGCAGCCAGCCCGCCCACACCAGCCGGTCGCCGACGCTGCCGAGCGGGCCGCAGAGCGCCGTGCGGAATCGCTCGATGCGCGCCGGCTGCACCTCGTCGAGCTCCACGCGCGCCAACGACCCGACCGCGACCGCGGCCAGGTACGGGTGCGCGTTAAAGTACTCCGATTGGCGCGCGAGCGCCGCCCGGTACGCCTCCCCGCCGCGCCCTCCCGGGAGCAGGCGGAGCGCGGGCTCGGTGCAGAAGCCGATGCCGTTCCCGAGCAGCGTCTCGTAGTTCCACGAGCCCTGGATCGCGAGCAGCCGCAGATACATCGCGCACCAGGTGCGCGCGGGGAGCGCGCGCTGCGGTCGGGGTGGGGCCGCGGCGGCGGGGACGGAGGTAGCCATCTGCCGGCTCAGCGCAGCACGAGGAGCACGAGCCCGGCGGCCAGCCCGCCGAGGAAGTACCAGCGCGCGCCCTCCGTGGCGTGGAAGATCTTCCACGCCGCGCCGGCGGCGACGGTGGCCGCCACGCCCACCGCGAAGGCCCGCGACGAGGCGGCGCTCGCCCCCCAGTGCGCCAGCGCGAGCGTCGTGAGCGGGCGGAGCAGCGCGTAGGCGGCCGCGGTCAGCACGCCGCCGCGCACGAGGTCCGCGGTCAGCCCCCACACCTGCAGCCCCTCCACGGTGCGCGCCGAGCCGCGCTCGACCTCGGCGAGGTGCGCCCGCGCCCACCGCGCGTTGAGCCGCCGCAGGAGGACCATCGAGTAGCTGCTCACGCGCGCCGTGGCGAGCGCCGCCAGCACGGCGACGATGAGCGCCGCCGGGTTGCCCGGCGCGCCGGAGGCGAACAGGGCGCCGCCGACGACCGACGCCGAGCCCCACTCCGGGTAGCGCGACGCGCCGAAGGGGAGCGTCTCGAGCGCGATCAGCTCGAGCGCCGCCCCGATGACGATGCCGTGCACGGGGTAGCCGAGCAGCGCCGCGGCGGCGGTCGCGGCGACGAGCGGACGCGAGACCATCGCCTGCGGGAAGCTGACGACGTCGAGCCCCAGCACCGCGCCGAGCAGGGCGATCGGCAGAAGGTCGGCGAGCACGGTGAGCACCGGCGGGCTACGCCGCGGCGAGCGTGGAGGGGGAGCGCGCGGCCGTCACGAGTCGCCGCGCGAGTTGAGCACGTCTTCCAGCGGCACGGGCCGCGCCGCGGGGACGTCCTGCGCCGTGACGGTCACGCCCGAGCGGGCGAGGGCGCGCAGCGCCTGCTCCTCGTCGGGGGCGAGAAAGACGTAGCGGAGCCGCTGCACCCGGCCGGCGCGGTGGTGGATGCCGCCCAGGTTCACCGTGCGAATCGTGGGCACGCGGGCGACGACGCGGCTCATCGTGGTGATGTCGCCGGTGAGGAGCAGACCGGGACGGGGGTCGCGCGCGAACTGGGCGAAGCGCACCACGGCGCCCTCCACCGACTCGAAGAACACCTCCATCTCCGGCGGCACGCCCATGCGGTAGAGCTCCTGCTCCCAGTCGCTGGTCGCGACCTCGTCGTCCACGAGGACGATGAAGCGAAGGTCGAGCGGCTGTCCCCATCCGACGACGACCTGACCGTGGATCAGCCGGTCGTCGATGCGGCAGAGCTCAACGGCCACCGGTCGCCCCCACGACGGCGAGGGAGGCGCGCCCCTTCTCCGCCGCGTGCTGCGCCGCTTGGGCCGGCGGCGCGTCGGCGTGGAAGACGAAATCGAGGAGCGTCGCCAGGTTCGCGCCCGTCACGAGCACGAGGTCCGGGCGGTCGCGCTGCAGCCGCCGCGCGGCGATCGTGCAGCTCCCGGCGGGCAGGTCGGTGAAGACGACGCGCGCGCCGAAGGCGTCGGCCTGCTCGCGCATCGCCCGTTCGATGTCGTCGGCGCCCAGTCCACGATTGGAGAGCGGGACGAAGACGTCGCCGCGCCCGGTGATCTGCGCGACCGCGGAGACGACCCCGACGGCGAACTCGCCATGGCCGGCGACGATCGCGCGTCCCACCGGCGAGCCCGTGGCGGGCTCGCCGGCGCGGGGGACGGCGCGCTCGTCCGGCGCGCCGCCAGCGTTATTCGTCATCTTCCTGAAGATAGTCGCGGACGTGGGCCGGCGGGGGCATGCGCGAGTCCGCGGCGTCGCGCATGCGGCGGATGAGCCGCTGGTTGAACACCTCCGCCGCGTCCACGCCGCTGTAGCGGAGGAGGTGGTTCATGGCGATCACCTCGGCGATCACCGTGATGTTCTTCCCCGGGTTCAGCGGCACGGTGATCTTGGGGATCTGGACGTCGAGGATCGCCGTCGAGGCGCCGTCGAGACCCGTGCGCTCGACGACCGCGTTCTGGTCCCACTCCTCGAGCTGCACCACGACCTCGATGCGCTTCTGCTGGCGCACCGCCCGGATGCCGAAGATCGCCGGGATGTCGATCAGCCCGACGCCGCGGATCTCCATGTAGTGGCGCTGCAGCTCGTGGCCGCGGCCGATCAGGACGTCGTTGCCGCGCCGCGTCGTGATCACCAGGTCGTCGGCGACGAGGCGGTGGCCGCGCTCGACGAGGTCGAGCACGCACTCCGACTTGCCGATCCCGCTCTTGCCGATGAACAGGAGCCCGACCCCGAACACGTCGGCGAGCGAGCCGTGGAGCGTCGTCGTCGGCGCGAACTCCTCTTCCATCACCGGCTTGATGCGCCGGTAGAACTCGTTGGTCTTGAGCGCCGAGCGCAGGATCGGGATGCCGGCGGCCCCAGCGCACTCGCCGAGGTCGGGCGGCAGCTCCTGCGCCTTGGTGACGAAGACGCAGGGGATCGGAAACGAGAAGAAGAGGTCGAGGATCCGGCGCCGCTCCGCGTCGTCGAGCTGCCGCAGGTAGGTGACCTCGGTCTCGCCGAGCACCTGGAGGCGCTGCGCCGGAAAGCGGTCGACGTAGCCGGCGAGGGCGAGGCCCGGGCTCGAGACGTCGGACGACTCGATGACCCGGTCGAGCCCTACGGGGGCGCCGACCTGCTCGAGGTGGAGCGTCTCGCGCATCCGGTCGAGCAGACGGCCGACGGTGAGCGGCTTACCGTTCACGGGGCCCCACCGTCGTGCGGCCGCCCCGCCGCCGCTACGGGCGCGATGGATCGCCTCACGCGTTGGCGATCTCCCCCGCGCCGGGCGCGCGCACGCCGAGCCCACCGGCCGCGCCGTCGCCCGCCACGAGATCGGCCACGTCGAGCTCCGCCGCGCGCGCCGCGGCGACGCCGAGCCGGCCGGCGCCGGTGCCCTTCCGCGAGTGCTTGACGGCGGCCGCCTGCCGCTGAAGCCGCGCGACCGCCGTGGCGAGCGCGGCGCCGAAGACGCGCGCGCTCCCCTCGGCGATCATCGGGCGCTTGCGCGGGGCGCGGAGAACGATCTCCACGCGACGTACCGGCCCGTCCGCCTCGAAGCGGACGATCGCGTCGACCGCGCGGTGGACGCGCCCCGCGACCCTGTGGACCGCGCGCCGCGCGCGCTCGCGCATCGGCTCGGAGACGCGCGCGTGATGTGCCTGAAAGACGATGTGCACCGGCGCTACCCTCCCCTGATCTTCGCCTCGCCGAGCTGCGCGGCGAGGTGTGCTTCGGTCTCGGCGGCCGCCCGCTCCCACGTGAACGTCTCGGCGAAGCGCCGCCCGCGCGCGCCGAGCGCCGCCACCAGCTCGGGCGACGCCGCCAGGCGCCCCATCGCCCCCGCCATCGCGGAGACGTCGCCGTGCGCGACGAGGAAGCCCGTCTCCCCGTCGCGCACCGACTCCCGCAGCCCGGGCGAGTTCGATGCGACGACCGGCGTGCCGCACGCGGCCGCCTCCATGTTAGTGATCCCCCACCCTTCCTTCGGCGAGGCGAAGACGAGAGCCCAGGCGCGCCGGAGGAGCGCCACCTTGTCCCCCTCGTCTATACGCCCAAGAAACCGCACGCGCCCGCCGAGGTCAAGCGAGGCGGCGAGGCGCTCCAGCTCGGGGCGGTAGTCGCCGCTGCCGGCGATCTCGAGCGTCGCCGCGGGGTGCCCCCCGCCGCGCACCAGCTCGGCGAAGGCACGGATGACGATGTCGACGCCCTTGTACCGCTTGAGGCGCCCGAGGTACGCGAAGACCGGGGTCGGTGCGCGCGTGGCCGGAGCCGGCGTGTAGTGGACCGTGTCGATCCCGCAGTAGATGACCCGCACCCGGTCCCGGGGGATCCCGCGGCGCGCCAGGTCGTCGGCCGTGCTCTCGCTGATCGCCTGGAAGGGGACGTCCCGGTAGAGCCGCCCGAGCGGTCGCTCGGCGAGCCAGACGGCCGCCGCGAGCGGCGCCGGCAGCTCCTCGAACGCCGTACCGCCGAAGAGGTGCGGCACGACCGCGACGGAGCGCTCCGGCCCCCAGTAGGGCGTATACAGCGGCGCCTTGTTGATGTCCTCGACCACCAGGTCGAAGCCCCGCTCCTGCAGCTCGCGCCGGTAGTAGCGGCGCGCGAGCAGCGCGAACGTCTGCCGCGTGCCGACCCGGTGCACGGCCATGCCGTCGAGCTCGACGCGCCGCGTGCCGCCCGGCCACCCGCCGCAGAGGAGCGTCACCTCGTGCCCGCCGCAGGCGAGACGGCCGAAGATCTCATGCAGATGAATCTCGGCCCCGCCCGCCTGCGGGTTTTCGCGGTCCTGCCAGTTGACGACGAGGATCTTCACGAGGGGCCGGAAAGGCGGGATTCAGAGGGGCGGGACTCAGAGGGGCGGGACTCAGAGGGGCGGAACGAGGACCGGGATGGACGGAATGCGGAATGAGGAACGAGGGCCGGGACGTCATCACTGGCCCGCCAGGCCAACCGGTAGGGTCCCGGCCTCATTCCTCATGCCTCGTTCCGCCCTTGCCGCCCCTACCGCCCTTCATCTCCCCCAGCCTCCCCATCCGTCTCGCCAGCGCGTCCAGAACCCCGTTCACGAAGCGGGCGCTCTGCGCGCTGCCGTAGCGCTCGGCGAGGCGCACGGCCTCCTGGATGACGACGCGCGGCGGCGTCTCGCCGGCGGAGAGCTCGGCGGCGGCGAGGCGGAGCACGGAGCGCTCGATGGCGCCGAGGCGCCCCAGGCGCCAGTTCGTGGTGACGTCGGCGAGCTGCGCGTCGAGGGCGCGCCCCCCGGCGGCGACGGCGCGCACGAGGATGCCGGCGAGGCGGCGTTCGTCGGCCGGGACGGCGAGGTCGTCCCAGACCTGGCTCGCGACGCGGTCGAGGTTCGTCTCGCCGCGCAGGTCCCAGGCGTAGAGCGCCTGCAGCGCCCGCGCGCGGGCCCGCGTCTCAACCCTCGCGCGCGCCATCGGCCAGGTCGTCGTCCGAGTCCTCGTCGTCGGCGCCGGCGGCGCTGTGCAGCCGGTCGAAGAGGTCGGCCATCTCCATGGCGGCCAGCGCGGCGTCCCACCCCTTGTTGCCATGCTCCCCACCGGCGCGCGCGTCGGCCTGCGCCATGTCGTCGGTGGTGAGGACGCCGAAGCCGATGGGCACCTCGAATTCGGCGCTCGCCGCCGCGAGCCCGCGCGAGGCCTCGCCGGCCACGTAGTCGAAGTGCGGCGTCTCCCCCCGCACCACCGCGCCGAGCGCGACGAGCGCGTGGTAGCGCTCAGTGGCGAGGAGGATGCGCGCGGCCGCCGGCAGCTCCCACGCGCCGGGCACCCACACCACGTCCACGTTCTCGTACGCCGCCCCGTGGCGCATCAGCGCGTCGAGCGCGCCGTCCACGAGACGCTGGGTGATCTGTTCGTTGAATCGGCTGGCGACCACCGCGAAGCGGCGGCCGCGCCCGGAGGGCGCGCCGGTGAATTCGGGCATAGAATCGGGAATTAAGCGGGGCCACCCCCGTACCGGGAGTGGGGGCCGCGGAGGTCACGGGCGGTCGGCAGTCGTCAGTCGTCAGTTTTCAGTGCGCAGTCGCCTCCGGGCACCGCTCACTGAAAACTGACGACTGGGCAGTGCGAACCGAAGACCGAGCACCGCCGACCGCCTCCGGGCCACGCCGCTGACGCCGGAGCGTCAGGACGCGAGCAGATGCCCCAGCTTCGCCCGCTTGGTCTGCAGGTACCCCGAGTTCTCGTCGGTCGTCGGGGGCTCGATCGGGACGCGCTCGCGCACGGTGAGGCCGTAGCCCTCGAGCCCGATGAGCTTGCGCGGGTTGTTGGTGATCGGACGGATCGCCTTGAGGCCGAGGTCGAGCAGGATCTGCGCGCCGATGCCGTAGTTGCGCAGGTCGGGGGCGAAGCCGAGCTCCTCGTTCGCCTCGACCGTGTCCTTCCCCGAGTCCTGGAGCTCGTAGGCGCGGAGCTTGTTGAGCAGGCCGATGCCGCGCCCCTCCTGGTCGAGGTAGACGATCACCCCGCGTCCCGCCTCGGCGATCATGCGCATAGCCGTGTGGAGCTGCCAGCCGCAGTCGCAGCGCATCGAGTGGAAGACGTCGCCCGTGAGGCACTTCGAGTGCATGCGGACGAGCACTCCGTCGCCGCCGGCGTCGGGCTGCTGCACGTCGCCGTAGACGAGCGCCACGTGCTCGTGCGTGTCCACGTCGTTGCGGTAGCCGATGATCCGGAACTCGCCGAAGTCGGTCGGCAGCCGCGCCTCCGCCACGCGGTGCACCAGGCGCTCGTTCTTCAGCCGGTAGGCGACGAGCTGCGCCACCGTGATGAAGGTGATCCCGTGCTCCTGCGTGAAGCGGTCGAGCTGCGGACGCCGCGCCGTGGTGCCGTCGTCGTTCAGGATCTCGCAGATCACGCCCGCCGGGTACAGGCCGGCGAGACGCGCGAGGTCCACCGCCGCCTCGGTGTGGCCCACGCGCTGGAGCACGCCCCCTTCGCGCGCGCGGAGCGGGTGGATGTGGCCCGGCCGCCGGAGGTCGCCGCGCACCGTCGCCGGGTCCACCGCGACGTGGATCGTCATCGCCCGGTCGGCCGCGCTGATCCCCGTCGTCACGCCGAAGCGCGGCGCGGCGTCGATGCTCACCGTGAACGCGGTGCGCATGGCCTCCGTGTTCTCGTCCCCCTGCGGCTGGAGCCCCAGCTGGTCGACGCGCTCGCCGGTGAGCGCGAGACAGATCATCCCCTTCGCCCTGAGCATGAAGTTGATCATCTCGGGCGTGACCAGCTGCGCCGCGCAGATGAGGTCTCCCTCGTTCTCGCGGTCCTCGTCGTCCGCCACGACGACGAACTTTCCGGCGCGGAGGTCCGCGATGGCCTGCTCTACAGTGCCGAAGGGCATCTCACTCTCACCTGATCTGAAGCTGTTTCGTTGTCGCGGGCCGCAGGCCCGCTCTCACGCCGAGGCCGCCGCGCGATGGGCCGCGAGATAGGGGTCGACCAGCCGCCGCACGTACTTCCCCACCACGTCGGCCTCGACGTGGACGCGGTCGCCCGCGGCGAGGTCGCCGAGCGTCGTGTGACGCAGCGTGTACTCGATGAGCGAGAGCTGCAGCGTGTCCGGCGCCGGCAGCGCGTTCACGGTCAGGCTCACGCCGTCCACCGTCACCGACCCGTGCGGCACCATCAGCTCCGCCAGCGACTCGGGGAGCGCGACGTCGACCAGCAGCGCGTCGTCGCGCCGAGCCACCTCGGTGACCCGCCCCACGCCGTCGACGTGACCCTGCACGAGGTGGCCGCCGAGACGGTCGCCGGCGCGCAGGGCGCGTTCGAGGTTGACGCGCATGCCGGCGCGCCAGTCGCCCATCGTCGTGCGGTCGAGCGTCGTGACCACCGCCGCCGCGGTGAACCATCCCGCCCCGTGCTCGCGCACGGTGAGGCAGGCGCCGTTGACCGCCACGCTCTCGCCCCCGGCCAGGTCGGCGTAGCGGCAGCGCACGCGGAACGCGCGCCCCGCCAGCGTCTCGTCCACCCGCTCGATGGTGCCGACGTCGTCGATCAGTCCGGTGAACACGGGGCTGGGTGCGATCTCACTGGATCGGGTACGATACGGAGTAGACGGTCATCACGTCGGCGCCCAGCGCGCGTCGCTCCAGCGCCTGGAGGCGCAGAGCGGCGCCCGCGGACGCCGGCGGCACGGCCGAGAACGCGTTGAGGGCTCCCGCCCCCAGCACGATCGGCGCCTGTAAGATAATCAGTCGGTCCACCAGGCAGCGGCCGAGCAGCGAGCCGGCGAGCTCGGCCCCCCCTTCCACGAGCAGCGAGCGCACGCCCTCGGCGCGGAGCGCGCGAAGCGCGGCGCCGGCGTCCGCGGCGACGACGACGTCCACGCCGGCGTCCACCAGGCGGCGCGCGCGCTCGGCGTCGGGCCGCTCGGTGACCACGGTGGTCGGGATCGCGCGCGCGCTGCGCGCCAGTCGGCTCTCGAGCGGGAGGCGCGCCGTGCGGTCGAAGACGACGCGGCGCGGCGCCAGTCGCGGCGGCTCCCAGTCGCGCACCGTCAGCGCCGGATCGTCGGCGAGCACCGTGCCGACGCCGACGGCGATCGCGTCGGCCCCGGCGCGCAGCCGGTGCACCTCGCGGCGCGCCTCGCGCCCCGTGAGCCAGAGCGGCGCGCGGTCGGCGCGGGCGATCGCCCCGTCCACCGACAGGGCGAGCTTGAGCGTCACCCACGGCCGGTAGGAGGTGAACGCGGTGAGGAAGGGGGCGTTGAGCTCGCGCGCGGCGTCCTCCTCGACGCCGAACGTCACGTCGATCCCCGCCGACTGGAGCTTCGCGCCCCCCCCCTGGGCGAGCGGGTTCGGGTCGCGCAGCGCCGCGACGACGCGCCGCACGCCGGCCGCGATCAGCGCGTCCGCGCAGGGCGGCGTCTTGCCGTGGTGCGCGCAGGGCTCGAGCGACACGTAGGCCGTGGCTCCGCGCGCCCGCTCTCCGGCCGCGGCGAGCGCCACGGCCTCCGCGTGCGGCTCGCCGTAGCCGGCGTGATGGCCCTCCCCCACCACCTCCCCGTCGCGCACGAGCACGGCGCCGACGAGCGGGTTCGGGGCGACCTGCCCCCAGCCACGCTCGGCGAGGGCGAGGGCGCGGCGCATGTAGTTGGAGTCGGCGTCGGCGGTCACGGGCGAGTCGGTTCCGGGTGCTGGTCGGATGGAATATGACATGCCGCGCGTCCCGGTCACACGATGGACGGCGCATGCGAAACCGCCCGGCGCTCGCAACGAGCGCCGGGCGGTTTCGGGATGCGTTCAGCCGGGACTCAGAAGCCGAACTTCAGGCCGAGCGAGCCGTAGGTGCGCGCGTCGTCCGCCTTCTTGTCGCCGAACGTGTTCAGGGTCTGCACGTCGCCGCCCGAGACGCGGCCGACCTCGGCCACGCCGCGGAAGACCAGCAAGTTGAACGAGAGATCCGCGAAGTAGTTGGTGCGGGTGAGCGACTGCTCGAGCGCACCCGCCTGGGTCCGGGCGCGCGTGTAGACCGGAACGCCGCCGCCGGCCACCGGCACGGCGACGTCCGCGTGCGCGCTCCCCTTCGAGTCGTACTTGTCCTGGCCGGCGCCCACGGCGAGGCCGAACATGAGCAGATTCTTGCTCGCCACGACGCGCCAGGCCTTCGTGTTCACGGAGAGCCCCGAGACGCCGACCGTGTCGCGGTGCGCCGCGTCGGCCCCGTTGACCGCGGCCAGCACGTCGACCGTCGGGAGGTCGCGGCGCAGGTACGTCACCGACACGCCCGGCACGACCATCGACTCCTCGAGGATGCCGACGCGCGCGCCCCAACCGAACTTGAACGAGCCGTCGGGGAGACGGACGCGGAAGTCGCCGTTGCCGTACTCGGGGAGGTAGCTCGCGCTGACGAGGGCGTCCACGCCGCCGACGTGCGTCAGGCCGAGCGGGATCCCCTTGAAGAGCCCGAGCGCGCCCTCCAGGGCCGGCGCGCCGAGGAACTGGTCCTTGGCGCCGAGATCGCTCGCCTGGGCGCCGGTCCGGCTGACCGAGAACTTCGACGCGTCGGGGATTGTCCCCTGGACGGCGTTCACGCGGAGGCCGACGGCGAAGTGGCCGAGGCCGCCCAGCGTGCTCCCCTGTCCGAGCGCGGCGTTGCCGCCGGCGACCGCGAGGCCGAGCTGCGGGGCCATGAAGTTGAAGACGTCCTGCGACTTCTGGCAGGCGTCCCGCGCCTCGACCTGCTGGCTCGAGCAGCTGAGCGACGTCGAGCTCTGCGCGTGGAGCGGGGCGGTGATGCCGGCAAGGGCGAGCCCCGCCGTGAACAGACGAGCCTTCATCATGAGCGATGCTCCTGGGTGAGTTTGACGACGCCTGAGCCGCGGACGACGCGACCGAGAGTCCAGGCGTTCACGCCCGCGCGGCGGGCGCTCACCATGACAGCATCGGCCGACGCGGCGTCGGTGATGACGACCATGCCGACCCCCATGTTGAAGGCGCGGAAGAGCTCGTCGCGCGCCACACCGCCCGCCTCCCCGAGGGCGCGGAACAGGTTGGGGACCGTCCAGCTCGCCGTGTCGACCACGGCGTCGAGCGTATCGGGCAGGGCGCGGTTGAGGTTGCCCGGAAGCCCCCCGCCGGTGACGTGCGCCATCGCGTGGACGACGGGGAGCACGGGGCGGAGCGCCGCGAGGTACGAGCGGTGCACCGCGAGGAGGACGTCGGCCGTCGATCTCCCCTCCGGGTCGCCCGGGAAGGGGTCCGACGGGCTCAGCCGCATCCGTTCTGAGACGATGCGGCGGGCGAGGGAGTAACCGTTGGTGTGCAGCCCGGAGCTCTCGAGCCCCACGAGCACGTCCCCCTCGCGCACCCGCTCGGCGCCCAGCACCTGGTCCTCCTCCACCGCTCCGACCACGAAGCCCGCCAGGTCGTAGTCCGGCGGGGTGTAGAGGCCGGGCATCTCGGCGGTCTCGCCGCCGATCAGCGCCGCCCCGTTCTCGCGGCAGCCGGCCGCGACGCCGGCGACGACTCCCTCGACCACCGCCGGCTCGAGCTTGCCGAAGGCGACGTAGTCGAGGAAGAAGAGTGGCGTCGCGCCCTGGACGAGGATGTCGTTGACGCAGTGGTTCACGAGGTCGTGGCCCACCGTGTCGTGGCGGTCGGCCTCGATGGCGACCTTGATCTTGGTCCCCACGCCGTCGGCGCTGGCCACGAGGAGCGGGCTGCGCATGCCCGGCGGGACGCGGAACATCCCCCCGAAGCCGCCGAAGGCGCCGCGCGCCCCCGCCGTGAACGTGGACTCGACGAGCCGCTTGATGCGGTGCTTCGCGTCGTCCGCCGCGTCGATGTCGACGCCGGCGGCGCGGTAGTCGAGCGGCCCGGGCGCTCCGGTCGAGTCGCTCACGCCCGGACGGCCGCCGAAGGCGAGGAGCCGGCGGGCTCCGGGACGCCCGCGTCCGCCGCCTGCGCCTCGAATGCGACGAGGCGGTGGAAGTCGCCCACCCGCCGCTCGATGTCGCGCGGCGTGATCTCCATCAGCCGCTGGATCGAGAACTTCTCGACGGCGAAGGAGCCCATCGCCGAGCCGTAGACCACCGCCCGGCGCAGGTTCGCGTCGCTCAGGTCCCCCGTGCGCGCGAGGTACCCCATGAAGCCGCCGGCGAACGAGTCGCCGGCGCCGGTCGGGTCGAAGACGTCCTCGAGCGGGAAGGCGGGCGCGAAGAAGATCGACGCGCCGTGGAACATGAAGGCGCCGTGCTCCCCCTTCTTGATGATCACGTAGCGCGGGCCGCGCTCCATGATCCAGCGCGCCGCCTTCACGAGGTTCGCCTGCTCGGTGAGCTGTCGCGCCTCGCCGTCGTTGAGCGTGATGAGGTCGACGCGCTTCAGGAGCTCGAGCAGGTCGGGGCGCCGGCTCTCGATCCAGAAGTTCATGGTGTCGCAGGCGACGAGCCGCGGCGCCTCGACCTGGCTCAGCACCTCGAGCTGGAGCCGCGGGTCGATGTTGGCGAGGAAGACGAACGGCGCGCGGCGGAACTGCGCCGGGATCTTGGGGCGGAAGTGCGAGAAGACGCCCAGACGGGTCTCGAGCGTCTCCGCCGAGTTGAGGTCGTGGCGGTAGCGCCCGCGCCACCGGAACGACTCCCCTTCGGCCCGCTCGACGCCGGCGAGGTCCACACCGCGCGCGGCGAGCGGCGCGAGCTGCTCCACCGGGTAGTCGGCGCCGACGACGCCCACGAGCTGCACCGGCGTGAGATGGCTGGCCGAGGCGGAGAAGAACGTCCCCGAGCCTCCGAGGACGTCGTCGGCCTTGCCGAACGGCGTTTCGACGGAGTCGAGGGCGACGGAACCGACGACGAGAACGGACATGGAAGAGAGGGGAGCGAGATGGAGGGCGCCCGATGGAGGGCGCCCGATGCAGGGCGCGTGCGTTCGGTGCGGGCCGATTCCGGGCCGGTGCTACCTTCCCGGTGGGGGGGCCCCCCCGCGCGCGACGCGGCTCACATGCGCTCGGGCGCCGTGATGCCGAGGATCGACAGCCCGTTCCGCAGCACCACCTGCGTCGCGCGCGCGAGCACGAGGCGGGCGCGGGTGATGGGCTCGGGCTCGTCGAGGACGTGGTGCTTGTGGTACCAGCTGCTCGCCTTCCGCGCGGTCTCGAGCAGGTAGCTCGCCACGCGGTGCGGCTCGAGCGCCTCGGCGGCGCCGGCGACGAGCGGCGGGAAGTCGAGCAGCGCCTTCGTGAGCTCGACCTCCTCCGGCTCCGAGAGCACGGCCAGGTCGACCCCCTGCCCCGTGATCGACTCCGGCGCGACGCCGCCGTTGCGGAAGATGCCGGCCATCCGCGCGTGCTGCATCTGGATGTAATAGACCGGGTTCTCTTCCGACTGCTGCGACGCGAGGTCGACGTCGAAGACGAGCTGCGAGTCGCCCTTCCGCATCAGGAAGAAGTAGCGCACGGCGTCGCGTCCGACGGCGTCGATCAGGTCGCGCACGGTGACGTAGCTGCCGGCGCGCTTGGAGATCTTCACCTCCTCGCCGCCGCGCATGACGGTCACCATCTGGTGCAGCACGTAGTCCGGGTACCCCTGCGGGATGCCGGCGCTGAGCGCCTGGAGGCCGGCGCGAACGCGGGTCACGGTGCTGTGGTGGTCGGCGCCCTGCACGTTGATGGCGCGCCGGAAGCCGCGCTTCCACTTGGTGACGTGATAGGCGACGTCGGGGACGAAGTACGTGTAGGAGCCGTCGCGCTTGCGCATCACGCGGTCCTTGTCGTCGCCGAGCTCGGTCGTGCGCAGCCAGAGCGCGCCGTCCTGCTCGTAGGTCATCCCCACGTCCACGAGCGACTCGACGGTCTCCTCGACCTTGCCGTCGCTGTACAGCGACGACTCGAGGAAGTAGCTGTCGAACTTGACGCCGAACGCCTGGAGGTCGAGGTCCTGCTCGCGCCGCAGGGCAGCCACGGCGTAGGCGCGCAGCTCGCCGAAGAGCGTCCGATCGAGATCGGCGACGGCCCGCGCGCGAAGCACGATCTGCTCCTTCTCGTCCTCAGTGGCGGCCATCGCGTCGCCGGCCGCGGCGAGCGCGCGGGCGCCCGCGAGCAGCACGTCGCGGACCGCGTCGCCCCCGCCGCGCTCGGCGAGGAAGCGCTGCGCGATCTCGCGGATGTAGTCGCCGTGGTAGGCGAAGCGCGGCATGGCGACCGGCGCGCCGAGCTCCTGCGCCGCGCGCAGCCAGACGCTCGCGGCGAGGTTCTCGATCTGCACCCCGGCGTCGTTGTAGTAGAACTCGCGCGAGACGTCCGCCCCGTTCCACGAGAGCAGCGTCGCGATGGCGTCGCCGAGCGCGGCCTGGCGGCCGTGCCCCACGTGCAGCGGCCCCGTGGGATTCGCGGAGACGAACTCGACGACCGTCCGCATCCCGCCGGCGCGATCCGAGCGGCCGTACTCCTCGCCGGCGGCGATGATCTGCGGCAGCCCGCCGGCCACCGCGGCCGGGTCGAGGCGGAAGTTGATGAAGCCGGGCCCCGCGATCTCGGCGCTGCTCACCCCCGCCGCGCGCAGGTCGGCGCCGTCGATGAGCGCCTGGGCCACCTCGCGCGGCTTGCGGCCGAGCGGCCGGGCGAGCGTCATGGCGAGGTTCGTCGCCCAGTCGCCGAACGCGGGGTCGCGCGGGCGCTCGAGCACGACGTCCAAGGGCTCCGGCGCGCCGAGGCGGCGCGCGGACTCGGCGAGGACGCCGCGGATCGCGTCGGCGGTCGCGCTCATTCGCCGCCCGACGCCGGCTTCGAGGCGGGGGGGGACGACGCCGCCGCGGCGGGCGCGGCGGCGGGCTTGCTCTCGCCCCCCTTCGACTCGCCGCCCGAAGTGGCGCCCTCGGCCGGCTTGGCGGCGGCCTTCTGGTCCTTCTTGCCGTCCTTGCCGTAGTCCGTGATGTAGAAGCCCGACCCCTTGAAGTGGAGCCCGGCGCCGCCGGAGATCCGGCGCTCGGCCGGCGCGCCGCACTCGGGGCACGGGAGCGAGCTCTGGGACTCGCTGATCTTGCAGAATCGATCGAAGTCGTGCCCCGTCGGGCAACGATACTCGTAAGTCGGCATTGGCCTATGACTTAGATGCATGAGACTGAGCCCATCAAAGCTAGTCGGCCCGGCAGCGTCGTACAAGGCGACGCGGCCGGGCCGGGATGCTGGCTGAGCGCCTGCGCGCGGCCCGAATGACCTCGGCCGCGGCGGCGTGGGACGTCAGGCGGCGAGATCCGCCGCGCGGGCGCTCGCGTCGCGCGCGACCTTGAGCGCGCGAGCCCACCAGACGAGCTGGTCGAACAGCGCCGAGCGGCTCGCCGCGAGGTACGGATAGTCCGCGAGCGTCTTGCCGTGCATCAGCAGGCCGAGGAACGGCTCCATCCCGATGTGTACGGCCTGCTTGACGGGCGCCATCTGCAGCTCGATGGCGGTCATCCGGAGCTGCTCCACCGCGCGCGCGCCGCCCACCCCGCCGTAGCCGACGAAGCCGATCGGCTTGCCGCTCCATTCGTTGAACGCCGAATCGAACGCGTTCTTGAGCACGGCCGTCGGGCCGTGGTTGTACTCGGCCGCGGTCGCGATGAAGCCGTCGAACTCCCCGATCCTGTGGCGCCAGCGCTCGGCCACAGGGTTCGAGTACGTGCCGCCGGTCGCGAGGGGCGAGGCCGGCTCCTCGTAGAATGGGAGCGGCCAATCGCGGAGGTCGAGGACCTCGAGCATGAAATCAGATCGTGCCGCCGCGCCCTCCTGGACCCAGCGGGCCGGGACGTCGGCGAAGCGGTTCGGGCGCGTGCTGCCGATGATGAGCGCGAGCTTGATGGTGTCGGGTGTCGTCATCTGCCCCTGGTGACTCCGTAACGATTGGTGTGTAGGTTACTATCGGTAACCAACAACAACCTAGGGGCGGCGGTCGGCGCGGTGAAGAACGCACGCGAACGTGCCTCGGTAACACGGGAGGAACGGTGGCAGCACAGACGACGCGCACCCGGACGGGCGCGGGCGGTAGTCGCGTACGACCGCCAGAGCTCGAGCTCACCGAGGGGAATTGCCGCGCGCGCGAGATGCTCGACCGGGTGGGCGACAAGTGGTCCGTGTACGCGATCCACGTGCTCGGCGCCGCGGGCACGCTGCGCTTCGGGGAGCTGCGGCGGTCCATCGACGGCATCAGCCAACGGATGCTCACCGTGACGCTCCGCGGGCTGGAGCGGGACGGGATCGTCCGCCGGACCATGTACCCCGAGGTGCCGCCGCGCGTCGAGTACACCCTCACCCCGCTCGGGGCGACGCTGCGGGACATCGTGCGGTCGCTGGTCGAGTGGTCGGAGGCGCACCTCGCCGAGATCGATGCCGCGCGCGCGCGATACGACCAGCAGGAGCGCGGCTGGGCGGCTGCAGCGGACTGAGCGGGGTGCTCGTCGGCGTGCGGGGTGCCTACGCCGCCGGCCGGTACGTCCCCCAGACCGCGCCCAGCGTGTCGGAGATCTCGCCGACCGTCGCCCGAGCGCGCACGGCGTCGATGATGAGGGGCATCAGCTCGGCGCGCGGGGCGACGCCGTCGTCGGCGAAGGTGGCGGCGGCATCACGCAGCGCGGCGAGCGCGCGCTCGACCGCCGCGCCGTCGCGCGCCGCGCGCACCGCGGCGAGCCGCGCGACCTGGTCGCGCTCGAGCGCCGAGTAGTCCGGGGCGGGGATGATCGGCGGCGCCTGGCCGTCGGCGAATCGGTTGACGCCCACCACCACCGCGTCGCCGCTCTCCACGCGCAGCTGGTACTCGTACGCGCTGCGGGCGATCTCCTCCTGGAAGAAGCCGGCGGCGATCGCCCGCTCCGACCCGCCCAGCTCGTCCACCCTCGCGAGCAGCTCGAGCGCCTGCCGCTCCAGCTCGTTCGTCAGGTGCTCCACGTAGTAGCTCCCGGCGAGCGGGTCGGCGGTGTTCGCGACCCCCGACTCGTGGGCGACGATCTGCTGGGTGCGCAGGGCGAGCGTCGCCGCCTCGGCGGTGGGGAGCGCCAGCGCCTCGTCGTAGCCGTTCGTGTGCAGCGACTGCGTACCGCCGAGCGCGGCGGCGAGCGCCTGGACCGTGACGCGCACGACGTTGTTGAGCGGCTGCTGCGCCTGCAGCGTCACGCCCCCGGTCTGCGTGTGGAAGCGGAGCCGCGCGCTCGCGTCGCCGGCGCCGAAGCGCTCGCGCATCAGGCGCGCGTACAGCCGGCGCGCGGCGCGGAACTTCGCGACCTCCTCGAACAGGTCATTGTGCGCGGCGAAGAAGAACGAGAGGCGTGGCGCGAAGCGGTCGACGTCGAGCCCCGCCTCCACGGCGCGCCGCACGTACTCGAGGCCGTTGGCGAAGGTGAACGCCAGCTCCTGCACCGCGGTCGCCCCGGCCTCGCGGATGTGGTAGCCGCTGATCGAGATCGGGTTCCAGTTCGGCACCTCGGCGGCGCAGAAGCGGAAGATCTCGGCGATCAGCGCGAGGCTCGGGCCGGGCGGGTAGATGTACGTGCCGCGGGCGATGTACTCCTTGAGGATGTCGTTCTGGATCGTCCCGCTCACCGCACCGCGCGCGATGCCGCGCTCCTCGGCGGCGACCACGTACATCGCGAGCAGCGTCGCCGCCGTGGCGTTGATGGTCATCGACGTCGAGACGCGGTCGAGCGGGATGCCGTCGAGGAGGACGTGCATGTCCTCGACCGAGTCGATCGCGACCCCGACGCGCCCGACCTCGCCCAGCGCGCGCGGCGAGTCGGAGTCGATCCCCATCTGCGTCGGCAGGTCGAAGGCCACCGAGAGCCCCGTCTGGCCCGCGTCGAGGAGGAGCCGGAAGCGCCGGTTCGTCTCCGCCGCGGTGCCGAAGCCCGCGTACTGGCGCATGGTCCACAGCCGGCCGCGGTACATCGTGGACTGCACGCCGCGCGTGAAGGGGAATCGCCCCGGGTCGCCGAGGTCGCGGGCGTAGTCCACCGCGCCGTCCTCGGGACGGTAGACCGGAGCGATCGGCAACCCGGAAGGAGAGAGGCGCTCGTCCCGGGACGGCTTTTCGGTGTCGGGTCGGGTCATGTGGCAAAAGCTAGCGGATACCGGGGCAAAGGGAGGGGCGGAATGAGGAACGAGGAATGAGGGCCGGGAGGCTTCGGGGGGCCATGCCGGCCACCGCTAGCCTCCCGACCCTCATTCCTCGTTCCTCATTCCGCCCCTGCCGTTCAGTCCCTGCCGTTCAGTCCCTGCAGCGGACCCGCCTACGCCGCTCCCGCTCCCGCCATCGCCTGCGACCCCAGCATCTGATGCGCCGTCTCCACGTCCAGCTTGCTGCCGATGAAGAGCGGCGTGCGCTGGTGAAGCTCGGTGGGCTGGATGTCGAGGATGCGCTGGCGACCGTCGCAGGCGGCGCCGCCGGCCTGCTCGCAGATGAAGGCGAGGGGGCTCGCCTCGTAGAGCAGGCGCAGCTTGCCGTTCGGGCTCTTGCGGTTCGCCGGGTACGCGAAGATGCCACCGCCGAGCAGGTTGCGGTGGAAGTCGGCGACGAGGGAGCCGACGTAGCGCACGTTCATCGCCTTCTGCTCGCCGTCGAGGCCGCGGTAGCGGCGCATGAGCCCCTTCACGTTCTCGTCCCACACCTGCTCGTACGAGTCGTTCACCGAGAGATAGCGCCCGCGCTCGGGGATGCGGATGTTCGGGTGCGACAGCAGGAACTCGCCGATCGAGGGGTCGAGCGTGAAGCCGTGCGCCCCCTGCCCCGTGGTGTAGACGAGCATCGTGCTCGAACCGTAGAGGATGTAGCCCGCCGCCACCTGGCGGCGGCCCGGCTGGAGCATGTCCTCCATCTCGCCGCGCGGCCCGCGGGTGATCTTCCGCATGACCGAGAAGATCGTCCCCACGGGGACGTTGACGTCGATGTTCGACGACCCGTCGAGCGGGTCGAAGGTGAGGACGTACTTCCCGCACTTGAAGTTGTCGGGGATGGGGATGATGTCCGGCTCCTCCTCCGACGCCATCGCGCACAGCCGCCCCGTGTGGTCCATCGCCTTGACGATGATGTCGTTGGCGATGACGTCGAGCTTCTGCTGCACCTCGCCCTGCACGTTCTCGCTGCCGTCCGAGCCGAGGATGTCGGCGAGGCCGGCGCTGCGCACCTTGTTCGCGATCATCTTCGCCGCGAGCGCGACGTCGTACAGGATCCCCGACAGCTCGCCGGTCGCCTCCGGGTAGAGGCGCTCCTGCTCGATGATGTACCGCTCGATGGTGACGACCGAAGTGGCGGTATGCTGGACCACGGTTAGACGTCCTGTGTGGGTGGGCGGTGTGGGGACTGGGGGGCGAGGCGCGCGAACGCATACCGGTCGGCGTCCGCCTCGTAGCGGTTGCCGTGGTAGCCGCGCCGCAGGCTCTCCCAAATGTAGCGCGCCGGGAAGGCGGCGCTGGCCTGAAAGTGGTGCACGTGCCGGAGCTCGTGCAAGAGCAGCGCGGGGTCGAGCGGCACGCGCGGCGCGACGAAGACGGTGCGCCACAACGTGATGGCCGCCACGGTGCGCTGGCCGAGCGCCCATCCGCCGACGCGCGGGGGGAGGCCACCGCGGCGGAAGCGCGCTCCCGCGAGCTCGGGGTACGCCTCGAGCAGCTCGGGCGGCAGCTCCAGCGGCTCGCCGATCAGCGCCGCGAGGAGGGGGCCGCTCGGACGGCGCGCGCGGGCGGGCGCGTCTCCCCCGCCGCGTGCCCCTCCGCGCTCCCGCTCGACGCCCCGCTCGACGCGCTGCTCGTGCTCGCCTGCCATGTGGCTCCCCCCGCGCTGATGGTGAGAGATTGTCCGTCCGTGCGCACGACGACCGCGCCGAGGCGGTCCGTGCGCAGCACCTCGGCGCCGCGCGCCGCGAGGTCCGCCATCACCTCGGGGCTCGGCAATCCGTACGAGTTGGCGGCGCCCACGGAGACGAGCGCCACGCGTGGGCGCACGGCGTCCAGAAAGGCGGACGTGCTGCTCGTTCGGCTCCCGTGGTGCGCGACCTTGAGCACGTCGGCGCGGAGGGCGTCGGCCCCCGCGTGGGCGAGGAGCCACTCTTCTTCGGGCCGCTCCGCGTCTCCCACTAGCAGGAACCGCACCGCGCCGTAGCGGACGAGCGCGACCGTGCTCGCCAGGTTGGGGTCGGTGAGGGCGGCGGTCCAGGAGGAATCGGGCGCCAGGAAGCGCACGGCGACGCCGTCGACGACGAGCGAGTCGCCCGGATGCACGCGGCGCCAGGGGACGCCGGCACGCCGCGCGGCCTCGAGCGACCCCCGGTACACCTCGCTTCCGGCGGCGAAGGCCGCATCCCAGTAGGCCGCGGGCCGCAGCGCGCCGATCAGCGTCGCGGCGCCCCCCACGTGGTCGGCGTGCGGGTGCGAGAGGACGAAGGCGACGACGTCTCCGCCCTCTCGGCGCAGGTAGGGGACGAGCGTCGTGCGTCCCGCGTCGCCCCCCGCCCAGGCGCGGCCGGCGTCGAAGACGATCCACCGCCCGCGCGGCGTGCGCAGCGCCAGTGCGTCCCCCTGGCCGACGTCGAGCATGTGGAGCTCGACGGCGCCCGCGTCCCGCGCCGGCGCGGCGCGCCACGGCGCCCAGGCGGCGAGCGCCGCGCAGGCGAGGGCGACCGCGAGCGGGCGCGCGGGGAAGCGGCTGACGCAGGCCACGACGAACGCCCCCGCTGCCCCGGCCGCGAGCACCGCCCCGGCGACCGTCGGGGCGACGGCGATCGAGGCGTGGGGAATGGACGAGCCGGCCGAGGCGGTGGCGTCGAGCAGCGCGAGGAGCGGGTGCGCCGCGCCGGCCACGAAGCGGGCGAGCGCCGGCGCCGGCGCGGCGAGCAGCGCGAGGAAGAGCGTTGGCTGGAGGACGGTGACGAGCGGCGCGGCGACGAGGTTCGTGAGCGGCGCCACCACGCTCACGCGCCCGATGCTCCACGCGACGAGAGGGGCGGTGACGACCGTGGCGACGGTGGAGGCGAGGAGTTCGCGCGCCAGCTTGAGGCGCCACCCGTCGAGGCGGGGGGCCAGGACGCGCCGGGCCAGCGCCCCGCTCGCGGCGAGCGCCGCCATGCCGGCGACGCTGAGCTGAAAGCCGAGGTCGAGCACCGTGCGCGGATCGAGGAGGAGCGGGAGCGCCGCGCCGAGCGCGAGCGAGGCCCACGGCGATGTCGGGCGCTGGAGGGCGCGCGCCGCCGCGGCCGCGCCGAGCATCACGCCGGCGCGCACCGCCGGCGGCGGCGCGCCGATCACGGCGACGTACAGCGTCGTCGCCGCGACCGCCGCGGCGCTCGCCGCGCCGACCGGGAGCCGCGCCGCGCGGAAGAGCAGGAGCAGCGCGCCCGCGATCACCGCCACGTGAAGCCCGGAGATCGACAGGACGTGCACCAGCCCCGCCGCGGCGAAGCGGTCGCGCAGCTCGGGGGAGAGGGATCTCGTGTCGGCGACGAGGAGCGCGCGGGCGAGCGCCGAGTCGGCGCCGAAGGCGCGGTCGATCCCCCGCCCCGCCGCCGCCCGGAGCGCGACGAGTGGGGCCCGCCCCGCCACGCCGCCCACCGCCGCCTCGCGCACGATGGCGCCCCGCTCGACGGGGAGCAGGACGCCGCGCACCGCCACGACCCGCCCCGCCGGTGCCCGCCCACTGGCGACGAAGAGCGCGACGCGGAGCCGGCAGTCGCCGGCGGCGAGCGTGCCGCGCGCGTAGCCGCCCGGCGCCGCCTCGTCGTCGAGCGCGACGGGCCACGCCGGGACGCGGGCGGCGCGCAGCACGCACTCGGCGTCACGCGCGGCGGCGGCGCGCGCGGCGGCGACTCCGGCGAGGAGGAGCAGCAGGAGCGCGGCGGCGGCGCGCGCCCGGTAGAGGGCGGCGAGGGCGAGCGACGCGCCGGCTGCGAGCGCCGTCGGAATGGGCGCGCCGCCGAACCCGAGCAGGAGTCCGGCGGCGTAGGCGACGACCGCAGCGGCGATGAGCGGCACGGCGACCCGGGAGCGGCGAGAGGGTGACTCGCCCCGCGGCCACCGCTCCCGGGCAACGCCTCAGGCGCGCTTCAGGCGCGCTTCAGGCGCGCCTCCGAGCGGACGTCAGGCGGGCTTGCGCCTGGCCTCGAGCGGCGGGGCGTCGGCGGGCGCGGCGTCCGGGCCGTCGTGGCGCGGGCGGCGGGCGACCTTGCGCATCGCGTCGAGCACGACGACGGCGATCTCCGCTTTCGAGGCGTCCTGCTCGAGCGCGACGCGCGTCACGGCGGCACCCAGGGCGGCGGCGCCGACGTAGCGCGGACGAAGATTGTTCATCGCGTACGTCAGCACGTCATCCTCGCACCGCTGGCAGCGGCAATACGTCGCCGCGCGGTCGCGCAGCTCCAGGTAGGACGCGCGCACGACGTCCTCGAGGGCGTTGATCATGCGGTCTCCCGGCCGGCGCACCATCGCCGCGGCCGCCCTCAGCCGGCGAGCGGCAGCGGCCGCCGCTCCGCCGTGGCGCCGACGAGGGCGCCCGTGAAGGTCGAGCCCGTGGTGCCGGTGAGCTCCACCGTGAAGTAGCGGCCGATCATCGTCTCGTCACCCGGGATGAGCACCGTCTTGAAGTCGCGGGTTCGTGCCTGGAGGAGCTCGCCGCGCCGCGCCGCCTTCTCGACGAGCACCTCGTGGCGCGTGCCGAGCAGGGCGAGGTTGCGGGCGCGGGCGCCGGCGCGGATCTCGTCGATAAGACGACCGAGGCGCTCCCCCGCCACCTCGTCCGACACGGTGTCCGAGGCCGGCAGCCGGGTCGCCGGGGTGCCGTCACGCGGGGAGAACTTGAAGGTGAACGCGTCGGCGAAGCCGACCTCGCGCACCGCGCTCAACGTCTCCTCGAAATCGGCGTCCGTCTCGCCGGGGAAGCCGACGATGACGTCGGTCGTGAGCGAGAGCCCGGGGATCGCGGCGCGGAGCCGCGCCACGCAGTCGAGGTAGCCGTCGCGCGTGTAGCGGCGCAGCATCCGCCGCAGCGTCCGCGTCGACCCCGACTGCATGGGAAGGTGGACGTGCTCGCACACGGCGCCGACGTCGGCCATGGCGGCGATGACGCGGTCGCTGAAGTCGTTCGGGTGCGGGCTGGTGAAGCGCAGCCGGCGCACCCCCGGCACCGCGCCGACGGCGCGCAGCAGGTCGGCGAAATCGTGCTCGCCGTCGTAGTAGGAGTTGACCGTCTGCCCGAGGAGCACCACCTCGCTCATCCCGTCGGCCACGACCTGCTCGGACTCGCGCACGACGTCGGCGAGCCGCCGGCTCCGCTCGGGGCCGCGCGTCGTCGGCACGATGCAGTAGGTGCACTTGTAGTTGCACCCGCGCTGCACGGGGATCCACGCCTTCACGCGGTCGTAGCGCCGCGGCGCGAAGTCCTCGTAGTGCTCCTCGAGATCGAAGTCGGTGGCGACGGCACGCCTCCCCTGCCGCGCCCCTTCCACGAGCGTCGGCAGCGCACGGTAGCCGTCCGGCCCGATGACGAGCGAGACGTGCTTCGCCTGATGGAGCAGCTCCTTCCCCAGGCGCTGCGCCATGCACCCGGTGACACCCACTACCGTATCGGCTTTCATGTGCCGGCGCAGCTCGCCGAGGCGGCCGAGCACGCGCTGCTCGGCGTGGTCGCGGATGGCGCAGGTGTTGACGAGGATCACGTCCGCGCCGTCGGGCGTGTCGACGGCCTCGTAGCCGCTGGCAGCCAGCTTCCCGAGCATCAGCTCGGAGTCGCTGACGTTCATCTGGCAGCCGTAGGTCTCGACGTAGACGGTGGGGCGGGAGGACATCGCTTCTACCGGGTTGATGCGGATCGTCGAGCGGTGAATTGCGGCGGCGAGCTGGCGGGGGTTGGCAGTGGGCAGTCGCTAGTTCTCAGTGGTCAGTGAGCCGCGGGTACTGCCAACTGAAGACCAGAAACTGCCGACTGCCAACCGCGGTAGATCCTGCCCCGCCGACGCGGCGCGCTACTCTGTGCCGCCGGCCGTGAGAACGCCGTTCGCCAGCGCGAGCCTCGCGGCGAACCGGTGCCCCCGCGGCAGCGTCGTATCCGCCAGCGCCACCGTAAGATAATCCTCCGTGAGCCCCTCGCGCCCCCCCGCCGCCGCGCCCACGACCACGACGTCGGCCTCGCCGCCCGCCCGCGCGGCCCGATACGCGGCGCCCTTGCGGGCGGCGAGGTCGCGCAGCTCGGCGGCGCGCCGGGCCACCACGTTGCCCGGGACGCGGTCGGGGAGGCGCTCGGCGGCGGTACCGGGACGCACCGAGTAGGGGAAGACGTGCAGCGTCGTGAAGGGGAGCGCCTCGACGAGGGCGAGCGTGGCGCGGTGGTCGTCCTCCGACTCCCCGGGGAAGCCCGCGATCACGTCGGCGCCGAGCGCGAAGACGGCGCGCCCGCCGACCACGCGGTCGACCGCGGCCGCGTAGCGGGACGCCGAGTACCAGTGGCGCCCCATGCGCCTGAGCAGGCGATCGGAGCCGGATTGGAGCGGCGCGTGGAGATGCGGCGCGACCCGCGCCGGGTCGCCCGCGAGCAGCTCGCGCAGCCGGTCGTCCACCTCCGTCGCCTCGATCGACGACAGCCGGAAGCGGACGCGCGGCACCTCGCGGACGAGCCGCTCGACCAGCGCGCCTAACGAGGAGCCGGCGTCGGCGCCGTACGACCCGATGTGCACGCCGGTGAGCACGATCTCGGGGTGCCGGTCGGCGAGCGCCCGCGCCTCGTCGACCAGCGCCGCGGCGGGGCGGGAGCGGTTGGCGCCGCGGGCGAGTGTCGTCGCGCAGAAGGTGCAGTGCTCGTCGCAGCCGTCCTGCACCCGCAGGAGGGCGCGCGCCCCCGCCTGCGCGATCGCGGTGGCGCGGGCGGCCGCCGGCGGGAGCCCGAGCGCGCCGGCGACGGCGGCGAAATCGGCGCCTGGCAGAACGTGCTCGACCGTCGGGAGGTCGCACAGCGATCCGGGCGCGCCCGCCGGCCGGGCGAGTGCCGCCGCGCACCCCATGACCACGCTCCGGAGCCCGGGACGCGCCCGCGCCGCCCGCCGCACGCTCTGGCGCAGGTCGGCCTCGGCGTCGGTCGTCACCGCGCAGGAGTTGAACAGCGCGACGTCGGCGTCCTCGGGATGCGCCACGAGCTCGCCGCCCGCGCGCTCGACCATCGCGCGCACGACCTCGCTGTCGTACTGGTTCGCGCGGCAGCCGAACGTCCGCAGGTAGACTCTCACCATCCCCTCCGCCGGCGCACCGCCGGCGCGCCGGTCACGGCTGGACGGTGGTGCCGGTGCTCAGCCGGTGCTCACCCGTGCGCGTCAGCGGCTCGCTCGACGGCAGCGGCGGGCGGAGCGGGAGCAGGATGTGGAAGGCGCTTCCCTCCCCCGGCCGGCTCTGTACCCAGATGCGCCCGCCGTGCGCGTCGACCACCAGCTTGCAGAACGCGAGCCCGAGCCCCGAGCTGCGCACCCGCGGCACCGTCGGGCTCTTCACCCGCTCGAACTTGCGGAAGATGAGCTCGTGGTATTCGGGCGGGATGCCGGGCCCGTTGTCGGCGACGGAGAAGAGCACGTTCCGGGCGTCCGCCCTGGCGGAGAGCCGGAGCCGCACGCTCCCGCTGGAGTGGGTGAGCGCGTTCTGCAGCAGGTTCGAGAAGACGCGCTTGAGCAGCGGCCGGTCGCCCTCGAACACCGGCGCGTCGTCGCTCACCTCGACCGCCGCCGTCGCCTTCTCCTGCTGGAAGCGCATCCCCCACTCCTGCACCAGCTCCGAGAGGAAGGTGTTGGGCGCGACGGGGGAGAGATCGAGCTGGAGCGTGGTCTCCTCGATGCGCGCGACCTCGAGCAGGTCCTCGATCAGCGTGAGCAGGTCCCCGGCCTTCGCCTCGGCGTCGCCGAGCGCCTGGCGCTGTTGCTCCGTGACGGCGCCGAAGTCGCCGTCGCGCATCATCTCGGTGGTCGCGAGGATCGCGGTGAGCGGAGTCTTGAGGTCGTGGACGATCATCTTCATGAGGTCGTCGCGGACCTTCTCGAGCTCGCGCAGCTTGCGGTAGCTCTCCTCGAGGGCGTCGGTCGCGGCCTTGAGCTTGAGCAGGCTGCGGACGCGCGCGCCGAGCACCAGTCGATTGTGCGGCTTCGTCAGGAAGTCGTCCCCGCCCGCCTCGATCGCCTTGACGCGGTCGGTCGTGTCGTTGAGGGCGGTGACGAAGATGACCGGGATGCGGGCGGTGCGGGGGTCGCGCTTGATGCGGCGGCAGACCTCGAAGCCGGTCTGCCGGTCCTCGACGCCGAGGTTCCCGGCCGGCATCGAGACGTCGAGGATGCAGAGGTCGGGGCGCACGGCGAACGCCGCCGCCACGGCGGAGGGGCCGTCCGTCGCCTCGATCGTGCGGAAGCCGAGCGTGTGGAGCTGGTCGAGCAGCAGCTCGACGTTCGCGGGCACGTCGTCGGCCACGAGGATGAGCGGCGGCACGGCCGCGGTCACGTCGGGCGAGGAGGTGCGGCGGACGGCGGGCTGCTGGGTTTCCATGGGCTGGCGATGGCTACGGGCGCACGGTGAAGCCGACCCCGATCGTCCAGGCGAGTTCGGAGGCGCCGACGCCGCTCGCCGTCCGCCGCGCACGCTGCACGGCGAGGTCCATCAGCACCCGCTCCACCGCGAGCGGGACGCCGAATCCGCCGCTGAAGGCGGTCTCGCGCACCTTCTGGCCCGCCGCGGCGAAGGGGAGCGTGCGCGTCCGCGCGCCCGCGCGAACGAGCAGCGTGCGACTTCCGAGCCGCGGTCCCGAGACGTCGGCGCCAGCCGCGTACTCGACGGCGTCGAACGCCTTGAGCGACGGCGACCCGAGATCGCCCATGCTCGACCACCCCTCCCAGTTGTAGCGCGCCGAGAGGGCGGTGCCGGGAATGCCGTCGTAGAGCAGACCGACGCCGAAGCGGTCGGGGACGTCGGCCTTCGCGAGGAGGGTATCGCCGGAGGTGAGGCGCATGGTGCCGCCGTGCCGTCCCGAGGCGCCGACCTGGAGCGACCGCACCGGGCGCCACTCGAGTCCGCCCGAGACCCCGATTCCGCCGAAGCCGAGGGCGCGGTCCTCGGAGACCTGAAGGTAGGGGCTCGCCACGTCCGCGGACTGACCGGGGTCGGCCACGTTCACGAGCACGTGGACGCGGTTCTCTCCGGTGAAGGCGTGAACGCCGAGGCCGACGCTGAGCGACCGGGAGGGCGCCCACGCGGCGGCGACGCGGACGTCGTTCGCCGCGCCGGTGCTGCTCAGCGACGTCGTCGTATTCACGCTGCCGCCGCCGTCCACCGGGGTCGAGGCGCTGCGCGTCGTCGAGAAGGTGCGGTCGAGGAAGGTGGAGGACGAGATGCCGAGCGTCGCGCGACCGAAGAGGGGCGTGGCCGCGGCGACGAGCGGGAAGCGGGTGGTGGTCGTGTGGTCCGTCTTGCCGCCCGCGCTCACCTGGCGCAGCTCCGGCGCGTACTGGAAGAAGAGGCCGGCCCGCCCCCATCCCGCGAGCGCCGCCGGGTTGACGGCGGTCACGGCGTCCGTCTCGGCGTTGGCGCCTCCCTGGCCGAGGGCACGGGCGCTGAGCTGTCCGGGCGGGTAGCCGAACCCCTGATCGCTCAGCGTTCCCTGGGCGCGCACGGCGGCGGCGGGCGCGAGCAGCAGCGCGACGCCAGCCGCGGCGGCGGCCAGCGCCGGCCGAAGCCGGCGGCAGTCAGTCGTGGGATGCATCATGGCTCGCCTCATGGCACGCCGAACTCGGTGCGGGGAATGTAAGTCAGCTTGAGGCGCGGGCGCACGGCGGGATCCGCCGCCTCGTTCGAGTAGAAGCGCACCTCGCCCGGCACGAGCCCCTCGTCGGCGAGGCGCAACACCAGCGCGCGCGGGTTCTCGCCGACGATCGACGTCTTCCAGTAATAGCGCACGACGGCGGCGATCTCGAACGCTCGCGCCCCCGATTCGCCCGGCTTGGCGGTGAGCGTCGGCAGATTGAAGCTGCCCACCGAGGTCGAGAGGACGTTCGTGGCGACGTTCGTCGCGCGTCCGATGTCGGCCAGGTCGCCGCTGGCGACCACGGCGCCCGTGGCGACGCTCACGTCGGTTGCCGGGTCGGCGCCGGACGACGGGCGCTGGGTGAGGACGAGCGACGCGCGGACGATCGTGGACGAGTCGAGGAGCGCCCGGGGGATCGCGAAGCGCAGGTAGGTGCGGCGCGCCGGGATGCCGCCGACCGCGATCGCGTCGCGCTCGAGCGGGGGGGGCGCGCTCGACACGATCGTGTAGTCGCGCACGTTCGCGGCGACGGACGGGACGTCGGCCGGCGCCGAGGAGCGCGGGATGATCACGATCGCCTTCACGGCGTCGGTCGTGTCGGTGGGGTCGTAGATCAGCGACGGGTCCGTGGTCGCCGCCGAGGCGCCGGTCGCGCGCAGCTTGAGCGTGGTCGGCGCGTCGCTCGTCACCTGCACCCCGAGTCGGATGCGTCCGCCGCCCGAGAGCTTGTCGGCGATCGCCGTCAGGTCGAGCCCGACCTTGAGCGAATCCTTGACCTCGTCCTTGGAGGCGAAGGTGTGCGAGCCGAGCAGGCGGCCCGACGCGAAGAGCGGAAGCAGCTCCGCGTCGCCCGGGTCCGCCGAGGGGGTGTCGACGTCGTAGACGTTCACCGTGAACGGCGCCGAGATCGCGCTGGCGCCGGTGTCGACCGAGAAGCGCACGGCGGCCGAGACGAGCGAGGTGATCGGCACGCCGGTCTCGGTGCTCGAGCGGTCGAACTTGCGAACGAGCGAGTCGAAGCGGACGACGGCGCGCGCGTCGAGATCGGCGCCGCGGTTGGCGACGAGGAGGAGCGGCTCGCTGCCGCGCGCCGGGAAGGGCGTCAGCGTCGAGTCGATCGAGACCACGAAGGTCGTGTCGATCCGGCCGCCGACGGTGTCCACGCGGACGATGTCGAGCGTCGTGTCCTTGAGGGCGATCGTCTCGCTCGGGCAGAGCGCCGGGCACGCCGCGCTGCTGTCGACGTTCTCGGTGCAGGCGCCGGCGGCGCCGGCGGCGAGCGCGAGGACGAGGAGGCGCGGCAGGAGCCGGCGGACGGTCGGGGGCATGAGAGGGAGTGCGGTGGGGCTGCTGATCACGGCGTGGCGGCGTCGCGGCGCCGCAGGTCGGCCGGGGTGAACGCGTGCGGGAGGAGCTCGGCGAGCGTCCAGCTCACCTCCGCTCCGCCCGCGGTGATGCTGAGGATCTCTAGCTCGCGGCCGAACTCGACGAGGAACTGGCGGCAGAGGCCGCAGGGGGGCGTCGGCTCGCCGGCCTCGGTGGCGACGACGAGGCGGAGGAAGTGGCGGGCGCCCCCCGCGATCGCGGCCATCGCCGCGCCGCGCTCGGCGCAGATCCCGCCCCCGTACGAGGCGTTCTCCACGTTGCAGCCGACGAACAGCGCCTCCCCGTCGGCGAGCAGCGCGGCGCCGACGCGGAAGTTCGAGTAGGGGGCGTAGGCGTGCTTCATCGTCGCGAGCGCGGCCGCGCGGAGTGCCGGCCAGCCGCCGCCGTCGCGCCCCGCGGCGCTCGTCACGCGCCCACCAGCGCCGCGAGGAACGACGTCCCTCGGCCGCGGAAGCCGACGCCCAGCCACTCCCCGACCGTCGCCCCCAGGTCGGAGAAGGTGGGGCGGCGCCCCAGCGAGGCGGCGCGTACCGGCGCGCCGAGCACGAGCAGTGGCACGCACTCGCGTGCGTGATCGCTCGACGCCGTCGTGGGGTCGTTACCGTGGTCGGCCGTGATGAACAGGAGGTCGTCCTCGCGGAGGGCGGAGCGAAGGTCGGGGAGGGCGCGATCGAACTCACGCAGCGCGCTGTAGAACCCGGCGGCGTCGTTGCGGTGCCCGTAGAGCTGGTCGAAATCTACTAGGTTGGCGAACAACAGCCCACTACGGTCGGAGCGGAGCCACTCCAGCACCGCCGCCGTCCCCTCAGCGTTGTCGGCCGTGTGGCGCGAGGTGATCGCGCGCCCCGCGAACAGATCGTCCACCTTGCCGACCCCGGCCCGCGGGACCCCCGCCGCGGCGAGCGCGTCGAGAAGCGTCGGCTCCGGGGGGGCGACGGAGAAGTCGCGGCGGTTCGCCGTCCGCCGGTAGCCGCTCCCCTCCTTCACGAACGGCCGCGCGATGACGCGGGAGACGTCGTGGGGGGCGACCAGCATCGCGCGCGCGATCTCGCAGCCTCGGTAGAGCTCGTCGAGCGGGATCACCCCCTCGTTCGCCGCCACCTGGAAGACGGAGTCGGCCGAGGTGTAGACGATCCACGCCCCGGTGCGCTCGTGCTCCACGGCGAATCGGTCGATCACGGCCGTCCCGCTGCCGACGACGTTGCCGACGACGGGGCGCCCGCTACGCCGGCTGAACTCCTCCAAAACGTCGGGGGGGAAGCCGTCGGGGTACGTCGGGAAGGGACGGGCGAGGTGGACGCCGGCGATCTCCCAGTGGCCGGTGGTGCTGTCCTTCCCGGCGGACCTCGGCACCATGATCCCCCACGCGCCGGCCGCTTGCGCCGCCGGGCGCACCCCGGGGAGCGGCGCGGCGTTGCCGAGCCCCGCGGCCTCGAGATTGGGGAGCGCCAGGCCCCCGACGACGCTCCCCAGGTTGCCGAGCGTGTCGCTCCCCACGTCGCCGTAACGCTCCGCGTCCGGCGCCGCCCCGATCCCGACGCCGTCGAGGACGAGGATCACGGCGCGGCGGCGCGCGGCCGCCCGCCCGGCCGGCGTCATTCGCTCCCCCCGCCGGCGTAGAGACGCGTGACGCGGGAGCGGAGCCCGGTGAGCAGCTCGTACGGAGACAGGCCGCCGGCACGGGCCACCTCGGCGACGCTCAGCCGTCGGCCGCCATCGGCGCCGATGAGCGTCGCGACGTCGCCCACCGCGCACGGGACGTCGGTCACGTCGATCATCGTCATGTCCATCGTCACCACTCCGATTACCGGGACCTCGGTGCCGCCGACGAGCACCGCGGCGCGGTTGCCGAGCGCGCGGCGGTAGCCGTCCGCGTAGCCGATGGCGAGCGTCGCCACGCGCCGGCGCGACGAGGCCCGCCAGGTCGCATCGTAGCTCACGCTCTCCCCGGCCTCGACGGCGCGCAGCTCGACGACGCGCGCGCGGAGCGCCACCACCGGATCGGGCTCGACCGCGCCGTTACCGCACCCCACGCCGTACAGAAAGATCCCCGGCCGCGCGAGCGACCAGCGCGACGGCGCCCGCCGCTCGACGGCGGCGCTGTTCTCGACGTGCGTCACCGACGGGCGCGCGGGGAGCGCGGCGAGGGCGTCGGCGAAGCGGCGCTCCTGCACGTCGCGGGAATCGTCGTCGAGCTGCGCGGAGTGGAAGTGCGTGCACGCCCCCTGCGGCGGCAGCTCGGCGACGAGGTCGCGCAGGGCGCCCACCTCGTCCCAGCGAATGCCGGCGCGGCTCATGCCGGTGTCGATCCCCAGGTGCCAGGGATCGCGGCCGCCGCGCGCCCAGGCGGCGATCGCGGCGGGGTCGCCGAGCACCGGGGTGAGGCGCGCCGCGCGCGCGGCCGGCAGCTCGCACGGCGGAAGGGGGGTGAACACCAGGATCGGCCGCGCGATCCCGGCGGCGCGCAGCTCCTCCCCTTCGGCCACCGTGGCAACGCCGAACGCCCACGGGTCGAGGGGCTCGAGCGCCCGCGCGACCGGGACCGCCCCGAGACCGTAGGCGTCCGCCTTCACCATCGGCACGATCGGGACGCCCGCGCGGCGGCGGACGGCCTCGGCGTTGCGCCGTACGGCGTCCAGGTCCACCTCGACCCAGGCACGGGCGGCGGCTCCGCGGGCCGTCGTAAGCAATTGACGCGTCATGAGTTGGGCGCGTAAACTACGGGCACTGAGGAGGCTATGCAAGGCAAACCCGACGACAAACCGACGCTCGACGAGGCGCTCGCGCTCATGCGCGACCTGCGCCGCCGCTGCGACTGGGACGCGGCGCAGACCCACGAGTCACTGCGCCCCTACCTGATCGAGGAGGCGTACGAGGTGGACGACGCGCTCCGCTCGGGCGACGACCGCCTGCTGCGAGAGGAGCTCGGTGACCTCCTCCTCCAGGTGCTCTTCCATTCCGTGATCGCCGAGGAACGCGGCGCCTTCGACCTGTACGACGTGGCGCAGGCCCTCATCACCAAGATGAAGGGGCGCCACCCGCACCTCTACGGCGACGGCGAGCGACAGTCGTGGGAGCGGATGAAGGCGAAGAAGCGCACCTCGATCGCGGACGGCCTTCCGCTCGACCTCCCCGCCCTGCACCGCGCGCACCGCCTCCAGGACCGGGCGGCGGGCGTCGGCTTCGACTGGCCGGACGTCGACGGGCCCGTGGCCAAAGTCGAGGAGGAGCTCGAGGAGGTACGCGAGCAGCTCGCGAGCGCGCCCGTGCAGCGGACGCCGCACGGCGCCCCGGTGCTCGACGAGCGCCACGCCCGGCTCGAATCGGAGATCGGCGACCTTCTCTTCTCGGCGGTCAACCTCGCCCGCAAGGCCGGCGTCCACGCCTCGCTCGCCCTCGACGGCGCGAACCGGAAGTTCGCCGCGCGCTTCGCGCGGGTCGAGGCGCTCGCGGCGGCGCGTGGCATCGAGGTCGGGACGGCCGGGCTGGAAGTGCTCGACGCGCTCTGGGACGAGGTGAAGGAGGAGGAGCGCGCGGGGCGGAACGGCTAGGGGCCGCCGGCGGCCCGCGGTCAGGGCCGCAGCCGGTTCATCAGCCGCGGGAAGGGGATCGTCTCGCGGATGTGTGGGAGCCCACAGACATAGGCCACGGTGCGCTCGAGGCCAAGGCCGAAGCCGGCGTGCGGGAAGGTGCCGTAGCGCCGCAGGGCGAGGTACCAGTCGTACGCCTCGACCGGGAGCCCCTCCTCCTGGATGCGGTGGAGCAGCTTGTCGTGGTCGTCCTCGCGCTGCGAGCCGCCGATGATCTCGCCGTACCCCTCGGGCGCCAGGAGGTCGTCGCACAGCACCGTGCGCGGGTCCTCCGGGTTCTCCTTCATGTAGAAGGCCTTCGCCTCCTTGGGGTAGTTGTAGACGAACAGGGGGCGGTCGTAGTCCGCGACGAGTAGCGCCTCGTCCTCGGCGCCAAGGTCGTCACCCCACTTGATCTGGCTCCCCTTCTTCAGAAGGATGGGGATCGCGTCAGAGTAGCTGAGGCGCGGGAAGGGGGCCACGACGGACTCGAGCTTCGAGGTGTCGCGCTCGAGCTCGGCGAGCTCCTTCTTTCGCCGATCGAGGACGCGCTGCACGATGTAGGAGACGAAGTCCTCCTGCAGGCGCATGTTGGCGTTCGAGTCGTTGAACGCCACCTCCGGCTCGATCATCCAGAACTCGGTGAGGTGGCGCCGCGTGCGCGACTTCTCGGCGCGGAAGGTGGGGCCGAAGGTGTAGATCTTCCCGAGCGCCGCGGCGAGCGCCTCGCCGTAGAGCTGGCCGGTCTGCGCGAGGTAGGCAGTCCCTTCGTCGAAGTACTCGGTCGAGAAGAGGCCACTCCGCTCGCCGATCGCCGCCGTGAGGATCGGCGTGTCGACGCGCACGAAGTCGCGCTCGTAGAAGAAGTCGTGGATCGCCTGCTCGATCTCGCTGCGGACGCGCATGATCGCGGCCTGCTTGGTCGAGCGGAGCCAGAAGTGGCGGTTGTCCAGCAGGAAGTCGACGCCGTGCTCCTTGGGCTGGATCGGGTAGTCCAGCGGACTCTCGCCGATGATCGCGAGCTCGGCGACGCTCAGCTCGTAGCCGCCGGGCGCGCGCGCGTCGGCGCGCACCGTCCCCGTCACGGCGACGGACGTTTCCGTGGTGAGCTGGGCGAAGCGCTCCCACGACTCGGCCGGCACGGCGCTCTTCACGAGGACGGACTGCAGGGCGCCACTTCCGTCGCGCAGGACTACGAAGGCAACTTTGCCCGACGAGCGGACGTGCGTCACCCAGCCGCGGACGGTGACCGTCTGGCCGTCGTAGCGGTGCAGCTCGGAGATGCGTGCGAAGGGGAATGTCATTGAGAGATCGTCGTTTACGTCGGTGGGCCAGCAACCTACCGGGGCTCGGGACGAGAGTCAACGGACGCGCGCCCGCCGCGATGCTCGCGCTCGCGGCGGGCCTGGGCTGCGCTCCCCACCGCGACGTGCCGCCGGGCATGAACGACGTCCCCGAATACCTCGGGGGGGCGTCGCGCGCCGTCACCGCCGCGGAGTCGGTGAGCGCGCGGCCGGCGGAGCTCTGGCGCGCGACGCCGGGACGCGGCACGCTCGGCGCGCCGGCGCTCGGAGAGCGCGTCGTCGCGGTGGCGAGCGTCGACCGGTGGCTCTACGCGCTCGACCCGCGCAGCGGCCGCGCCTACTGGCGCCATCACGCCTCCTCCCCCTACGCGACGGGGCCGGTGATCGCCGGCGACGCCGTCTACGCCGCCGAGGAGGGTGAGGGCGCGCCGGTGACGGCGCTCGCGCTCCGCGACGGCAAGCGGCGGTGGCGGACGCGCGTCGGCGACGTCACGGCGCCGATCCTCGTGGCCGAGGGGCGCGTGTTCGGCGCCACGCGCGACGGGGCCGCCTTCGCGCTCCGCGCGGCGGACGGGCGACCGCTCTGGCGCCGCGAGGTCGGCGGCCGGCCCGGCGCCGGCTCGCTCTCCGGCCCCGTGCTGGTCGGCGGACGGCTCGTCCTCGTCACCGTCGCCGACTCGCTCGTCGTCCTCGACGCGCGGAGCGGGCGGATCGACGGGAAGGCGGCGCTGCCGGCGGGCGTCGCCGCCCCGCTCGCGCGCCTCGACGACAGCACGGTCGCGGTGGCGTCGCCGGCGGGGCTCCTCCTCGCCGTGGCGCTCCCCGGCGGGCGCGTGCGGTGGCGGGTGCCGACCGGCGCGCCGGTCGCGGGCGCGCCGATTGTGGCCCACGACACGGTGTACGCACTCACCTCCGAGTGTACCTTGTGGACGGTACCGGCGCGCGCTCCCGAGCGCGCCGGCGCCACCGCCGTCGCCCCCCCGGCCGGCGGGGAGCGCGCGCGCTGCGCGACGGTCGCCGGACCGGCTCTCGTGCGCGGCGGCGTGCTCGTTGCAACCGTCAGCGGCGACGTGGTCTACTTCGACCGCGTCGCCGGACGCGCCGTCTGGACGCGCCAGGCCGGCGGCGAGCTCCGTCACCCGCCCAGCATTCTCAATGGTCAAGTCGTGGTCGCGCCGGTCATCGGCCCGGTGGTGAGCTTCCGATGAGCCGCCCCGCGCTCCGGCGCCCCCGTTCGCGCTCGAGTCGACTCTTGGCGCTTCTCCTCGCTCCGGCGCTCGTCGTCGCCACGCCCACCGCGCTCCGCGCCCAGGCCGCCGGCGGCGCGCCGGCGCCGGCCGCGGCGCACCGCTGGACCGCCGTGCGCGTGGCGAAGTGGGCGCTGCTCGGCACGGCGGCGGCCTTCGGCGCCTACGCCCTCTCCCACAGCACGCGCGCCGACCGGGCCTACGGCGACCTCCGGCGCCTCTGCGTCGCCGACCCCGCCGGCTGCACGCTCGACGGTGGGCGCTACGTGGCGCCGAGGGCCGAGTCGCTGTACGGAGCGTCGCTCCGCGAGGACCGCCGCGCGCAGCTCGGGATCGTCGGCGGCCAGGTGGCGCTGCTCGGCAGCGTGGCGCTCTTCGTCTACGACCTGCGCAACGGGCGCGGGCCGGGAAACATTCCGTACCCCGGGGGGGCCGCGCGCGGCGCGGCCCCCCCGCGACCGGGCGTGATGGTCGGCGCCGCCGTGGGCTTCTGACATGACGCTGCGCGCGCGCCTGATCCTCGGCCTGCTGAACATCACGGTGCTCCTGCTGCTCCCGCTCAGCATCGCGCTGCGCGGCATCGACGAGCTCCACGAGACCGCGCGGTCGTTGCGGTCCAACGAGTTCGTGGCCTCCCTCCTCCTCGGCCGCATCCGCACGCAGAGCGACGCGGTGCGCAGCGCGGAGCTCTCGCTGGTGCTCGTCCCCAACGACACCACGGCGCTCGCCTTCACCGCGCAGATCGACACCCTGCGCCGCCTCGCCGACTCGCTCCCGGTCCTCTTCGCCGACTCCTCGGCGCGGCAGATCGGCGCCGCCGTCGACAGCATCGCGGCGCTCGCGCCCGTCGAGGCGAGCCTCGCGAACGGCGTGCAGACGCGCGCCATCGACAGCGTCTCCGACGGCTTCATGCGGCCGGCGCTGGGCCGGATGCAGCGGACGATCACCGAGGCCGAGGGGGCGCTCACGCGCCGGATCGCGGCGCAGGTGGACGAGGCGACCGCGGCGACCGAGAACGCCTGGCAGACGGCGGGGACGACGTTCGCCATCGCCCTCGTCCTCGTCACCGTCGTCGCCGTCTGGCTCACGCGGACGATCAGCCGCCCGGTCCGGGACCTCGAGCGCGGCATGAAGAAGGTCGCGAGCGGGGAGTTCGGCCATCGCCTCGCCATCGCGCCCGACCGCCGCGACGAGTTCGGGCGGCTCGCCGCCAGCTACCAGTCCATGGCGCTGCAGCTCGCGGAGCTCGACAAGCTGAAGGCGGAGTTCGTGTCCGTGGCGTCGCACGAGATCAAGACGCCGCTCAACGTCATCCTCGGCTACCTCCAGCTTTTGCAGGAGGGCGTGTACGGCGACCTGACGTCGAGGCAGCGCGAGGTGCTCGAGACGCTCGAGTCCCAGTGCGACGCGTTGAACCGCCTCGTCAAGCAGCTGCTCGACGTCAGCCGATTCGAGGCGGGCGGCGGAAAGCTGGAGCCGCGGACGGTGACGCTCTCGCTCTTCCTGCGGGAGCTCGAGAGCGCCTTCCAGGTGCTCGCGCTGCAGCGAGGCATTACTTTCATCGTCGCGCGCGACGGCGTGCTTCCGACCACGGTCTACTGGGACGAGGACCGGATGAACGAGGTCCTCGGCAACCTGCTCTCGAACGCGTTCAAGTTCACCGATCGCGGCGGGCGTGTGGAGCTCTCGGTTGCCGCCGTGCCGGAAGGCCTGCGCATGGAAGTGCGGGACAGCGGCGCGGGGATCGCCCCGAACCAGCTCCCGCACATCTTCGAGAAGTTCTACCAGGCCGACAACCAGTCGGCCGCGGCGGCGAAGGGGACCGGCTTGGGACTGGCGATCGCGAAGGAGATTGTCGAGGCGCACGGCGGCGAGATCGCGGTGCGCAGCGCGCCGCGGGAGGGGACGACGTTCACGATCACCCTCCCGCTCGAGGCGCCGTCGGGGTGGCGCCGCACCCCACGGCGCGCACGGGCCGTGACGGCGGCGGCGCGGTGACCCCCCCTGACCACGGGCGCGGCCGGCGCCGGTCGCCGGCCGCGTCCGTACACTCTCTCGTCCTGGTCCTCACCCTGTCGCTCGCCGCCGGCGTGGGCGCCTGCGCGCGCGTCGGCCATTCGGCGCACAGCCCGATCCCCGAGCCGGCGGTGGACTGGCCGGCGGCGCTCGGCGACGCCCAGCGCGCCGCCGACGCCGGCCGCTACGCCGACGCCGATCGCCTGCTGATCGGGTTCGCCGAGCACTACGCGGACTCTCCCGAGGCCGCCGAGACGCTCTTCTGGCGCGCCCTGTTCCTGATGGATCCGGTGAATCAGGACCGGTCCTCGAAGGACGCGGTGGCGGCGCTCGACGCCTACCTCGCGCACGCCGGCATGCTCCCGCACCGCGTGGAGGCGACGGTCGCGCGCCGCGTGCTCGGTGCGCTCGACTCGGTGTCCGCCGAGCTTCAGGCCGCCAAAGCTGCTCCCCCCCCGCCCTCCCCGGCCACACTGGCCGCCGAGCGCGCCAAGGACGAGGAGCTCACCCGACTCAGAGACTCGCTGACCAGGACCTCGGCGGAGCTCGACCGGGTCCGGCGGAGACTGGCGCCGAGGCCGTAGGGAGCTCCCCGCTCCGATTGGCCCCTCCTCACCCCACTCGAAACAGCTCGAGGCTCCTCGCGTACCGTTCCGTCATGACTTTGCGCAGCCCCGCGTGCTCGGGCCGCGAGAGGTCGGGGTCACGGTCGAGGAGCTGGGCGGCGGCCTCGCGGGCGCGGTCGTTGAGCAGCTCGTCGCGCAGCGGGTCGGCGACGAGGAAGGTCGGCAGCCCGCTCTGGCGCTCGCCGAACAGGTCCCCCATCCCGCGAAGCCGCAGGTCGGCGCGCGCGATCTCGAAGCCGTCCTCGGTGCCGACGAAGACCTGCAACCGCTCGGCGGCCTCGCGGCTCACGTCGCCGAGCAGGATGCAGTACGAAGACTCCCCGCCACGCCCGACGCGGCCGCGGAGCTGGTGGAGCTGTGAGAGCCCGAAGCGCTCCGGGTGCTCGATCAGCATCACGGTCGCGTTGGGGACGTCGATGCCCACTTCGATCACCGTCGTCGCGACCAGGACGTCGATCTCGCCGGCCAGGAAGCGGCGCATCACGCCGTCCTTCTCCTCGCCCGCTAGCCGCCCGTGGAGCAGCCCCACGCGCCGGTGCGCGAACGGCCCCTCGGCGAGCTGCTGGTACATCGTCGTCGCCGCCTTCATGTCGGTCTTCTCCGACTCCTCGATCACGGGGTAGACGACGTACGCTTGCCGCCCCTTCTCGATCTCGCGGTCGACGAACTGCAGCACGCGCTCCCGCGACGACTCGGGGCGGAGCGCGGTCGTGATCGGGATCCGCCCCGGTGGCTTCTCGTCGAGCATGCTCACGTCGAGGTCGCCGTACAGGGTGAGGGCGAGGGAGCGCGGGATCGGCGTCGCGCTCATGAGCAGCACGTCGGGGCTCTCCCCCTTGGCGCCGAGCGCCTTGCGCTGCTCGACGCCGAAGCGGTGCTGCTCGTCGATGGCGGCGAAGCCCAGTCTCGCGAACACCGTCCCCTCCTGCACCAGCGCGTGCGTCCCGACCGCGAGCACGGGCTCGGGGCGCGCCAGCAGCTCCGCGGCGGCCCGCCGCTCGCGCGCGCCGAGGCTCCCCGTGACGAGCACCGGACGCACTCCCACCGGCTCGAGCAGCCGCGACATGGTCCGCTGGTGCTGCTCGGCGAGCAGCTCGGTGGGTGCCATGATCGCGGCCTGATAGCCGTTCTCGAGCGCGAGCATCGCCGCGAAGAGGGCGACGATCGTCTTGCCGCTGCCGACGTCGCCCTGGAGCAGCCGGTGCATCCGGCGGTCGCTCATCATGTCCATGACGATCTCGCGGATCGCGCGTGCCTGCGCGCCCGTGAGCTCGTAGGGGAGCACGCCCTTGAGGCGGCTGGTGAGGTCGCGCCGGTTGACGTAGGCGATCCCGTCGCGCCGGTCGCGGGCGAGCGCGTTCGCGCGGCGCTGGAGGATGTGGACGAAGAGCAGCTCCTCGTAGGCGAGCCGCGATCGCCCGCGCATCGCCTCGGCGATGGACGTCGGGCGGTGCACCATGCGCAGCGCCTCGGGGAGCGACGGCACGTCGGCGGCGCCGAGCATCCAGGGGGGGAGGTATTCCTGGACCTGGGCCAGCAGCGCGTCGAGGTGCGTCTCTATCAGCGACCGGAGGAGCTTGACCGAGAGCCCCTCGGTGGCCGGATACACGGCGAGCACGCGGCCGCCGCTCGTCCCCTCGTCCCCCTCGCCGAGGTTCACGTACTCGCGCGGCTGGAGCTGGCGCCCGTGGAAGAAGCGCACCGTGCCGGCGAGGAGCAGCACGTCCCCCTTGCCGATCGTGCGGTCGAGGTAGGGCTGGCCCGGCCACGAGACCTCGATCATCCCCGAGCCGTCGCGCACCACGGCCTGGAAGATCCGCAGCCCCTTCCGCGTCGGGATGACCCCCTTCGAGATCACCTGCCCGATGACCGTCGCGTCCATCCCCGGCTCGAGCGAGGAGATGGGCGAGACGGTGCTCGCGTCCTCGTAGCGGTGCGGGACGTGATACAGCAGGTCCCCCGCGAACACGACGCGCAGCCGCCGCAACGCCTCGGCGCGCTGCGGGCCGACACCCTTCAGGTAGGTGACGGGGGTATCGAGCCTGACGGACGGGCGAGGGGGCTCGCGGGTGCGCATGCTAACAATAGAACGGCGAGAGGCGGAATGAGGAATGAGGCATGAGGGCCGGGACGCTTCTGGCGCCACGCCTCGCCACGCGTTGCGTCCCGGCCCTCATGCCTCATTCCTCATTCCGCCTCTCGCCGTTCTATTGTTAGCATGCGCACCCGCGAGCCCCCTCGCCCGTCCGTCAGGCTCGATACCCCCGT
>JBJMNL010000241.1:0-1733 GCA_045804285.1 Gemmatimonadaceae bacterium
ACAAGTATCGCTGGGGCGCCACCGACCGCCCCACCTACCGGCGCCTGCTGCGACGGCGCCTCGCGGCCGGCCCATGAAGTGGCAGCCGACGGCGGCGATCGAGGCGATCGAGGCGATCGAGCGGAGCGGGGCGGGCGCCGGTTGCGTGGTGTCGCTCGCGCTGCGCCTGCGCCTCTGTCGGGAGGAGGATCTGCCGGGTCTCGAGTGGGGCGGCCTCTTCACCCACCATCGCCAGATCATCCACGACGCCTTCGAGCGACAGCGGCGGGGCGAGAATCTCATGCTCCTGGCGCTCGCGAGCGACTTCCCGGTGGCGCAGGTGTGGGTCGACCTCGCGCGGCTGCGCCCGCGGTCGGCGGCGCTCCTCTGGGCGGTGCGCGTCTTCCCGGCGTTCCAGGGCGCGGGGCTCGCCACGCGTCTGATCTCCGAGGCCGAGGCGCTGCTGCGCTACCTCCACGTGCGGACGGCGGAGATCGGCGTGGAGAAGGGCAACCCGCGCGCGCGCCGCCTCTACGAGCGGCTCGGCTACTCGGTGGTGCGCGGGGGGCGCGAGACGTACGCGTACACGACGCCGGCCGGCGTGACGGAGCGCGTGACGATCGACGAGTGGTTCCTGCGCAAGCGGCTCGCGCGCGGCGCGGGGAGCGCGCGTCGGACGGAGGCGCCGGTGGCCTCCCCATGATGCCCCGCGGGCGGCGGCTCGGCGTCCGCTGGACCGTCGGCGACGTGAGCGCCCACGGTTACGACGCGCTCCGGCTCTCGATCTGGGGCGCGCGGCGCCTCTTCGGCGACCGCGCGCGCTACACCGTCTGCGTGAACAGCGTGCCGGTGGGCGAGGCGCGGCGCCGCACCGGGGGCGTGCCGCGCCGCGTTCGCTGGCGCGCCGTGGGGCGGCGCGACATCCCGGGCGTCGTCGCGGCGCGGCTCGACGCCGCGATGGCCGAGGGGATGGGGTGGAAGTTCGCTCCCGTGCGACTGTACGCCGACCGCCACGAGCTCGCGCTCGACAACGACTGCATCCTCTGGGAGATGCCGGCGGCGATGACGCGCTGGCTCGAGCTCGAGGACGCGTGTCTCGTCGCCGAGGACGTGCGGGCGCTGTTCGGGCAGTTCTCGCATCTCTGCGGCGACGGCGCGCGCAACCTGGGGATCCGCGGCACGCCGCCCGCCTTCGACCTCGAGGGCGCGCTCGGCGCCGTGCTCGAGCGGAACCCGGTGACGCTCGCCTCGGAGCTGGACGAGCAGGGGCTCCAGGTGGCGGCGCTCTCGCTCGCCGGCGCGCCGTGCGTCGTGAGCGTGGAAGTCGTGACGTTCTGATCCACCTTCTGGCCGCACCGTCGCTAGCCAGGGCGGTGCGGGGCGCACTTCGTGGGGCTCAACGCGCGCGCGCTGCCGTGGGAGCACGACGGCCGTCCGGCGATCGAGACGCGCCACGAGCACTGGCTCGAGCGGCGCGCGGAGATCGCGGAGCGCGTGGGGGCGCCGCGCTCACCTCGCGTCGCGCTTCGTTGAGTCGGCGCGGGCGCCGCGCCAGCGGGCCACGCGTCCCCCCGGACCCGCCGCCACCCCGGCGGTGCGCGGGCCCGCGAAGCGGACGCTGTTGTAGGCCGTGCTGTCCACCATGCGCCACGATCGGCCGTCGTCGGTGGAGAGCGCGGTGCCCGCGAGCCCGACCGCGACCTGCGTCGGCCGGCGCGCGCCCGGCACGTAGGCGACGGCGGACATGTAGCCCG
>JBJMNL010000242.1:0-4197 GCA_045804285.1 Gemmatimonadaceae bacterium
ATGGCGGCGGCAGCACCAACCATGCCGATCTCGCCGACGCCCTTGACCCCCAGAGGATTGACCACGTCGTCGCGCACCTCGAGGAGCTCCACCTCGACATCGGGCGCGTCGGCGTTGACCGGGACCAGGTAGTCGCCCAGGCTCGCGTTCGCCCAGCGCCCGTATCGGCTGTCCATGTAGGTGCCCTCGAGCAAGGCATGGCCGAGCCCCCAGAGCATCCCGCCCATGAGCTGGCTGCGCGCGGTCTTGGGGTTCAGGACGCGCCCGGGCGCGAAGGCCCCGATCATCCGCCGGACGCGAACCAGCCCGAGGTCGGCGTCGACGGCGACCTCCGCGAACTGGGCGCCGAACGTCACCTGCGCGTACCCGGTGTCTGCGCCGACGGGATTCCAGCTACCCGGGGCGTCGGCCTCCTCCAGGAAGTTGCGCTTGAGCAGCTCGCCGTACGTCTCGCCGATCTCGGGCCGGTCACGCAGTGCCATCCGGCCGTCGCGCACGACCACGGCGCCCGGGTCGGCGCCGTGCAGCGGCGACTTGCCGTCGGCGATTGCCCGGGCGATGAGCTGGTCGCGCAGGGCGGTCGCGGCGGCGTGGACCGCGCCGCTGACCAGGCCCGATCCCGCCGAGCCGACGGCGGACGAGCTGTTCGGCAGCTCCGTGTCGCCAAGCTCGAAGCGGACGCGGTCGAGCGGCAGGCCGAGCCCATCGGCGGCGACCTGGGTCATCACGGTCGCCACCCCGGTGCCGAACTCCTGTGTCCCACACTGCACGACGGCGCTTCCGTCGGCGTACAGGCGCGCGAGCGCCCGCTGCGGCTGCAATCCCGGAAAGGCCGGGACCGGGTAGGCGGCCGTCGCCATCCCCAGGCCGAGCAGCCAGTGCCCGTCGCGCGTCGAGCGCGGTGCCGGGTTTCGCTCCTGCCAGCCGATGCGCTCGGCCCCGCGCTGGTAGCACTCCTTCAGTCCCTTGCTCGACCACGGATTGCCGCTCACGGGGTCGACGTCGGCGTGATTGCGCAGGCGCAGCTCGAGCGGGTCGAGTCCCACCGCGTACGCGAGCTCGTCCATCGCGCACTCGAGCGCGAACATCCCCGTAGCGTCGCCGGGGGCGCGCGTGAACGTCGGCGTCATGGTGTTGGCGCGGATGAGCCGGTAGACGCCCTCGTGGCTCGGACAGGCGTACGTCTGCGCAACGGTGCCGATGGACGGCTCGGCCCAGTCGTCGAAGGGCGACGTGGGCGAGAGCTTGCGGTGGCGAAGCGCGGTGAGGCGCCCCTCCCGGGTCGCGCCCAGCGCGACGTACTGTTCCTGCTCCTCCCGGTGCCCGCAGGAGGCGAACATCTGCTCGCGGGTCAGGGCGAGCTTGACGGGACGTCCGACCTCGCGGGCCGCGAGCGCGGCGAGCGTCACGTGCGGCCAGACCATCGCCTTGCAGCCGAACGCGCCGCCGACGAAGTGCGTGATGACGCGAACCCTGGTCGGCGACAGGCCCAGCAGCGCGGCCGCGGTCAGTCGCGTGGCGGTGATGCCCATCGTCGAGTCGTACAGGGTCACCGCGCCGTCGTCCCAGACGGCGGTGGTGGCCGAGGCTTCGATGGGATTGTGGTGGTTGGCGGCGAAGTGGTAGGTCGCCTCGACGCGCACGGCTGCCTCGGCGAGGCCCGCCTCGACGTCGCCACGCGCCATGCGTCCGGGCACCAGGCCCCCGAAGATCCGCTCCGGCTCGTAGGCGCGGTCGCGCCCCTGATCCACGGTCGTCGTCGATGGCGCCTGCTCGTAGGTGACGCGCAGCAGCGTCGCGGCGTGCTGGGCGCGCTCGAGGGTGTCGGCGATCACCATCGCGACCGGCTGGCCGGCGTAGTGGACGCTCTCGTCCTGCATCGGGAAGAAGGTCTCGCCGGGCGCGGCATGACCGAACAGCGACGGGAACAGCGGAGGCTGCGCGGCGACCTTGGGGAGGTTGCGATGGGTGAGGACCGCGAGCACGCCGTCCGCTCGTTCGGCCTCGCGAGTGTCGACGGCGCCGACCCGGCCGCTCGGCACCGGCGCGCCGACGAGCACGGCGTGGGCCATGTGCGGCAGGGCGATCTCCGCGGAGTAGCGCGCGGCGCCGGTGACCTTCCTGGGGCCATCCACCCGGTCGACGGGCTGCCCGATCGCGGCGCTCATGCTGCACCTCCCATGGCGGCGGCCGTCTCGAGCGCGCGGACGACGGTCCGCTGTGCGAGCTCGACCTTGAACGCGTTGAGTCCCCGCGGTGTCGCCGCGGCCAGCTCCTCTCGCGCGGCCCGGGCGAAGGTAGACTCCTCCGCGCGCGCGCCCATCAGGACCTGCTCGGCGCGGCGCGCGCGCCATGGCCTGGTGGCCACGCCGCCGAGTGCCAGCCGCACGTCGCCGATCACGCCATCGGCGACGCGGAGCGCGACGGCCGCGGACGCCAGCGCGAACTCGTACGACTCGCGATCGCGGACCTTGAGGTAGAGCGACGTGCGCGCCACCGGCGTTGCCGGCACCTCGATCGCGACGATCAGTTCCCCGTGCTCGAGCGGATGCTCGAGGTGCGGGGTATCGCCGGGCAGCAGATAGAGCTCGTCGATCGGAATCGCCCTGGCCCCGCTCGGCCCTTCCGTGTGCACGACCGCGTCGAGAGCGACGAGAGCGACGGCGACGTCCGAGGGATGCGTGGCGATGCAGTGCTCGCTGGTGCCCAGGATCGCATGGCCACGGTTGACGCCATCCAGCGCGGAGCACCCGGTCCCGGGCTCGCGCTTGTTGCACGCCGACACCCCGTCGCGGAAATAGCTGCAGCGGACCCGCTGGAGGAGGTTGCCGCCCATCGAGGCCATGTGCCGCAGCTGCGGGGACGCGCCGAGGACGAGCGCCTGGGCGATCACCGGGAACCGCTCCGCCACGCCCGGCGCCTCGGCGACGTCGCTCATCCGGGCGAGCGCGCCGATGCGCAGCCCGCCGTCGGCCAGATCCTCGATCCGGTCGAGTGGCAGCGCGTTTATGTCCACGAGCCCACTCGGCTGCACGACGTTCAGGCGCAGCAGGTCGACCTCCGTCGTGCCGCCGGCCAGGTACGCGCTGTCCGGGTCGGCGAGGACGGTGGCGATCGCTTCGGCGACGTCCGTCGCGCGCGCGTAGCTGATCGGCCGCATGGTCATGTCCTCCGGCGGCGTCGCGGACCTCGCGGTGCGCGGCGCGGATGATGGTGTTGCTGCGGTTGAGTCGACTCCATCGGATGTCGACTCCTTCGGACGTCGGTGTACCTCCGGCCCAAGCCGGGCGCGCCAGTTGGCACGCCCCTCCTGTCGCTATTGGCGGAGCGATCGGAACGCCGCCCGGAGCTCCTCGGAGAAAAGCTCCGGCTGCTCCCACGCCGCGAAGTGTCCGCCCCTGTCGACTTCGTGGAAGTAGATCAGGTTGCGGTAGGCACGCCGGGCCCACGTCTCCGGGGGTCGATACACATCCTCCGGGAATACCGTGATGGCCACCGGGAGCGAGATCTCGGCGGTCTTCTGCGCGGCCGCGCTGATGACGCCCCGTCCGCGGTTCTCCCAGTAGAGTCGCCCTGCCGAGGTCGCGCTGTTGGTCAGCCAGTAGAGTGTGAAGTCGTCCAGCACCTGGTCTTTCGTCGGGGACCTGGCGGGATCGGCGCCGTACGTCCACTGCGCGAAGCCTGGATGCACGAGCATCCACGCCGCGAGGCCGGCCGGTGAGTCCGTCACGCCGTAGCCGACCGTCTGCGGCCTCGCGGTCAACATCACGAAGTAGGACGAGTTCCCACCCTTGCCGTACGCCTTGAGCGCGTCGAATACCGCGCGTTCCTTTTCGGAAAGTCCCGCCGGCGCGGGACCGCCGCTGGCGAGCGCCGCCCCCACCTCGGGGGGTACCGTCGCCGGCAAGTTGAGGTGGATGCCGAGCAATCCTGGCGGCGCCTGGCGCGCCATCGCGCTGGAGATGGGGGCACCCCAGTCGCCGCCCTGGGCGACGTAGCGGGTATACCCGAGGCGCTTCATCAGCTCCGCCCAGACTCGCGCGACGTGGTAGGGGTCCCAACCGGTGCCGGTTGGCCTGCTCGAGAAGCCGTAGCCCGGTATGGACGGGATGACGACGTCGAAAGCGTCCTCGGCGCGGCCTCCGTGCGCGGTCGGGTCCGTGAGCGGCCCGATGACGTTGATGAACTCGAGCACAG
>JBJMNL010000243.1:0-3223 GCA_045804285.1 Gemmatimonadaceae bacterium
GACGTGGGCTACGGCAAGACGGAGATCGCCGTCCGCGCGGCGTTCAAGGCGGTGCAGAGCGGCCGCCAGGTGGCGGTGCTCGTGCCGACCACGATCCTCGCCGACCAGCACCTGCGCACCTTCGGCGACCGCCTCGCCGACTTCCCGATCCGCGTCGAGGCGCTCTCCCGCTTCCAGACGGGCAGGGAGCAGACGCAGGTGCTCGCCGACATCGCCGAGAAGAAGATCGACATCGTCATCGGCACCCATCGCCTCCTCAGCCCCGACGTGACGTTCAGGGACCTCGGGCTGATCGTCGTCGACGAGGAGCACCGCTTCGGCGTCAAGCACAAGGAGCGCCTCAAGCAGCTCAAGCTCGCCACCGACGTCCTCACGCTCACCGCGACCCCGATCCCGCGCACGCTCCACATGTCGCTCGCCGGCCTGCGCGACATGACGCTGATGCAGACGGCGCCGCGCGACCGCTCCCCGGTGCTCACCTTCGTCGAGCCCTGGGACGACGCGCTCATCGAGGAGGGGATCGCCCGCGAGCTCGACCGCGGTGGCCAGGTCTTCTTCGTCCACAACCGCATCGAGACGATCGAGGCGATCGCCGACCACCTGCGCCGCATCGCGCCCCGCGCCCGCGTCGCCGTCGGCCACGGCCAGATGCGCGAGCGGGACCTCGAGGACGTCATGCGCCGGTTCGTCAACGGCGAGGTCGACATCCTCGTCTCGACGCTGATCGTCGAGAGCGGGCTCGACGTGCCGAACGCGAACACGATGTTCGTCAGCCGCGCCGACCACTTCGGCCTCGCGCAGCTCTACCAGCTCCGCGGGCGCGTCGGCCGCTCGCACCGCCGCGCCTACTGCTATCTCCTCGTCCCCGACTCCGTCGACGACGACTCGGAGCGCCGCCTCCAGGTGCTGGAGCACCACACCCAGCTCGGCTCGGGCTACCAGATCGCCCTCAAGGACCTCGAGCTGCGCGGGGCGGGGAACCTGCTCGGTCCGGAGCAGTCGGGCTTCGTGCACGCGGTCGGCTTCGACATGTACCTGCGCATGCTCGATGAGACGGTCCGCCGCGTCATGAAGGGGGACGGCGCGCCAAAGCTGATCCCGTCGGACGTCTCGGTCGACGTCCCCGCCTACCTCCCCGACGACTACGTGCCGTCGCAGGAAGCGAAGCTGGACGTCTACCGCCGCCTGACCCGCGTCACCGACCCGGCGGAGATCGACGCGCTCAGGGCGGAGGTGCGCGACCGCTTCGGTCCCCTCCCGGTGCCGGCCGAGGCGTTCTTCGCCACGGCGACGCTGCGCATCGTCGGGGGGATGCTCGGCGTCGAGGGGCTGCTGGTGCGCGGCAACGAGGCCCGTGTTAACTTCCGGGACGACGCCATCCCGCGGATGAAAGGGCTCTCGGCCGCGTTCCACGAGGTGCAGTTCCAGGCGGAGGTGCGCCGCGCGCATCCCCTCGCCCTCAAGCTCACCCGCCTCGGCGGGGCCGAGGTCCTCGACGGGCTCGTCCGCGCGCTTCGCACTCTCGTCGCGCCCTCGGCGGCGGCCGGCAGCGGTACGCCGGCCGCGGCGGGCGCGAGATAGCTGGGTCGCCGCGACCAGGTAGCCAGCGCTGTACCGCGGCTGTACTGCACCTGTACTGCACATCGATCACCACGTCGGGGCGCGACGCCGTCGCGCCCCCACTCGCACGTTCACCGCTCCGACAGTCCCGCAGGCCGGCGACCCTCGCCGGGCCCCGTCCCGGGCCCTGACGACCGCCGGTCGCCGCTCACCATCTTCCCCCCTCCCATGCAGAAGAAGGCTCTCGCCCTCGGCGCCGTCCTCGCGCTCGCCGCCTGCGACGGCTTCAAGGAGGCGATGACGGCCCACGTCGACGTCGCCGCCCGCGCCGGCTCGCAGGAGCTGTCGGTCAATCGCCTCGCCGACCTGCTCGGCTCGGCGAACGTCCCCCTCAACAAGGACGTCGCGAAGACCCTCGCGAACTACTGGGTCGACGTGCAGCTCCTCGGCAAGGCGGCGGCGGACGGCGACACACTCAACTCGCAGAAGATCCTCGACGACGTCATGTGGTCGGCGGTCGCCAACTACAAGGCGCGCAAGTGGTACGACCAGGTCTCGAAGACCTTCCCGCAACCGAGCGCCGCCGAAAACGAGGCCCGCTACAACAGCGGCGAGCTCCTCGCCGCGCGCCACATCCTGCTCCAGACGCCGCCCACCGGCCTCTCCACGGGTCAGGAGGACGCGATCCGCAAGAAGGCGGAGACGCTCCGCGCCCAGGCCACTCCCGCCAACTTCGCGCGGCTGGCCGCGCAGAACAGCGACGACCCGGGCTCCAAGCAGAACGGCGGCGCGCTCGGCGTCTTCCCGAAGGGCGCAATGGTCCCCGAGTTCGAGAAGGCCCTCGTCGCCCTCAAGCCGGGCGAGATCTCGCCGGTCGTGAAGACCCAGTTCGGCTACCACATCATCTACCGGCAGCCGTACTCGGAGGTCGGCCCGCAGTTCGCGCAGCAGGCCGATCAGCGCTCGGCGGTCGTCGCCGAGAGCACGTACTTCGCCAAGCTCGAGCAGGGCGCCAACGTCAAGATCAAGCCCGACGCGCCCAAGCTCGTGAAGGGCGCGGCCGCCGACCTCGACGCGCACCGTAACGACAAGGCCGTCGTAGCCACGACAAACAAGGGCGACTTCACCGTCGGCCGGCTCGTTCGCTACGTGGCGGCGCTCCCCCCGCAGGCGCGCATCGCGCAGCAGCTCCAGGCGGCGCCCGACTCGCTGATCCCCGACTTCGTTCGCTCGATGGTCGGCAAGGACCTCTTCCTCAAGCAGGCCGACAGCGCCAAGGTCGCGGTCGACACCGCCGACCTCGCGGCGATGCGGCGCAGCTTCACCGAGGCCGTCGTCGGCGCCTGGAACAGTCTCGCCGTCGCGCCGGCCGCACTCGCCGACAGCGCCAAGAGCTCGTCCGACAAGCAGCGCCTCGCCGCCACGCGCATCGACAGCTACGTCGATCGCGTCGTCCGGCAGGAGGCGCCCTTCGTCCAGGTGCCGCAGCCGATCGAGGAGGCGGCGCGGTCGAAGTACGAGTACAAGATCAACGAGGCCGGGATCGACCGCGCCGTCGAGCGGGCGGTCGCCATCCGCGCCAGCCGCGACTCGGCGCGTGCCGCCCGGCAGCCGGCGTCGGCGGTCCCCATGCCCGGCGGCGCCGGGGCGTCGGCCGGCCCGC
>JBJMNL010000244.1:0-10704 GCA_045804285.1 Gemmatimonadaceae bacterium
CGAACTTCTCCGTGACCTCGAAGCGCAGGACGCGGTCGACGAGCGCGACGCGCACGTCGCTCGCCGTGCGCGCGATGGCCGCCACGGCGACCCCGGGCGGTGGACAGCGCGGCGGCGCCGGGCACGGGCGCGGGCGCGGACAGGGCACGGGCTCGCACCCGGGCGGCACGAGCCAGCCCTGGGCGGCGAGCGGGAGCGGAGCGAGGAGAAGCAGGGTGACGGCGAGACGGCGCATGGCGGGGCCCGTGGGTGAAGAGGTGTGCACGGGAGACGCCGGACGCGGCCTCCCTTGCACACCGTCCCGCGACGGCCGGGAGCGGCCGGGACGGCGGGCCGTGTCTCCTGCCCGTAGGTGAGCGCGTTGAGCCGCACGTGCGGCCGCTGGCGCAGCACCGCGTCGCCGCTGTATGAGGAAGTCGGTGAGATCGCGCGAGAGCGCGGTCTGCGGCTGCTCGGCGGGCCCGGCCGGTTGACTCACGGCCGGTCGCGGGGCGGGAGGCAGCGTGGCACGGGGCGGAGTTGCGGCGGGGTCCGGTATCTGGTTGACGACCCGCCCCGGGCCGCGCTTCCGCTCCTCGCCCGGTCAGCTGGCGCGCATTCCCTCGGGGGGCCGGACGGTGGAGACGTCGCCTCCGCCAGGAGGGGGCACGAGGCCGCGGTCCACGCTCGGGCGCGGTGCGAATTCGCGCGCGCCGCCGCCGGGCGCGGCGCCGTTGGACGGCGTCACCTCGGGCGTGGCGCCGCTCGGCGTGGCGTGGCTACGGCTCTCGATCTCGGCGAGGGCCTCGAGGCGCTGGGCGTCCGCGTAGCGGCTGTCCTGCACGGCGTGCTTCACGATGCTGGCGACGATGCACACGGCAACGATCGCGGCGATCCAGAGCATTGCGGTCCTCCGAAGCTGGCTCGGGCGGGGAGGGGCGCCCGGGCCGATCGCGCGGTATCCGCTGCGGTGCTGCCGGCGCGGATCGCGCGGTGGCGATGTAGCGGCAGCGCGGCGTCGCGCCCGGCCGGCGAGTGCAGTGGGCGGGAGGAAGGTCGGGCCGGCGTCGGCGCCAGACCGGCGCGGGCTGCAAGTTCCCTTCCCGCGATGCCGCGCCGAGCGACGCCCGTGCGCGCTCCGTCAGGCGGCGGCCGCTCGCCGACCGTAACGCGTTGCGCGCGTGGCGGTTGACGGGATTCGTGGCGGCGCGCTCGCGCCGCCGCGCGCCACCGACGCGCCGGCGCCAGCCACGCCGGCGCGCGCAGACTGTCCACACCGCGCGGTGGGGTGTGTCGCTCCCCCGCCGCACTTCGCGACACCCGCGCCCGCCGAGACCGCCGTGCCGGGGCGCGGAGCGTCGCGTCGCCTACGCCTCCTCGAGCCCGCGCCGTCGCGCGACGACGCGCTTGAGCCAGCGCGGCGCGTCGAGCGCCGCGAGGTCGGCCTCGTTCACGCGGTGGCTCGCCAGCTCCCAGTCGACCACCGGCGCCACCGCCTCGTCCGACTCGGCGAGGCTCTGCAGCGCGCGCGCGACCACCGGCTCGCCGTCGGGCACGAGCTGCCCGAACTCGAGCTCGGCGCGCCGGCAGAAGCGCTCGTGGCGCGCGCGGCTCACGCCCTCGTACGAGAGCCCCATGCGATCGAGCCGCGCGTGCATCGCCTCGTGCAGGATCGTCGCCGCGACCTGCGCGTCGGAGAACTCGGGGTTCACGGAGAACGTGAGCTCGACGAGGCACGTGCGCTGCTCGGGGAGCCAGGCGCCGCGGCACGGGTAGCGCACGACGAGGATCTGCGCGAAGTCGCGCCGCAGCCGCCGGAAGTGGTGCGGCTGGTAGCGCTCGATGAGGGCGAGCGCGGCGTCGAGGCGCGCGAACACCGCCCCGGTGTCGATGTCCGGGCGCGTGTTGCGGACGACGACCGGCACGCCGCGCACCTCGCGGCTCGCCGTCCGCCACTCGTCGATCTTCGCGAAGAGACGATCGAGCACGGGTTGCTCCTCCCGGCGTCAGGCCGCGAACGGGCCGCCGTCGTGGCGCGCGCCGCGGGCCGCGCCGACGCCGTCCGGGGCGGTCGGTCCCAAGGTACGGCGCGCCGACGCGCCGCACCACCACCCCCCCGCCCGGGCGGATCGCGGCCGCGCGTCGCTCAGCTTCGACCGCGCCCGCCGCGCGAGACGAAGAACGTGTACGTCCGCCAGAGGACGACCGCGGTGACGACGCCGGCGACGGCGCCGAGCGCGTACGCGCGCGCTGGCGCCGCCTCCGCCGCGCCGGCGGGGAGGGTGCAGCTGCGTGCGGCGGCGATCCAGCGCCCTCCCGCGTCGAGGCAGGCGTCCTGGCGCAGCCACGTCGTCGTGACGAGCGCGACGATGGCGGCGGCGACGCCCGAGAGCATGGCGGCGAGGCTGCGGCGGGTCTGTGGGTTCATGCGGGGCGTGACGGCATCGTTGCGTGTTCGTCGACGCGGCCGCCCGCCGGCGCGCGGGCGGCCGCTCATCGTGCGAGCCGTGGTCAGGCGCTCGCGCCGGGTGCTGGCTGATCCTCGGCATGTACTTCCACGACGGAGCCGGCCGGCAGCGAGGTCCGCCACCCCTCCACCTCGCCGGGTTCGACGCCGCGCAGGCGGAGCCAGACGCCGGCGCTGGCGTTGCCACCCACCGCCTCGACTCCCTCGATCCGCCGCGCGGCGAGGACGTTGGCGTAGGCGCGGTAGGGGACGAGCGCCACCTGTCCCGCGCTCACCGCCCCCCACTCCACCGTGCCGAACACGAGCCCCTCCTGCCGCTCCGCGTCGTGGGCCACGCGGTCCACCCGCAGGCACCCCACGGGGGGCGCGAGCGCGAGCGGCTCCACAGCGCTCTCCCTCGCCGCACCGACGCGGGCGCGGCCGGCGCGCCCCCGTCGCACGGCGAGCGCCGCCGCGCCGATCAGGACCACCGCGCCGAGGGCGGCGAGCCCCCACCACCACACCACGGCCATCGAAGCACTCATCTCGACACCACTGCTCGGCGCCCGCTACGAGCGCGTGACACGCTGCCTTCCGTCGAGAGCCCGAGACGGGCCGCGCGCGGGGGCACGGGCGGCCCGGCGGGACGAGGCTGGGCGAGGACGATACGGCGAGCGCGGCGGGACGGCAACCTGACGGCCCCGGAAAGCGGCCCCCCCACGATGCGCGGCACTCCGTGGCCGCGGAGGGACCAGAGCGGCGCGACGGACCGGCACGGATGTGGAAGCAGGCGTCCCATACGCGGCGGTGAGGTCGCGCCCCCACCGGAACCCACCGGAAGGAGTCAGCCATGCGGGAACCGACGTACGAGGTGACGCCCGACGGCATCTACGTCTTCGAGGTCGAGCGCGAGGACGGGACGCGCGTCGTCGCGACCGTCTTCCCCGAGGACATCGACGAGGTCGCCGGCCCACCGACCCCCGGGGGCACGGACCTGGAGGAGCGCCGACGCCGCCTCAACGTCGCCCGGCTCCTCGCGGAGCCCGAGCTCCGGGAACAGATCGGGCAGCCCTAAAGGAAGGCGCGCGCCCGATCCATGCAGGCCGGGCGGTCATCCCCGCCCGGAGGTGCGCCGTGCCGACGATCCCGCTGCCCACCCCGACGCCGGAGCCGACCCCGGTGCCCCCGCGCCGGCCGGAGCCCGAGCCGGTCCCCCCCGAGATTCGGAAGCCCATCCGTCGGTGGGCGTGACCTCCCCTGGCGCCGACCGACGGCTCGGTCGGGCCGAGCAACGCCGTCAGGCGGCGGGATCGAACGCCGGGCCGTCGAGCAGGACCATCTCCGTGCTCGCGCACGCCTGCCGGAGCGCCTTCGCCGGGGCGTATTCAGGCGAGTCCCACCACGCCTGCGCCTGCGCGGCCGAGGCGAACTCCAGGATCACGAGCCGCGCCGGCCGCCACGCCCCCTCGAGCGTCGTGGACGTCCCACCGCGGGCGAGATAGCGGCCGCCGTACGCCGCGATGGACGCCGGGGCGAGCGACTTGTACCGCTCGTAGGTCGACGCATCGTGGATGGTGATGTCGACGACGACGTAGGCTGCCATTGCTGCTCCACTCGGATCGGATCGGTATTGCCGGCTGACGCCGCAGCCCGGCTCGGGACGCTCAAACCAAGCGCCGCTCGCGCGGCGGCGCAATCCAGCTGTCGGGCCGCGCGCCGCGGAGCCTGTCAGAAGCCGAACTTGCCGTTCTGGTTCTTCCACTCGCTCCGCGCCGGGATCGTCTCGATGGTGTCCCAGTGCTCGGCGATCTTGCCGTTCTCGACCGAGCTGACGGACGCGGCCTTCGACCACACCACGCCCGGCGAGCACCGCGGGGAGGCCGCCGCCCCCCGCCTCAGCTCGGCCGATGCACGAGGGCGCGAAAGAAGAAGACGGCGGTGATCGACGCGGTGCAGGCGAGGGTGCCGGCGCGCACCCACCGCGCATCGAGCCACCGGCCGAGGTGCCCGCCGGCATGACCGCCGACGATGCCAGCAGCCAGCACGACCAGCGCCCGCGGCCACGCGACCGCCCCGGCCAGCGCGAACAGCAGCACCGCCGCGGTGTTCGCGGCGCTGACCATCAGCGTGCGCGCCGGGTGCAGGCGCTTCAGGTCCGCGGTCCCGAGCAGGCTCCAGAGGGCCAGCATCATGATGCCGACTGCGCCGCCGAAGTAGCCGCCGTAGACGCCGAGCAGGAACTGGATCGCCACCATCGTGCCCGGCCCGATGGCGAGCCTCCGACGCAGGGCCGCGCCCGCCTGGCGGCCGAAGGCGAGGAGGAGCGTCGCGACGAGCAGCAGCCAGGGGACGACCAGATCGAAGGTCGACGACGGTGTCCGCAACAGGAGCAGCGCGCCCGTCAATCCGCCCGCCCCCGTGACGAGTCCAAGGAGCTTGAGGGAGACGCCGCATACGGGCTCGAGTCCGTCCCGATACGCCCAGGTGCCCGCGAGTCCGCCCGGGTAGAGGGCGACGGTGCTGGAGGCGTTCGCCTGCACCGGTGGCACGCCGGCGGCGATCAGGGCGGGCAGCGTCACGAAGGAGCCGCCTCCCGCCAACGAGTTCATCGCACCGGCGGCGAAGCCGGCGAGGAGGAGGAGAGGCAGATGGTCCATTGGTGAATTGTATGCGGCCATTGTAGCGGCCGCGATCCGGTTCCGGGCACGTGTGCAGCGGTGCCCGCGACGCTCACACAGCCAGGCGGAGGGCCACCTCGAGGATGGGCGGCCGCCCGCACCGGTCCGCAGGCGTCCTGGCCGACTCGACCCGGGGCTAAGCCCGCGGCAGCACGAACGTGAAGGTGGCGCCCTGCCCCTCGACGCTCGCGACCGTCACGTCGCCGCCCATCGCGCGGGCGAGGTCCCGGCTGATCGCGAGCCCCAGCCCCGTGCCCTCGTGCGCGCTCGTGAGCGAGCGCCCGAGCTGCACGAAGGGCTCGAAGATCCGGCCCTGCTGCGCCGTCTGGACGCCCGGTCCGGTGTCCGCGACGGTGATGGCGACCCGCCCGTCCGCCTCCCCGCACGAGACGGTGACGCGCCCCCCGGTGGGCGTGAACTTCACAGCGTTCGAGAGCAGGTTCAGCACGACCTGCTCCGCCTTCGCGCGGTCGGCCAACGCGACGAGCCGCTCGCCGCAGGGCCCGTGCGCGACGGCGAGCCCCTTCGCCTGCGCCTGCGGCGCGATCATGGGTAGCATGGCCTCGATCATCGAGTGCACGGGCACTGGCGCCAGGTCGTACTCCACCTGGCCGGCCTCGATCCGGCCGTAATTGAGCAGGTCGTTGACGATCCCGAGCAGGTGCTGCTGCGTGGCGCGGAGGCGCGCGAGGTCCTCGCGCTGCGCCTCCGTCACGGGGCCGCGGATCCCCAGCGCGAGGAGCTCCGCGTATCCCAGCGTGGCGTTGATCGGCGTGCGGAGCTCGTGGCTCATCGCCGTGAGGAACTCCGCCTTCACCCGGTTGGCCTCGGCCGCCGAGCGCGCCGCGCGCTCGGCGACGGCGCGCGCCTCCTCGGCGGCGGCCAGCGCGCCCTGGAGCTCCTCGTTCGCCATCTCGAGGTCCTCGGTGAGCGACTGCGCCTCCTCGGTCTGCGTCTCGAGCTCGAGCGCCTGCTCCTGGAGCTGGGTGGCGAGGCGCTCGAGCTCCTCCTGCCTGCGCTCGGCCTCGGCGCGGGCGGCTTCCTCGGCGGCGAGGCGGCGGGCCCCCGCCTCGGCGGCGCGGTGGGTTGTCAGGTCGCGCGTGATCTTGGCGAAGCCGATCAGCTCTCCGCTCTCGTCCCGCAGTGCCGTGATGACCACGTTCGCCCAGAAGCGGGTGCCGTCCTTGCGGACACGCCACCCCTCGTCCTCGAAGCGCCCCACGCGCCCGGCAACCGCGAGTTCGTGGGCCGGAAACCCGGAGGCGGCCGCCTCGGGCGGGTAGAAGACGTCGAGCGGGCGGCCGAGGATCTCCTCCGCCCGGTAGCCCTTGATCCGCTCCGCCCCCTCGTTCCAGCTCGCCACCCGCCCCTGGGGGTCGAGCATGAAGATCGCGTAGTCCCGCACGCTCTGGACGAGGAGCCGGAAGCGCTCCTCGCTCGCACGCAACGCCTCCTCGGCGCGCCACCGCTCGGTGAGGTCGCGAGTGACCTTGGCGAAGCCGACGAGCGTGCCCGCCTCGTCGCGCAGCGCGGTGATGACGACGTTGGCCCAGAACCGCGTCCCGTCCTTCCGGACGCGCCAGCCCTCGTCCTCGAAGCGGCCGTCCCGCTGCGCCACCTCGAGCTCGTACGCGGGGAAGCCCTCGGCGATCCGCTCGGGCGGGTAGAAGACCGAGAAGTGGCGCCCGACGATCTCCTCGGCCACGTAGCCCTTGAGCTGCCTGGCGCCCGCGTTCCAGCTCAGGACGTGGCCGTCGGGGTCGAGCGCGAAGATGGCGTAGTCGCGCACGCTCTCCACCAGCAGCCGGTGGAGCCCGCCCCTCTCGCCGGCCGCACTCCCGTCGCCATCGGCGGACGCGGCCGCGTCGCGCCCGGCTGGCGGGCGGCCCCCCGCAGCCGGGGTGCCTCGCCGGCGCCGGCGGGCGGCGTCGTCAGGTGAGGTCATGGTCCAGTCTCCGTCGGTGATCGCGCTGGGGGCCCGGGCTGTTGCGGCAGGCGACCGACCACGCCGCACCGAGCCGGTGGGCGCGCCGCCATCGCCCGTGAGGCGGGCTGATGCGCCGCGCTCCCGACAGGACCTTACACGGGCGCCGGCCGAGAGAGAAGCGGTCGTGCGCGTCCGGACGCGCACGGCGTCTGGGAGTCTGCGCGGACCGCCAGCGGGTCGACCTTGTCGTCGATCGGTCTACAGCCCGCAGGATCTCTGACGCAGTAGTCAGTGGTCCGTCCGCCAGGTCACGCGGCAGGGACGCACGCGCTGCCGGGCTCGTGGCGCGGCAGCTCCTTCGCGTAGCGGACGGTGTCGGGCACGAAGCCGGCGCGCTCGTAGACGGCCCGGGCGCGCGCGTTCCCGGCGAACACGTTGAGCGTGAGGAGGCGGTACCCCTGCGCCGCCGCCCACGCCTCGGCCGCCGCGAGGAGCGCGCGGCCGACTCCCTGCCCCTCTCCGGCCTCGGAGACGATCAGGATCGCGAGGTGGCCGTGCCGCTCGCCGGTGAAGTAGTCGGTCGCCGTCTCGGCGTAGGCGACGCCGACCGGACCCGCGTCGTCCAGCTCGGCGACGAGGAGGACGGAAGCCGGCGGGGGCGCGTCGAGGGCCCGCTCCAACGCGCGACGCTCGGTGTCGTCGATCGAGGTGGGGGGGCGCAGGGGCGGTGGGCCGAACGCGCGTAGCCGCGGCACCAGCCCGATGATGAGCTCTCGATCCGCCGCGGTCGCGGCGCGCACAGTCGGGGACATGGGACCTCGCAGGCGGGAGAATGACCGGGACGGCGTGAGGACGACAGCACGACTGCAAGCTCCGCGGCAGCGGGCCGGCGGAGCCCACCCCTCTGGCGTCCCGGAGCTGGAGCACCCGGCGGCGTCGAACGAGATTTCTGGCGGCGTGTCGATCTCGCCAGCCCTCGTTCAACGTGTGGGTAGAGCCTAGCTTGAGCCGGTCGAGACCGGCAGGCCGGCTCCGAACCCGAACACGGACCGAGACATCCCGATACGATTCATGATGATGGTCAAGGCCAGCAAGGACTCGGAAGCGGGCGTCATGCCGAGCGAGGAGCTCATCGCCGCCATGGGGAAGTACAACGAGGAGCTGATGATCGACCGCGACCAGGCCGCGTGACGCGTCGTTCCGGGGGACGCCGTCAGGCGGCGTCGGATCCATCGCGGTCGTCGTGACGGCTTCCGAGACGCATCGCGCGATCGAGGCGGTCTGGCGGATCGAGTCCGCCCGGCTCATCGCCGGTCTCGCGCGGATCGTGCGCGACGTCGGGCTCGCCGAGGACCTGGCGCAGGACGCGCTCGTCGCCGCGCTCGAGCGGTGGCCGGAGTCGGGCGTCCCGGACAACCCGGGCGCCTGGCTCATGGCCGCCGCGAAGCGTCGCGCGATCGACGTGCTGCGCCGGGGTACACGACTCGAGCGCAAGCACGAGGAGCTCGCGTACGAGCTCGGGGCCAAACAGGAGATGGCCGTGCCGGACCTCGACGCAGCGATCGACGACGACATCGGCGACGACCTCCTGCGGCTCGTGTTCACGACGTGCCATCCGGTCCTCTCGACGGACGCGCGCGTCGCGCTCACGCTCCGCCTGCTCGGCGGACTGACGACGGGGGAGATCGCGCGCGCATTTCTCGTCCCGGAGGCGACGGTCGCCCAACGAATCGTGCGCGCGAAGCGGACGCTCGCCGAGGCCCACGTTCCCTTCGAGGTCCCCCGCGGCGCCGAGCGCGCCGCCCGGCTCTCGTCGGTGCTGGGGGTCGTCTACCTAATCTTCAACGAGGGCTACTCCGCGACCGCCGGCGACGACTGGATCCGCCCCGCGCTCTGCGAGGACGCGCTCCGTCTCGGCCGCATCCTGGCCGAGCTCGCGCCGACGGAGCCGGAGGTCCACGGTCTCGTCGCGCTGATGGAGATCCAGGCGTCGCGCCTGAAGGCGAGGATCGGTCCGTCGGGGGAGCCCGTGCTCCTGCTCGATCAGGACCGCTCGCGCTGGGATCACCTCCTCGTCCGGCGCGGGCTCGCGGCGCTGCAGCGCGCCGAGGGGCTCGGCGGCGCGCTCGGCCCCTACGCGATGCAGGCCGCGATCGCCGCCTGTCACGCGCGGGCGCGCACCGCGGCGGACACGGAATGGGCGCGCATCGCGGCGCTCTACGACGCGCTCGCCCAGCTCGCGCCGTCGCCCGTCGTGGAGCTGAACCGCGCGGTGGCGATCGCGATGACGTTCGGACCGGCGGCGGGGCTCGAGATCGTCGACGCGCTGAGCTCGGAGCCGTCGCTCGAGCGCTATCACCTCCTGCCGGCCGTGCGCGCCGACTTCCTCGCGAAGCTCGGCCGCTTCGACGAGGCCCGAACGGAGCTCGAGCGCGCGGCGTCGCTCACCGGCAACACGCGCGAGCGCGACCTGCTGCTCGAGCGCGCCCGCGCGTGCGCCCGCGCCGCGGTCGCTCCACCCGCCGAGTCCTGGAGCTCCTCCGGTGGGGGGTCGGAAGGTGGCGGCGCGTGAGCCGGCGGCGCGGCGGCCGTCAGTCTCGTGCTCCCGCCGCCCCCCGGTCCAGGTGGACGATCTTCCACCGGCCGCTCACGCGTAACAGCCAGAGCTCGTCGCGCGCACCCTCGATCGGTCGAGCTGGGCGCGCCCCACCGTCGCCGCGATCACCCGCCCGAGCCGCGGCGCAGTCCGCGACGAGAACCCGGGCCCACGCGCCGACCACGGCGACTCGCGGCGCCTGACTCACCCCCTCCTCCGCGCCGACGCACGCCGGCCCCCCCGAGCCGGCGCGGCTCGTGTCCGCCGCGGCGAGCGCCGGCTCGGCCAGCGTCCACGCGGGCGACGACACCGGAGGCGCCCAGCGCGCGGTCACCTTCGCGGGCATGAAATGGTCGAGCACCTCCGGCCAGCGCCTCGCGTGGACGGCGGCGTAGAACGCGCGGACCTCGGCGACGATCGCGTCCCGATCCGTGCCGACGCGACCGCTCGGGGCGGCGTGCGCGGGAGGCGTTGGAGCGGCGGCCGACTGCGCCGCGGACAGCCGCGGCGCCGCGAGCCCGAGCGTGGCGATCGCCGCTCGCCAGGTGCTGCTTGCGCGCATGATGGCCTCGGTGGTCGATACACATCGAGTGTACGGACTCCCAACCGCGCGCGACACCCGATTCTTGCGCCTGGCCCGCCGCACGACGTGGTCACTCAGCGACCGTCGATGGCGGCGGCGACCTCGCGCACCTGCGCGGCGTGCCTCGCCTCGTGGGCGCCGAGGAAGACCAACCACTGGTACGCGTCGAGCGCTCCGAGACGCGGATGTGGGATGCTCACGGCTCCCAGGGCGAGGCCGTCGGCGGCGAGGACCATCTCGCGCACGGCGCGCCGCTGCTCCGACAGGGCCGCCCAGGCGGCGCCCGCGTCCAGCCCCGCCCGCGGCTGCGACGCCTCGCTCGCCGTCAGGGGCCGGCTCCGGTCGAGCAGCCGCGCCACGTCCAGCGTGGGCACGACGGGGGACGTCTCGCGCTCGGCGCCGAGACCGGCGGCGCGGGCCGCGGCCAGCCGGTCGCCGAGCAGGTGCGCGATGCGCGCCTCGACGAGCGCGAGATGCTCGAGAATCTCCGCGACC
>JBJMNL010000245.1:0-13863 GCA_045804285.1 Gemmatimonadaceae bacterium
GCCACGCCGGTGAAGGTGCCGGTGAGCGGCGGGTTCGCCGCGCCGTACGCGCGCTGCGCGTCGGCGGCCGTGACGGTGATCTTCGCCTTGCCGACGGTCAGCGTGCCCTTGTTCAGGGTCACGATGTAGTTGGAGGCCTTGCTGTCCGGGTCGACGAGGGTGGCCGTGATGTCGTACGTGCCGACGGGGCTCGTCTCGGTGGCCGTGGTCGCGTAAGTCGCGCCGATGTTGTCGCCGGCGAGGAGGCCGGTGATCGTGCCGCTGAGCTCCGGGTTGGCCTCGCCGTACGCGCGGCTGGCGCCGTTCGGCGTCACGGTGAGCGTCGCCTTTCCGACCGTGAGCGTCCCGTTGGTGGACGTCACGTTGTAGTTCCCGAGCCGGCTCCCGGCGTCCGCGAGCACGGGGGTGATGGGATACGAGCCGGCGGGGCTGGCCTGGGTCGCGGTCGTGACGAAGCTGGCGGAGATGGCGTCGCCGGCCACGACGCCGCTCAGCGTGCCGGTGAGGGCGGGGTTCGCGGCGCCGTACGCGCGACTCGCGTTGTTCGCCGTGACGCTCAGCGGCGCCTTGTTGACGGTGAGCGACGCGGTGCCGTTCGAGGCGGTCAGCGCCGGCGTGGTGGAGCCCGAGAAGCTCGCGCCGACGCCGGCCGGGTAGCTGCCGGCGTTGATGGTGCCGAGCGGGACGCTGGACAGTGTCGCGACCCCCGACCCGTTCGTGGTCGCCGAGCCCACGCCCGCGCCGTTGAGCGTGAAGGTGACCGACTGTCCGCTGACGGCGGAGCCGCCGGCGATCAGCGTCGCCGTGAGGGTGGTGGTTCCACCGTACGTGCCGGCGGCCGCGCCGACCGCCAGGCTCGTGGCCGGCGACGCGTTCGCGTACGTGGCGACGAGATCGGCCTGGTTGGGTCCCGCGACGCAGATCGAGAACGCGTCGATCGTCGTCACGGGCGCCGAGCCGCCGGTCCGCTGCCAACCCTGGAAGGCGCCGTTCGGGGCCGATGTCGCGTTCGCGGACGCGGTGAGCTTGTACGACTGGCCGTTTCCGAGGCCGTTGTTCACGTACGCGGTCGTCGCGTTGACGCTGATCGACGACGTGATGGACGAGGGAGTGCCGGAGCACGTGCCGCTGGTCTTGTAGTCGGCGACCGTCAGGTTGAACGTCACCGTCGAGTTCACAGGCCCCGCCTTCACGGTGACACCGCCGTCCGTGAACGACGTCTGCGCCACGAGCCCCGAGGTCCCGCCCCTGGCCGTGACGTAGAACGTGACACCGAGGTGATGCGGCTCCATCACGAGCTCGGCGTTCCGGATCCTGCCCTCGGAGTCCGCGACCGCCGTCAGCGTGCGGTCCTCGTGCTCCGTCGGGTTCTCGTGCACCGTGATCGTCACGGTCTCACCCGCCGTCCACCCGCCGCCGGTGAACGTCACCGTCTCGCCCGGCGTGTAATCCCCCTTGTCGGTGGCGAGCGACGCCCCGCCGGTGTTGTTCCCGCCGGGCGCCGTGATCAACACGGTCTCGGTGACCGTCGCGCCGCTGGCGTCGGTCGTCGACGCCTTCGCGTCCAGCGTCCCACCGGTCGATCCGTCGGCCACCGAAAGCCCGAACGACGCCATGTTCGCGTACGCGAGTGGCGTCGTCCCGTCGGCCTTCTTCAGGATCTCCTTGGCCGTCCCGGTCACCGGAGTCACCGCGTCGAAGCTGTACAGCTCCCCGTCGGCGGCGACGTGCAGGCGCGAGACGCCGGCCAGCCAGTCGTAGCGGCGCGCCGCGTCAGCCGAGAGGTCGGCGAGGGCGACGAGGCCCGTCGAGCCGGCGAGCGGCCAGTCGCGCGCACCCCACGCGGCGAGGTTGCGCAGCAACTGGTCCTTCTCGGCCCGGTTGGCGCTCCCGAGATCGGGGGTGCCCGCCCACACCGCGACGCGGCCGGTGAGACCGACGCGCAGCCGCCCCTGCACCGCGGCCGAGCGGAGCACCGCGTAGGGATCGCGCGTGTCGTCCGCGGCGAGCGACGGGACGACGACCACGGCGTACTGCGCCAGGTCCACCGCGGCGAGGTCCACGGTGCCCGACGAGCCGTCGTAGCCGAGGTCCACGCCGCCCGTGAAGGCGGGCGAGGCGGCGAGGGTGGCCTGGATGGCGGTGCAGCCGGCGGCGTCCACTCCCACGGGGCAGTAGACGAGCGCCTTCTGGGGCGCGGCGACCTGGCGGGCGACCGCGGCGGTCGTACCGGCGACGGCCGCGGTCGCGCCCAGGAGGAGGACGACGCGCGTGACGAACGTGCGCATGTGAGTCTCGGGGAAGGACGGGGCGGAGGAGCGGGGAGGCGGGGCGGGGCGGCGCTCGATGTCGAGGGGAGGGAGCGCCCGGGCTCAGCTCAGCGGCAGGCGTCCTTCGCCATGGCGTCGAGCTTCTCGACCTTTCGCGAGTAGATCGCGCGCGCGGCGGCGCCCTCGTTCTTCTCCCGCGCCTGGGCGAGCCGGTCGCGGGCGACGCTGGCCTTGTTCATGTAGGCGAGGCACACCGTGGACACGCCGGCCGCCGGCGCCGGCGCGGTGGCCACGATCGTGGGGGCCGCCGCCTCGGGCGCCGTGGGGTGCTTGGACTTGTTGTCGTCGCAGGCGAGGACGGCGACGGCGGCGCCGGCGACGGTGGCGGCCATGGCGGCGGCCCGGAGTGCGGAGAGACGGGTCATGCGGGGCTCCTGCGGGGGACCGGGGAATGGGGCAACGCAGCGGAACACCCGTCGGCAGCCCGGCCGTCTCGGAGAGACCCGGTGGCTTTGCGAACCGGCCTCGCGGCCGGGGTGCCTTTCTCGTGCGGGGGGGGAGAACTCAGGGCATGGCGACCGGACGGGGCACCGCGGTATCGCGCGGCGGACCGGGGTGACTGGGGCTAGCGGGCACGACCGGTAGGCAAATGCCGACCCATCCGGCGAGAAATCGTATCCGCTTGACCCATCACGCTTTGGATCGCGTTGCCCGACGTCGGGCGGCGGCGGAGCAGAGCCGGTGCAGCGCTTTCGCGTGGCGCGGACGCCACACGCCAGCGCCCGAGTCGCCCGTCAAGAGTCGCCTCTCGCGCGGGACGCACCGCGGCCCGGACCCCCGTTCACGAGACCGTAGCAGTCGGCCGGTAGGCTAAGGGGATTCTCATGAACGGACCGTGAACGTTTGATGACAGTTTGTTCAGGAACCCCCCGCGCCACTCCCCGCCCGCGGCGGTGGCGTCCGCTCCGCGGGAGAGGGAGGAGCGGCGGGCGGGCGCGGGCCCGGGCGGGGGGGATCGGGCGCGAGGACGACGCGGAACACCGACCCGCGTCCGCTCTCCGACTCGACCAGCTCGAGACGGTATCCCATCAGCTCGCAGAGGGCGCGGGAGATCGAGAGACCGAGCCCCGTGCCGCCGAAGCGGCGGCTCGTGCTGCTGTCCGCCTGCTCGAAGGCCTCGAAGATCGCCGCCCTGCGCCCGGGCGGGATCCCCGTCCCGGTGTCGATCACGTCCAGTCGCAGGGGCGCTCTCGTCGCCTCGTCGACGGTCACGCGCACCGTCACCCGCCCGCGCTCCGTGAACTTGAGCGCGTTGCCGATCAGGTTCGCGAGCACCTGCTGCAGCCTCGTGGGGTCGGTGACGACGGGCGCCATCGGCGACGGCAGCTCGGCGCGCAGCTCGACGTCCTGCTCGCTCACCTGTCCCTCGAAGCTGGCGAGGGTGTCGCGGACGAGCGCGTCGAGCGCGGTCTCAGACGGGACGAGGTGCATGCGCCCGGCCTCGACCTTGGACAGGTCGAGCATGTCGTTGATGAGCGCGAGGAGGTGCACGCCGTTCGCCCGGATGCGCTCCAGGTAGACGGCCTGCTCCGGCGTCGGCGCCCGGTCGCGCCCCCGGAGGAGGACGCCGGAGAAGCCGATGATGCTGTTCAGCGGCGTGCGCAGCTCGTGGCTCGTGTTCGCGAGGAAGCGGCTCTTCGCGCGGCTCGCCGCCTCGGCGGCCTCCTTGGCCTCGCGCAGGGCGCGCGCGACGCTGGCACCGGCGCTCGCGTCGCGCTGCACGACGAGGACGGCGAGAAAGCTGATCATGAACGCCACGGCGACGCCGAAGACGATCACGCCGGCCACGTACTGGACCCCCTCCCGCTCCCGCGCCGAGCGCCGCTCCAGCCGCCGCCACTCGTCGTCCTGCACGGCGTCGATCGCGGCGCGTACGGAGTCCGTGAGCGCCTTGCCCTCCCCGCCTCGCACGAGCGCCTGCGCCGCCCCGAACCCCGCGCGCGCGCGGAGCGCCACCGTGCTGTCCAGGAGCTGGAAGCGCCGCGCGACGAGCGGGAGCAGCGCGCGCAGGCGCCCCGCCTGGGCCGAGTCGCCGGCCGTCAGGCGCTCGGCCGCCGCGAGCTCCGCCCTCGCCGCGGCCTCGGCGCCCCGGTGCGGGGCGAGGTAGCTCGAGTCCCCGGTGAGCACGTAGCCCCGCGCGCTGGCCTCGGCCTCGCTCACGTGCGAGTAGGCCCGCTCGAGCGTGCGGAGCGCCAGGTTCGCGCGCGCGACGGAGTCCACGGTGCGCACGAGCCGGCCCATGCTGCCCCACGACACCACCGCGACCGCGCCGAGCACGAGCAGCGCCACCGCCAGCGCCGCGCCGACCTTCTGCCGGCTCGAGAGGGCCGGCGGCGTCCACCGCGGCCGACCAGCGCGTCGCCGTCTCACCGCGTCGTCAGCCGCCCCGCGCCATGCAGCGCTCGATCGCGCGCAGCAGCAGGCGCTCGTCGACGATGGGCTTGGAGACGTAGTCGTCGAAGCCGACCGCCAGGTACTCCTCGCGGTCGCCCGCCATCGCGTGCGCCGTCAGCGCGATCACCGGCAGTCGTTGCAGCCGCTGGTCGGCGCGGATCCGGCCGAGCACCTCGACCCCGCTCATGCCCGGGAGGGAGATGTCGAGCAGCACGACGTGCGGGAGGCCGAGGGCGAACGCCTCGAGCGCCTCGGCCCCGTTCTCGTACTCGGCGATCGCGTAGAGGTGGCCGAGGAGCGCCCGCAGGAGGAGGCGGTTGTCCGCGTTGTCCTCGACGACGGCCACCGTCGGCGCCGTCACGCGCGCTCCCCGGCGCCGGCGATCTCCCCGTCGAGCCAGCGCCGGAAGCGGGCGAACTCGCGCTCGATCGCGTCGAGCAGCGCGGGCAGGGGCGCGAGCTCGCCGCGCCGCGCCGCGGCCTCGGCGTCGCCGCAGAGCCGGGCGACGGCGGCGGCGCCGAACTGCGCGCAGCTCGACTTCATCGCGTGGGTCGCCAACCGTACGGCGGCGCGGTCGCCCGCGCGCAGTCCGGCCCGCGCCGCCCGGATCCGCTCGGGGACGTCGGAGAGCAGGATCTCGCTCATGTCGCGCACGAGCGCGTCGCCGCCGAATCGCCGCAGCCGCGCGAGCGCGTCGCCCGCGACGTCGCCGCCGCCGTCGCCCGCCCCACCTCCCGCCGCCTCACGCGCCTGGCCCGCCTCACGCGGCGCGTCATCACCCCGCACCGTTCGTCTCCGTGGTGAGCTTGAACCCGGCTCCGCGGACGGTGACGATCCGCGCCTCGGCGCCGTGGTCGCGCAGCTTCGTGCGGAGGCGGGCGACGTGCACGTCGACCACGTTCGAGCCCGGGTCGAAGTGGAGGTCCCAGATCTTCTCGAGGAGGTCGGTGCGGGTGACCACCTCGTCGGCGTGCGCGAGGAGGTGGGCGAGCAGCGAATACTCCTTGGGGGTGAGCTGCAGCGGCCGGCCGTTGGCGGTGGCGACGCGGTTGGCCCGGTCCATCACCACGCCGCCGAGCGCGAGGCGCTCCAGTCGGCGCGCGCCGCCGCGCCTGAGGAGGGCCCGGACGCGCGCCTTGAGCACGCCGATGTCGCACGGCTTCGTCACGTAGTCGTCGACGCCGGCGTCGAGCGCGCGGACGACGTCCGTGGGCTCGTCGTTGCCGGTGAGCATGAGGATGGGCGTCTGCCGACCCGCGGTGCGCAGCGCCCGCGCCACCTGCAGCCCGCTCCCGTCGGGGAGGACGAGGTCGAGCAGGATGCCGTCGTACTCGTGCACGAAGGCCAGCATCCGCCCTTCCGCGACGTCGGCCGCGACGTCGACGGCGTGCCCCTCCTCCTTGAGTCCGCGACGGATCAGCTCGGCGAACATACGGTCGTCTTCGACCACGAGAAGCCTGGCCATGCTCGTTCGGTCGTGGCGAGAGCTCCGCCGCGCGGCGTGGCGGACCCGGGAGGGCAGCGGTCGGGCTGCGGCACGCCGTCGCTCGCCCCCCCGCGTCGGGCGGCGCCGCTCACCGGCTCAGCAGGAAACACGCCGGATGTATGGCGGCGGTAAGGCGCTGACCGGATTGACCTTACGGAACGGGAGGCGCGCCGCGTCGCAGCCCTGCCGTCGCGCCGGCGCAACGGCCGTCGTCCCGGGGCCGCGGCGCTCGGGGGGTACGGCGGCGGCCCCTCCGTGAAGGAATCGTCATCTCGCCTTCACCGCCCCGTCATACTTGGGCGGGCAGATTCGGGCAGTCCCCCAGTCGGAGGAAGCGTCGCCTGCCCCGCACCGTCGCCCATACCGAGCCGAACGAGGAGCCGCGCTCCCCGCCGGCGCTCCGCGTCGCGGGGTCGCGTCGACGCCAGGCACGCGCCCCCGGCTGGCGGGAGCTGAGCGTCCCGTCCGCGATGGCCGCCGCGCTCCTCGCGGCCGGCGCGCTCGAGGGTGCGAGCTCGCGGCCGGTCGCGGCGGCCGTGCTCGTGCTCGCCGCCATCGCCCTCGCCGCGTGGCGCGCGCGGCGCGCGCGCCACGCGCGTCGCGTCGTCGCGGCGGAGGCCGCCGATCGTGCGCGGCGCGAGCTCCTCGCCGGGATGGGGCACGAGCTCCGGACGCCGCTGAACAGCGTCATCGGCTTCTCCACGGTCCTCCTCAAGAACCGGTCGGGGAAGCTCTCGCTGGAGGAGCTCGACTACCTCGAGCGCGTGCGCGCGAACGGCGTGCAACTGCTGCGCGTTGTCGAGGAGCTCCTCGCGCGCGAAGCGCCGGGCGGTGCGTCGTCCCGCCCCGCCGGTCCGGCAGCCGCGAGCGAGCGTCCGCCCCGCTGAGCACCGCGTGACCGCCGCGTGCCCGCCGGGCCGCTGGCACCACTTGCTCTGGGCGGGGCAGCCGGCGATATCACACCATGCTCAACATTGATCTCACCGGCCGCCGCGCGCTCGTCGCCGGCGTGGCCGACGACGGCGGGTTCGGGTTCGCGATCGCGAAGGCGCTCGCCGAGGCGGGGGCGAGCGTGTGCGTCGGCACCTGGCCGCCGGCGCTCAACATCTTTCTCAACCTGCTCGAGCGCGGGAAGATGGACGAGTCGCTCGCGCTGCGTGACGGCTCCAAGCTCCAGTTCGAGCGCATCTACCCGCTCGATGCCGCCTTCGACACCCTCGCCGACGCCCCCGAGGAGCTGCGGTCGAGCAAGCGTTACAAGGAGACGGGGGACTTCTCGATCGAGGGGCTCGCGCACCGCATGGTCGAGGACTTCGGCGAGAAGCCGCTCGACATCGTCGTCCACTCGCTCGCCAACGGCCCCGAGGTCAAGAAGCCGCTCCTCGAGACGAGCCGCACGGGCTACCTGGCGGCGGTGAGCGTCAGCGCCTACTCGCTCGTCGGCATGGTGCAGCGCCTCGCGCCGCTCCTCCGTCCCGGCGGGTCGTTCGCCTCGCTCACCTACATGGCGAGCGAGAAGGTGATCCCGGGCTACGGCGGGGGGATGTCGTCGGCCAAGGCGGCGCTGGAGAGCGACACGCGCACGCTCGCCTTCGAGGCGGGGCGCAAGTGGGGAGTGCGCATCAACACGATCTCCGCCGGCCCGTACGCCTCGCGCGCCGCGAGCGCGATCGGGATCATCGACAGGATGGTCGATTACTGCGCCAAGAACACGCCGCTCCCCGAGCAGCTCCAGCCGGGCGAGGTCGGCGCCGTCGCCGCATTCCTCGCCAGCCCCCTCGCCTCCGCCATCACCGGCGCCACGGTGTACGTGGACAAGGGCTACCACGCGATGGGGATGGCGGTGGAAGGGGTGATGGGGTGAGGACGGGGTAAGACCGAAGGGCGGAAGGAAAGGCGAAGGGCGGAATTGAAAGAGCGGCATGCGAAATGAGGCCGGGACCCTACGAGTGGCCAGATTAGCCACCGGTGGGGTCCCGGCCTCATGCCTCATCCCTCATTCCGCCCTTCGCTGTTCATTCCGCCCTTCGCCTTTACTTCGCCTTTCGTCAGTTCTCCTGCTCGTCCTCCTCATCGCCGCTCGCCGCCACGTTCGCGGCCGCCGGCCTGATCTCCGCCGCGCTCGGCACGATCTCCTTCAGCCCCGCTTCTCGGAGCACCGCGTTGACGCGCGGGAGGAGGTCGGTCGTCGTCTCGCGCATCTTGAGGAGCTGGCGGTCGAGCTGGAGGGCGAGGACGTTGAACACGGTGTAGGACTGGTCCGTGGGGCGCGCCTCGGTGCCGCCGACGACGCCGGCCAGGGCGCTGATGCGGTTGTTGAGCTTGATCGGGTAGTTGAGCGGGTCCTGCGAGCTCTGGTTCTTCACCTGGTAGATCTCCCCCTCCACTGTGCCGAGCCGCTCGGCGAGGACGGTGGAGAGCGCCTTGTAGCGCGGCAGGAGCGTGGCGCCCTGCTTCGTCCCCTGGAGGGCCTTCTCGCGGTCGGCGAGCTGCGCGCGCGCGTTGCGGATCGTCTTCACCGCATCGTTCGCCTCGCTCACCTTGGCGCGGATCTTCATGAGGAAGGCGAACTGCTCGCGCAGGTCGCTGGCGGTGGCCGCCGAGCGCGGGTCCTTGCGCAGCTCGAGGCGCTGCGTCTCGCTCGTGCGCCCCCCCCCCACGTTCGTCGTCAGGCGCACCGCGTAGGTGCCGGGCGGCGCGACGGGGCCGCGCGTCCCGCCGGCCCAGAGGATCATGTCGTCGAACGAGCTCGCGTCGGCGTAGCGTAGGTCCCAGACGAAGCTGTTGAGCCCCGCCTTGTTCGGCACGCGCGGCGGGCGCGGCGCGCGCCGCGGCCCCTCCTCCTCCTCCTCGCCGCCGCCGCTACCCTCTCCCGCCCCTTCCCCCTTCGCCTCGAGCTTCTTGACGCTGTCGGCGCTCACGCCCGCCTTCGTCAGGCTGTCGCGGCGCGCCTCCGCCTTCCGCGCCTTCGTGACGCTGTCGGCGGCGGTGGCCGAATCCTGCCGGCTGCTGAAGGAGCGGATCACCTTCCCGGCGGCGTCGAGGAAGTCGAGCGTCACGTCCTGGTTCGCCGTCGCGAGCCAGTAGGAGACGACGGCGCCCGACGGAGGATTCTTCCCCACCGGGCGCGCCGCGTCGGCGCCGCGCCCTCCCCCCCAGCTGATGCGGTACGCGGCGCGCGGCGCGAAGAGGTGCGCCGGCTTCGCGACCACGGCCGGCGTGAGCTGGCGCAGCGGCGAGAGGTCGTCCAGGATCCAGAACGACCGGCCGTGCGTCGCCGCGACGAGGTCCCCCTCCTTCACCGCGAGGTCGTGCACCGGCACCGGCGGCAGGTTGAGCTGGAGCCGCTGCCAGCGCGCGCCGTCGTCGAACGACACCCACACGCCGCGCTCGGTGCCGGCGTAGAGGAGGCCCGGCCGCTCGGGGTCCTCGCGGATGACGCGCGTGAACTCCATCTGGCGTGCGGCCGCGCTCGCGGCCGACTGCGCCGGGCTGGCGCCGTCGGCGAGCGCGCGCCCCACCGGGTCGATGCGCGTCCACGTCTTCCCGTAGTCCGCCGTCCTGAACAGGTACGGCTGCTTGTCGTCGAGCTGGTACCGGTTCGCGGCGACGTACGCGGTGCCGGCCCGGGTGTGCGACGGCTCGATGATCGAGACGCGCGTCCACTCGGGGAATCCCGCCGGCGTCGCGTTCGTCCACGTCTTCCCGCCGTCCCGCGTGACGTGGATCATCCCGTCGTCGGAGCCGGTCCAGATCACGCCCGCCGTCACCGGAGACTCGGCGACGGCGAAGATCGTCCCGTAGTACTCGACCGACGTCTGGTCCTTCGTGATCGGCCCGCCGCTGGCGCCGAGGGTGCGCGGGTCGTGGCGCGTCAGGTCGCCCGAGATCGGCGCGAACGACTGTCCCTCGTTCGTGCTCCGGAAGAGGACGTTGCTCGCGACGTAGAGCGTCTTCGGGTCGTGCGGCGAGAGCACGATCGGGAAGGTCCACTGGAAGCGGTACTTGAGGTCCTCCGCCGAGTGCCCCATCGGGTTGTCGGGCCACGGGTTCACGTCGCGCTCGAGCCCCGTGCGGAGATCCTTGCGCGTGGTGAGCCCGCCGTAGCTCCCCGCGTACACGACGTCGGGATCGTCGGCGCGCGAGGCGATGTAGCCGCTCTCGCCGCCGCCGGCGTCCTGCCACTCGCCGATGCCGATCCCCCCGGCGGCCCGGCTCGGCCCGCAGAGCGTCGAGTTGTCCTGCTGCGCGCCGCACACCCGATACGGGAAGTGCGTGGTCGTGATCACGTGGTAGAACTGCGCCGTCGCCTGGTCCTGCTCGCTCCACGTCTTGCCGCCGTTGAACGAGACGTTGGCGCCGCCGTCGTTCGCCTCGATCATCCGTTGCGGGTCGTTCGGCGCGATCCACAGGTCGTGGTTGTCGCCGTGCGGCACGGGGATCGACTTGAAGGTCTTGCCGCCGTCGGTCGAACGGTAGAAGCCGGTGTTGAGCGCGTAGACGACGCTCGTGTCCTTCGGGTCGGCGAAGATGCGCGAGTAGTACCAGGCGCGCTGGCGCAGCTTGCGCTCGGCGTTGGTGCGCGTCCACGTCGCGCCGCCGTCGTCGGAGCGAAAGACGCCGCCCGAGTCGGCCTCGACGAGCGCCCAGAGGCGCTTCGGGTTGGCGGGCGAGACGGCGATCCCGATGTTGCCGAGGAGCCCCGTCGGCAGCCCGGGGTTGCGCGTCAGCTCCGTCCAGTGCTCGCCGCCGTCGGTGCTCTTGAAGATCCCGCTCCCCGCACCGCCGGAGACGAGCTGCCACGGGGTGCGCCCCGCCTGCCAGAAGGCGGCGTAGAGCACGTCGGGGTTCGCGGGGTCCATCACGAGGTCGGTGACGCCGGTGGAGTCGTTGCGGAAGAGCACCTTCCGCCACGTCTTCCCGCCGTCCACGGTCTTGTAGACGCCGCGCTCCGCGCTGGGCGCCCAGACCTTCCCTTGGGCTCCCACGAACACCACGTCGGGATTCCTCGGGTGCACCCTCACGCGCGAGATCTGCTCGGTCTCCCGGAGGCCGACGTTGCTCCACGTCTTCCCACCGTCGGTGGTCTTGAAGACGCCGTCGCCGTTCGAGACGTTGCCGCGGATCGGATACTCGCCGCTGCCGACGTAGACGACGTCGGGGCTCGACTCGGCCACCCCGATGGCGCCGACCGTACCGCCGAAGAACTTGTCGGTCACCGGCGCCCACGCGTGCCCGCCGTCGGTGCTCTTGAAGACGCCCCCGCCGGTGCTGCCGAACCAGTACTCGTACGGCCGCGCCGCCGACCCGGCGACCGCGACCGACCGCCCCCCGCGGAAGGGGCCGATCTCGCGCCACTTGAGCGCGGCGAACGCGGACGAGTCGTAGGGCGCCGCGAGTGGGGAGTTGGGAGCTGAGCGCGCCGATTGGGCGCCGGCGGCGGCGGGCGCCGCGAGCGAGGCGGCGACGGCGAACGCGAGGATGCGGGGGGCGGGAGGACAGAGCACTCCGGGAGCCTCCGGGAGAAGGAAGGGACCTCGAGGATGACGCGCCCGCCAGGTGGGCGCGATGGACTACGCACCGGGGGTCAGGGGTGTTGGGAGCTCGGGGCTCCCGGGGTCGGGCACCGCGGGCGGCCGGCGGCCCACCGGCACGCTCCCTGCCCCGCCCTCCCCCCCTCACCTCACAAGGAGCACCAATGGGCGAGCGTGACGACCGACCGAGCGACGAGTACGAGCGCGACCTCGAGCGCGCCAACCGACGCGAGCGCGACGGGAGCTCGATGGCCGACCTTCCCGACGAGATCGCCGGCGGCCCCCACGGCGCGGCGCCGACCACGCAGCCGCACGTCGAGGACGGCGAGGAGCGCGGCCAGCACGGCCGGAAGGGACAGGCCGAGAGCCCCGTCGAGCTGAACCACTACGATCCGCCAAAGAAAAGGGGAGGGCACAGATAGCCGGACGTCGGGCGGGGCGAATTGCATGCAATTCGCCCCGCCCGTTACGGGTGGCCCGCCCAGCCGCTCGACTCGCCCCTCCCCTCCTCGCCTGACACCATCTGACGGCTCCCCTACCCCCTCCTTCTTGACCCCCCGGTACGCGAGTCGCACACTAGGGGAGCACGACAGCGGCCGCTTCGACATCCCGGCGCCGGCCGCGCCATAAGCGTCACGGCAGGGCAGGATCGCAGCTCCCGGAGGGACCATGCACGCCGTCGCTCGCGCCCTCACCGCTCTCACCGCGCTCGTCGCGCTCGCCGCGCTCGGCCCGGCGGCGCCCGTCGCCGGCCGACTCGTGGCGCAGTATCCCGCGCCCCGGCCCGCGCCCAGACCGAAGGCCGACTCGTCCACCAACCCGCTCGCCGTGCCACCGTCGCGCGACCTCCCCGCCGTCCGCGTCTCGCTCAGCATGGACGCGTACCTGCCGGGTGACCGGGCGCGCGTCGGCGTGCGGCCGCGCGACGCCGGCTACCTGCTCGTGCTCCACGCCGACCCCGCGGGGCGCGTGCGCGTCCTCTTCCCGCTCGACCCGGTCGACACGCAGCGCGTGCGCGGCGGCTCGGAGCTCGCGCTGAACTCGCACGGCGGGCGCGACGCATTCACCGTCGGCTCGGCCGCCGGCGACGGCGCGGTGCTCGCCGCCATCTCGGCCATGCCCTTCCGCGTCACCGGCTTCACCACCGGCGACCACTGGGACGTCCGCGCCTTCCCACGCGTCCCCACCGGCGGAGACGCCGAGGGGGAGCTCGTCGCGCTCGCCCAGCGCATGCTGCCGGGCGGCCACTTCGACTACGACGTGGCGACGTACCGCGTGGGCGAGGGGCTGCCCGTCGTCAGCTACGGCACCGCCGCCGGCGGTGCGCAGCAGGGCTACGAACAGGGCGCCGAGCAGGGTGGCTATGCGACGACGTACGCCGACGAGGGGCTCTACGACTACTACTCCTATGGCGTCCCGTTCTACGGCGGGCTCTTCCCGATCGCCGTCTGGGGGCCGCCGTTCCGCTCCTGCCCGTTCGGCTTCGGCGGCGTCAGCGGCGCGCTCTTCCCATCCTGCTTCTCGGTCGGCTTCTTCCCGCACCACCGCTTCCCGGGCTTCAGGCACAAGGGGCCGTTCTTCGGCCACCGGCGACGCCCGATCGGCCGCGGCTGGCTCGACGACCCGACGTTCCCCGGGAACCCCAACTTCGGCGAGCCGCGCGGCGTCGGCGGGCGCCGCGCCGGCGCGCCGGCGATCGGCCTCAAGGGCCTCGGCCCGCGCGCCCGTCCCGGCATGGGCGCCCCGGGCATCGGCCGCTCCGGCGCCACGCGTGCCGGTGCGCAGCCGCAGTCGAACGGCGGCGTGATCGTCTATCGCACGCGTCCGCCCTCGCCCGCGCCGACGCCGTGGATGAACAGCGGACGCGCCGACGCCGGGAGCGCGGTCGCCGGCCCGAGCGCGCCACGCCCCTGGACCGGCATGACGTGGACGCCCATCGGCGCACGGCCGGCGGCGGGCGCCGCGGCCGGCGGGGCGCGAGTGGCGCCGGCCGGCGGTCGCATGGTCGGCGCCCCGGTCGGGGGCCCGACGCTGCGCGCCGGCGGCGGCCCCGTCGCCCACGGCGCGGCCGTGGGGCGCGCGATGGCGCCCGCCGCCGCGCCCGTGGTCTCCGGACGCC
>JBJMNL010000246.1:0-20854 GCA_045804285.1 Gemmatimonadaceae bacterium
TGACGGCAGCGATCACCGCCGAACGCCTCACACCGGCCGGTGCACGCGTCGCGCGGGCGATCGGCGCGGTGGCCGTCGGGGTGGGGTTGCTCCTGACCGCGCGAGCGGCCGGAGTCGTGTGACGAATCCCCCACGGCCGGAGCCAACGAAGATCCCCGGTGCCTGGGTGGGCACCGGGGATTTCGCTTTTCCCTATGGAGCCAATCATCACGCACATCGAGCGGCGCTGGTGTCCGACGGTCACGAGCGATCAACTCGTCGGAGGCGAGCCGTTCCGACTCAGGGGAGGCGACCGAGCTTTGCGCCCCACTGCCCACACGTCCGAATCAGCAGGCAGCTCGCCCGACGGCGTGCGGCATTCATGACCCTCGCGATGGGCGACGCCTGCGTGCTCGCCTTCCACGCGCCGCTGAGCGCCGACACGGCCCGGCTGCCCTGGTCGCTCACGCCCGACGTGCTGTGAGTGATCGTGACCCACGAGGATCCGTACCGCATCCACGGAAGCCGACCGTCGTGAGCTCGAGACCATCGTGAGCTAGATGTGCAAGGCGCGCCCGTCCACGGCGAGTGCCGCCTCCTTCACCGCCTCGGGGAGCGACGGATGCGCGTGCACAGTCCGCGCGATGTCCTCCGCCGACCCCTCGAGCTCGATCGCCAGCGCGGCCTCCGCGATTAGGTCCGAGGCGCGCGGACCGAGGATGTGCAGCCCGAGCAGGCGGTCGGTCTCCGTGTCGGCGAGCATCTTCACGAAGCCCTCCGCTTCCCCCATCGCCCTCGCGCGGCCGTTGGCGAGCCAGGGAAACTTCCCAACCTTGTAGGCGATCCCTTTCTCCTTCAACTCCTCCTCGGAGGCACCAACCGAGGCGATCTCCGGCCAGGTGTAAACGATGTTCGCGACCGCGTCGTAGTTCACGTGGCCACGGTTACCGGCGATGAACTCCACCGCGGCGACTCCTTCCTCCTCCGCCTTGTGGGCGAGCATACGCCCGCCAATGGCATCGCCAATGGCGTAGATGTTCGCCACGCCCGTGTGGTAGCGCCCGTCCACCTTGATGACGTCGCGCTCCATCGGGATTCCGTTCTCCTCGAAGCCCATCCCCTGCGTGTAGGCCCGCCGCCCGATGGAGACGAGGAGGTAATCCGCCTCGAGCGGCTCGACGCCCTCCATGGAGACGATCACCCTGTCGCCCTTCCGCTCCGCACTCGTCACGCGTGTGCCCGCGCGGATGTCGAAGCCCTGCTTCCGGAAAATGCGATCGGCCTGCCTCACCACCTCACGGTCCATCCCGGGAAGGATGGTCGGCATCGCCTCCAGGATGGTGACCTTCGCGCCGAGGCGCAGCCAGACGCTCCCCAGCTCCAGCCCGATCACCCCGCCGCCCACCACCACTAGGTGCTCGGGCACCTGTGGGATGGAAAGGGCGCCGGTAGAGTCAATGATCCGCTCATGGTCGAACTTGAGAAAGGGGAGCTCGACGGGTACGGAGCCGGTGGCGATGATAATGTTTTCCGCCTCAAGCGTCCGTTTCCCCTCGCTCCCATCCACCTCCATTCGGTCGGTGCCGGCCAGCCGGCCGACGCCGCGCGCCCATGTGATCTTGTTCTTCTTGAAGAGGCCCTCCAGCCCCTTTGTCAGTCCCGTCACCACCTCGTCCTTCCGCTTCAGCATGCGCGCGACGTCCACCTTCACGTCGCCCACGTCCAGGCCGTGCTTCCCGGCGTTGTGGCGGATCTGGACGTACAGCTCGGAGGAGTCGAGCAACGCCTTCGACGGGATGCAGCCCACCCGTAGGCAGGCCCCGCCCAGCGCGTTCTCCTTCTCCACGCACGCCACCTTCATCCCGAGCTGCGCCGCGCGGATCGCGGCCACGTAGCCGCCCGGGCCACCGCCCAGGACGATCAGGTCGAACCGCTCGTTCTCAGCCATGTTTCAAACTCTCAACCAAGTGTGTAGGGCTCGATCGCGCTGCTTCGCGTCCTCGCTGGCCAGCCGCCCGATCCTCGTGACGATCTCCTCGGAGTGTATCGTGTGCATTCCTCACTTCACGGCCATCGATACATTCAGGCCCGCTGCCCTCGATTGCTGGAATGGCAAACTCTCCTGGGGGAAGGCTGCCGGTCCCGCTGGTTAACGGGACAATCGATGGCGCCGCGGATGGGTGGGCGCTCCCACTACCACCGCCGGACGTATTTTGGCGGCGGACAGATCCGAGAAAGGACACTGAACGAGGACGTCATGCCTCGAGAAGCGCGGCATACACGTCGTCCTCCAAGTTGTCCCACGCCTCATTCAGGGAGGACCTGACGCGTCTTGCCAAGCAGCCTGATCATCCTCGATCGGCCCGCAATGGCGACAGCCGTCAGCGTACCTTCGCCGAGGCCATCAGATGAATCCTCGCGCGCAACGGTGTCCGCTTGTTGCCTGGGCACACGGGAGCACTATTGTTGGAGCCCACTCGTGGCTGGCTTGGCGTCCTCTGCCGGCGCAATGAGGTCGAGCGGGTGTGGCTCGCCATGCGCACGATCCACGCCTGGGCCGTCGATCGCGAGACCGTTACCAGAGGTTCGCTCGCAGTGCCGCGTGTGGTTCATGGAAGGTCGCCATCCAGAACAGTTTGGATGACGATCTCGCCCTCTAACAGCCTCGCCACCGGACAGTTTTTGGCGATGTAGAGTAGTTTGTCGCGCTGCTCATCGGTAATGGCTTGGCCAACGACTACAGTCCGCCAAATGATGGTTCTGAACGGTTCTCGTTGCTGTACCATATTGGCGTCCACCTTGATGTCGTCGATGTTCCATCCTTTGCGGTGGACGTACATCCGAAGCGTCGTGAGCGTGCAGCCGACTAACCCGGCGAGTACCAGGGTAAATGGGTCCGGGCCCTTATCCTGACCGCCGTTGAACGTCGGCTCATCGATCACCAAAGTACCCGCGCGCCATTGCACATCGACCTGTTGCCGGTTGGCGGCGATGGTACCCGTTATGTCTTTGGCGAAAAGCCGTTTCGGTTCCTGGTGGGGCATCATCTCGTTTGCACTCCAGAATGTTCGTGGCGATGCGATCATCACCGCCGCCCGAGTCGCAGGGCAGTCGAGGCGAGTCATGAATACCCGCATGAATACCCGTGGAATGGCATAGAACGACTTTAACGTGCTTCACGGATCTTGCGTGACATGACATGGAGAGATGCGGAAGCGAGCGATGGCGGCAACAGCCGCATGGCGACCGCGTACGCTGACGGTGGCGCGGCGCGAGGAGCGTCGGCTGGTGGCGGCGCGCCTGTTCGCGCGTGGCCGCCGGGACTTGGCGGAGATCGCGCGAGAGCTCGGTGTCAGCCGGCAGAGCGTCTCGCGCTGGTTCGCGACTTGGGCGGAGGCGGGACGCGCGGGACTGAAGGCACGGCCGAAGACCGGGCGACGACCGGAGATCGACGCGGCGGGCTGGGCACGGCTGCCGTCGATCCTCTCAGCCGGGGCGATGGCCGCCGGATTCGACACCGAGCGCTGGACGCTGCGGCGCGTCGCGGCGGTCGCCGAGCGCGAGCTGGGCGTGCGGCACCACTTGCGCTCGTACTCGCGCATCCTGCGGGCGCACGACTGGACGCCACAGCGCCCGGCCGTGCAGGCCTGGGAGTGGGACGAGGCGCTGTGCGCGTGTCACCTGACATCAGAGAAGCCCATAGCGCGCTGATGTCGCTGGTGAGCAATGCTGCATCTGCGAGACGTGCCCCACCGTGTCGACGGCTGCAAGTAGGCCGCGATGACCTCTGTGGGTACAGCAGCCCGCGCCGAGCAGTGCGGCAGCCGCGTAAGGGGTGAGGACGTGCCGGTTGTCGACAAGCATGACCGGCGTGGGTCGGTCGACACTCACGTCCCCACTCACGTCCCCACTCACGTCCCCACTCACAGCGCCGCTCACATTACGCCCAGGAACGCGACCCAGAATCGCTCCTCCTCGTCCGTCCACAGCTTTTCGACTCGGAATCCGCCCTCAGTCACGAGCCTATCGAGCCGCAGTCGGTCATACTTGTACGACGACTCGGTCCAGATCGTCTCGCCCTCCGCGATGGCGAACTGTTTGCCCGACACCTGGACCGTCTGCGAGGCGAGGCTCTCCAGATGCATCTCGACGCGGCTGGCACGGTCGCGCCATATGGCGCGATGTTGGAACGTCTTGAGGTCGAAGTCAGCGCCAAACTCACGGTTGAGCCGGCCAAGGGCGTTTAGGTTGAATGCCGCAGTGACTCCCTCGCGGTCGTCGTACGCCGCGTGCAGCACGCGCGCCTGCTTGCGGCGGTCGACGCCGAGCAACAACGCGCCGTCCTGCCCAACCACCCGGCGCACCCGGCGCAGGAACGCCGCCGCCTCCGTGGGGTGGAAGTTGCCGATCGTGGAGCCCGGGAAGAACCCGACGCGGCGCGCCCGTCGTGGCAGGTCGGGGATCGTGAGCGGCGCTGTGTAGTCCGCGCACATTGGCAGTACCGGCACGTGTGGGTAGTCGGCCGAGAGTTCGGCCACGACGCGCACGAGCTGCTCTCGTGAGACGTCGAGCGGCACGTAGGCCGCAGGCGCCTGCATCGCGTCGAGTAGGAGACGTACTTTCACGCCAGCGCCGCTACCGTACTCGACAAGCACCGCGCCGGACCCGATCCGTGCCGCGATCTCGTTGGCATGGGCACGCAGAATCGAGAGCTCGGCGCGCGTCGGATAGTATTCATCGAGCTCGCAGATGCGCTCGAACAGCGCGGCACCGACGGCGTCGTAGAACAACTTCGGGGGGAGCGTCTTCTGGGACAGGGCGAGCCCGCCGAGCACCTCCGCGCGCAGAGTGGGGTCGACCGCTGGAACGACGAGACGAGGTGCCGTCATGCGTCCACCGCGAGCCGGATGCCGGTGAACTGCCACCGCGCGTCGGATGGAAAGAAGTTGCGATACGTGAGGCGGGCGTGCGACCGCGGCGTGGCGCACGACGCGCCGCGCAGCACCCACTGGTCGGCCATCCACTTGCCGTTGTACTCGCCGATCGCGCCGGCTGCCGGCGTGTAGCCGGGATAGCCCACGTAGGGACTCTGCGTCCACTGCCACACGTCGCCGTAGAGCTGCCGCATCGCGCCGTCCGTGGCCGGAGCCGGGTGGTAGCGCTCCGCGTCCACGAAGGTGCCGTCGACGGGCTCGGCTCGAGCGGCAATCTCCCACTCGGCCTCGGTCGGCAGCCGGTGGCCGGCCCAGCGCGCGAAGGCGTCCGCCTCGAAGTAGCTGACGTGGCACACCGGTTCCGCCGGGTCCACCGGCCGCGTGCCGGCGAGCGTGAACTCCGTCCAGCCGTCCGCCGTCCGCTCCCAGTACAGCGGCGCCTCCCAGCGCCGCTCCTGCACCGCGGCCAGACCGGCCGAAAGCCAGAGCTCCGGCCTTCGATAGCCGCCGTCCTCGATGAAGGCGCGGTACTCGCCGTTGGTCACCAACCGGTGGGCGAGGCGAAACGGCTCCGCGAAGACGCGGTGCGCCGGCGTCTCGTTGTCGTAGGCGAAGCCGGTTCCATCATGCCCGACGTGGTACACGCCGTCGCCCACCGTGCGCCAGCCGAGCCCCGGCGCGGATGTCGCCATCGTGCTCGAACGCTCGCGATACGCGGGGCGCAGCGGATTGGTCCAGAAGACGTGCTTGATGTCGGTGAGCAGCAGCTCCTGATGCTGCTGCTCGTGATTGAGCCCCAGCTCCACCAGCGCGTGCACGGGATGCGCGTGATCGTCGCCGACTCGCGCGAGCAGGCGCAGCATCGCCCCGTCCACGTGCGCGCGATAGGCGTAGATCTCGGCTACGCCGGGGCGCGTCACAAGCCCGCGCTGCGCGCGGCAGTGCCGCTCCCCGGCCTGCACGTAGTACGAGTTGAAGAGGAAGGCGTAGCGCGGGTCGGGCGAGCGATAGGCGCTGTCGTGCACGGCCAGCACGAACGTCTCGAAGAACCAGCTCGTGTGCGCCAGGTGCCACTTCGTCGGGCTCACGTCGGGCATCGAGCTGACGACGTAGTCCTCCGTCTGCAGCGGCTCGCACAGATGCTCCGTCTGGGCGCGCACGGCTTCGTACCGCTCCGTGAGGAACGTGACGCTCAGCTGCTCCTGGGTGACGAGGAAGTCCAGGACCTCCTGCAGACCCCTATCGGTGCCGATGTGCGCCGCCTTCGCGGCATCGCCGATGATGGACGACATGGTGTCTCCTCCGTGTGAGCGGATGGGATGGATACCCGACGCAGGTCCGCTCGGAGTCTGGCCGGGCGACGGGATGGGGCGACGGAGCCGTCGTACGGATGCGACCTGTATCTCGCCCTTGTGTGAGTCCCCGAGTAGCCGAATGTCGTATTAGGAAGCGTACCAACGACCCGGGGAATGGGAACGGCGTCGTGGCAACGCCAGGATGATTGGGCACGTCTCGTGGACGATCGGCTCCGATCGGGCCGTGATGGCGGTAGCCGCCGGCGCACACCCGTCGAGGCCACCGGATGAGCGGATCCCCGCGCCACCTTCAACTTGGAGTACGTGCCGGCCGGCTAACGCCAGGGCCACGCGCGACTCGGCCTCATCATGCGCCCACGCTCGCCAAGGTCTACGCGCATCGCACGCACGTGGACGATGCCATGCGGCGCTTGATCGGGTCCCGGTCGTGGGCGGCGCATCGCATCCCGTGACGGGGCTCCTGGAGCTCGGGCTGCACCATGAGCTGCAGCTTCAGGAGCGACTGCTCACGGACAGCAAGCACGTCCTCTGGACCAATCCGCTCCGCCCACTTATCGGGCCGCTATCACGGTGCTCGCGGCGGAGATCAGACCGATCGACTGGCTGGCGCGTTTGATGACGGCATACGGTCGATTGGATACGAGGGCGATGGATGCGCGTTCGACATCGAGAGGCCGCGGCCTCGCTGTACGACGCTGTACGACGCTGTGCGTCCGGAGCGCCGCGGGCGCCGCCCTTTCAGGTCTCCCGTCCACGAGCTGTTGCTGCCGCCTCGCTTTCCGGTGCGCGCCTGTCACCCTGTCCGATCCATCGCCGTGAACAGGTTGTTGAGTGCCTCGGCGAGCGTCGGGTGCGAGAACACGGCATCGCGAAGCGCGGTATACGGTAGCTTCCCCATCATCGCGATCTGGAACAGCGTCACGATCTCACCCCCGTCCAGGCCGAGCACCGTCGCGCCGAGGATCTGGTTCGTGTCGGCGTCCACCACCGCCTTCATGAACCCGTGTGTCTCGTCCACCTCGAGCGCACGCGCAACGCTCGACATCGGTAGCTTGGCGACGCGGACCCGATTCCCAGCCGACCGTGCCTCTCGCTCGGTCATGCCGACGGCACCGAGCTGCGGGTCGATGAAGACCGTGTACGGGACGAGCCGCCCCGCCGTCGTCGCGGAGCCGCCGTCGAGCAGATTCGCGCGCAGAAGGCGGAAGTCGTCGTACGAGATGTGCGTGAATGCCGGTCCGCCCTTCACATCACCGATGGCGTGGACACCGGGCGCCGATGTCTCCAGCCGTTCGTTCACGCGTACGTAGCCGCGGGCGTCCGCGTCCACGCCGGCGACGTCGAGATCGAGGTCGTCGGTGTTCGGGGCGCGGCCCGTCGCCACGAGCAGGTGCGATCCCACGACGTCGGACTCCGCACCATTACCACGTCGAGCGCGCCACACCAGACGGATGCCGTCGTCGATGCGATCGACGCGCACGGCCTCCGCGGAGAGCAGCACGTCGATTCCCTCCTTGCGCAGGATCTTCGCTACTGCACCAGCGATGTCGGCGTCCTCGCGAGGCAGGAGCTGCGCGTTTCGTTGCACGATGGTCACGCGGCTCCCGAATCGGCGGAACGCCTGCGCGAACTCGAGCCCGACGTAGCCGCCACCTAGGACGATCAGGTGCTCCGGCCGCTCCGTCAGCTCAAGGATGGAAGTCGAGGTCAGGTAGGGAACGCCGCCGAGTCCCTGGATCCGCGGCATGGCGGCGCGGAGACCCGTGTTGATAACTACAAGTTCGGCCGAAAGTGTTCTTGCGCCGCCGTCGCTCGCGCCGGCACCCGGCGCTCCGGTGACGCGGACCGTTCGCGGCCCCACGAACCGCGCCTGCCCACGGACCACCTCCACGCCCGCAGACGCGAGCGAGCGCTCGCTATTCGAGCGGAAGCTGTCGACGATCTCTTGCTTGCGCTCGTGCACGCGACCGAGATGGACCAGCACACCGTCCGGAGCTCGGGGCACCCCGTCGCCATCATCCGCTAGTTGCACGCCGTACGACGCGGCCCGGCGCGCCAGGTGGGCGATGCGCGCGCTGGCGATGATCGTCTTTGTAGGACTGCACCCCTCGTTGATGCAGGTTCCGCCCACGTGCACCCGCTCCACGAGCGCGACGGGACGCCCCGCCCGCGCGAACGCACCGGCGAGCGGTATCCCACCCTGCCCGGCGCCGATCACGATGAGTGCGAAGCGCTCGTCAATGGCGGACGGACTCGAGTCGGGGCTAGAAATGGGACGCTCTCCCGGCGCTCGTGGCGCAGGCGCGGAGCACGTACGAGCGTGCCGCGGCGAGAGGAAGGTGGAGAAGGCGCGTCAGCATGCGCGGTCATCTCCTCGACTTGGGTGACCGTAAGGGGCAAACCCTACCTCTGATCCAGGCTTCCACCAGACGCGGAAGGGAGGCGAGGCTGCAATAGCGGCCCGGACGGCATCCTGGCGCACGAAACCGGCCGGTGGCACGAAATGTCCCACCGGCAGGTTTCGTGTCGGGACGTCAGGTCCAGGGCAGGCTCGCCCGCCTCGCCCAGTACTCGTGGGGGGCGAGTGCCAGTTCATCCAGCCGTGCCTCGGATACATCGTCCCATGAGCAGGCGAGCGCTTGAAGATTGGAGCGGAGCTGGTCGGGCGTGGCGGCGCCGCTGAGCACCACGTCGCCCCAGGGACGGGCGAGCGCCGCCGCGAGCGCCACCGCGTCCATTCCTACCCCCAGCCGCGCGCCCTCTGCACGGAGGATGTCGAGCCGGGGCGCGATGACGGGATCGTCGTTCCGCTCGGTGAGGGTTCCGTTCGCGAGAGCCTCCTTCACGATCACTTGGACTCCCGCCCGGTGCGCCTCGTCCAGGGCGTCATCGGCCGAGCGCTCCAGCAGGTTCCAAGTGGCTTGGACGGCGGAAAAGAGGCGCTGACCGTCACGCTCGATCTCCAAGGCCCGGCGGACGATATCGGCCTGCTTCGGGCCGCTGACAGAGACCCCGACGCGGAGCCCGGACCGGCGCAAGCGCGCCAATTCGTCCAGAACGGCGGTGTCGTCGAGGACACCGCTCTCGAGCGTGGCGGAATGAATCTGGTAGAGATCGAGGTGCTTGCCGAGACGCTCCCGGGACTCGCCGATCTGGCGGCGGAGGGCGGCGAGGGAGTGGTCCTTCACCTCGTGCACCTCAGCGTCCGCGCGCCAACCGGCCGTGTAGGTGTAGCCCCATTTGGAGCCCACGACCACGGCGGTCGGAGGGAGATCGCGCAGGCGGAGCCAGGAGCCGAGGAAGTCCTCCGCACGGCCGTAGGAGCGCGCCACGTCGAAGTAGCGGACACCGTGCGCCCAAGCCTCGTCGAGGACCCGGTACGCGTGCGCCTCCATCGCGGAGACGTCGTAGCCGGCCGGGAGGTCCCTATCGTGCCCGACGTTGATGTAGCCTGGCCGGCCGAGGGCGGCGAGGCCGAGACCGATGCGGCCCAAGCTCGCCTCAGCCGCCCAGGTACGCCGCGGGATGCTGCACGCAGCCAGAGAGGCGCACACCGAACCAGAAAACGCCGCTCGTCCACGTAGACGGGCGAGAGGACCCGACGCGGCGTCCGGAGGGGAACGCGATGTAGTGATTCACAATCAATCGTGTTTCCGACGACATTGAGAGTGCGCCGCGACAATCTATTGCGCGAGACAGGTACGGCAATTCAGCCATGCGACCCGCACGCAGGGCGGAGATTAGCGGCGCTATTCCATTCACCATTCCAACTTCCAGAACGGCCGCGCCGGTCGCTGGAGCGAGGTAGCGGCCCGTTGTGCGGCACATTCAGTATACAGAACCTCGCCGCCGGTTGATCCCCGGCTGGCGGATTCAGCCGCCGGAACACGTCCGAAGCACACACATCATGCTCGACCTCAGTTTCTTCCACGGTCCCAAGGCGGGATACGTGCTCGGGCTCGACGAACAATTCTTGGCCGATCCGTCATCGGTGGACGCCAGTTGGCAGGGGTACTTCAAATCGTTCTCTCCGGAAGAGGCGGCCCCTCGCGCGGAAGCGGGAGCTGACGCCTCGGCCGCCGCCGCGTCGGCCGCCGTAGACGCTGGTGGCGGAGGCCGTGCCGGTGCGGCTCACAGGGCAGGACGCGGAGCGCGGCACCTTCAGCCATCGCCGCCTTGTGGTTCACGACGGCGACAGCGGCGCCCGCCACAACGTGCTGGAAACCCTGCCGCAAGCGAAGGCCTCGTTCTCGGCGACTTCGCCAACGGCGCGCAGGTCATCATCGACCAGTTCATCGCCGCGGCCTACCTGAAGTGGAGGCAGCGCTCGGGGCTGGTGCTCCTCCTCCCGCACGGATACGAGGGACAGGGCCCGGAGCACTCCAGCGCGCGCCTCGAGCGTTTCCTTCAGCTCGCCGCCGAAGCGAACATCCGCGTGGTGAATTGCACCACTTCGGCGCAGTACTTCCACCTGCTCCGCCGCCAGGCCGCGCTGCTTAGCGTCGACGCGCGGCCGCTCGTCGTGATGAGCCCGAAGAGCCTTCTCCGCCACCCGCTCGCGGCGTCACAACTCGGAGAGCTGAGCGGACACAGCACCTTCCAGCCGGTGATCGCCGACGCGTCCGCGGGCGACCGCGCGAACGAGATCACGCGGCTCCTGCTGTGCACCGGCATGGTTTACGTGGACTTGATGGGGAGCGAGCTTCGCACCAAGGCGAACAACGTCGCGCTAGCCCGCGTCGAGGAACTCTTCCCCTTCCCCGAGGCGCAGCTTCGCGAGCAGATCGAGCGCTTCTCCGCCCTGCGCGAAGTGGTGTGGGTGCAGGAGGCGCCAAAGAACATGGGTGCCTGGTCGTACATGTCCTCGCGGCTGCTCTCCCCGGTGGGCGACGGGCTGACGCTTCGCTACGAGGGTGGCCCTCCCCGGGCGAGCCCCGCGGGCGGGTTCGCGAGCCAGCACGTCGCCGAGCAGACCTACATCGTGCAGGCTGCCTGGGCAGGTGCTACCGCCCCGCACGACGGCACGGAGGGCGAGAAGAGCCTAAGAGTGCGCTTCAATACCGCAGCGGCAGGTAGCTGCGGAGGATCCGCGCGGGGGCGAGAGAGCTGAACGCGGCGTGGATGTCGGCGTGGCGCTCGTCTCGATCTCGAAGCCGTCGGAGGCGGTTGAACCACGCGCCCGTGCGCTCGACCATTCTGCGGCTGGCCCACAGCTCGTCAGGCACCTTCTTCGTCGCCGCGCCCAGCTGTGCTACGACCGCAATCTACCGCTCATCCGGTTTGGTAACGCACTTGGCGATGGTCAGGCGCTCCCAGCGACCATCCGGGTGCCCCATCGGCGGGGGCGCGGGAGCGGGTACCCCGCGCTGCCCGCCCCGCGCCGTCGGCGGTCCCTCACGCGGGAACGGTGTGACTGACCGGCGTGCCGACGCCGCGCGCGATCGGGTCGCCGGGGTACTCGTAGAAGCGCCCCGCGCCAGCGCCCTGCTTGCCGTAGCCGATGCCGAGCCCCTCGAGCGCGTCGCGCACCTGCGCCACGGTGGGCCAGTCGAAGTTCTCGAACCCGACGTCGTTGGGGACGCCGACGTCCTTGCCAAGCTGGCCCTGGGCGAAGCGCGCGAGCGCGCGGTGGACCGCCTCGGTGCCCATCGCCTCGGCGCACAGCCGGGCGCCGAACTCCTCGCCCGCGCGGGTATAGGCGCTGACGCCGATGAGGTAGAGGCTGATCTCGATGCTCTCGTTCATTTCGACGGTGGAGAAAAGCCCGGCGCCTCCGCCGCCGAACGCCGCGTCCGGGACCCAATACGACGTGGTGAGCGAGTTGCCGCCGGCCGCCTTGAGCGCCTCGACGTGGTTGAACTCGGTGGTGACACCGTTGCGCAGGACCGGCAGGAATGCAGCGGACGGCGTGCCCGCGGCGCGCTCGATCGCGGCCGTGAGCAGCGTCACGCTGAGCTGCTCCTGCGTGACGAGAAAGTCGAGGACGTCGCGCAGCCCCTCCTTCGTGCCCGCGTCCGCGGCTTTGGCAGCCTCGTTGATGATGGACATGGGTCCTCCGTGGTAGAGAGGGGCCGTCGGTCTGCATCAAGAGTGCCTCCTGCCATGCGCCCGCACCACTTCCGCTCGGGAGAGGACCGAGAGCCAAATGCGACCGTCCGCTACCGGGAACGCGGCAGCTCCTCACGGGCCGCGCACTCATCGGCGCTGCCGTCACGCCGGCCGACGTCGTCGGCCCCGTCCGCCACGTCGGCGATCTGGCGCGATGAGCTCAAACGCGAATGGCTCAAGCCGAAGTTTCGCCGCCCGTCCCGATGCGCTGCCCGCAGTGGCGCGAACCAGCGGTCACGCGCAGGCGTCCGTTCGGCGCTGCCATCCGCAATCCACGCCGCGTTCCCCTCCCTCGCCCCCGCGCGCGGATCCTCCACAGCTACCTGCCGCTGCGGTATTGAAACGCACTCTAAGCTCGACTCTGGCCATTTGAGTGGGGTGAGCTCATGACGCGACGATGCGGGCGCTCTGGTAGACTGGCCATCCACTCCGCCAAGCGATGGACGCCGTGCTCCCCGTGCCGACCCGCGTCGTCGCGACCATCGTAGTATTCGCGCCCCTGTTCCGCCCGCGCCCGTGGCGGCACGCGCGCACCCTCCTCAGGCGGCGCGATCCTCGCCCCCGGCGTGCGGACCGTCGCCAGCGTGCTGCGCCTCCTGGGGCTCCCGCACGAGCGCCGCTGGGTGAACGACCATCGCGTGCTGAGCCGCGCCGCCTGGCCCCCGCCCGGCGCCAGCCGCATCCTGCTCGGGCTGCTCCTGCGCGCGTTCGCGCCCGAGGGCCCGCTCGTGCTCGGCGTCGATGACACCATCGAGCGGCGGCGCGGCAAGCGGCTCCGCGCGAAGGGGATCTACCGGGACCCGGGGCGCTCCTCGCACCGCCACTTCACGAAGGCGAGCGGGCTGCGCTGGCTCTCCGCCATGCTCCTGGCGCCGATCTCGTGGGCCGGCCGCGTCTGGGCGCTGCCCGTGCTGACGGCTCTCGCGCCCTCCGCGCGCGCCAATCGCGCATCTGGTCGTCGTCACAAGCGGATGACGGACTGGGCGTGGCAGCTCCTGCGGCAGATCGCTCGCTGGTGCGCCACACTCGCGCCGGGCCGCCGGGTGATCATGGTCGGCGACAGGAGCTTCGCCGCGCTCGAGCTGCTCGGCGCGCTCACGCCGCAGATGACGTGCATCACGCGCCTCCGGCTCGAGGCGCGGCTGTTCACGCCGGCGCCACCGCGCCGGCCCGGCACGAACGGGCGGCCGCCCGTGAAAGGCACGCGGCTGCCGCTGCGCTCCGCCGTCCTGACGGATGCCACCACGGCCTGGCAGCGCGTGCGCATTGCCGGCTGGTACGGCGAGGGGGCGTGCGAGGTCGAGTTGGCGACCAGCACGGCCATCTGGCATCACGGCGGGCTCCCCATCCTGCCGTTGCCCTGGGTGCTCGTCCGCGACCCGTTCGGACGCTTCGACCCGCAGGCGCTCCTCTCGACCGATCTCGCACTCCCGGCGTCGGAGGTGGTCGGCGACTTCGTCCGCCGCTGGCAGGTGGAAGTCACCTTCGCGGAAGCGCGCCGGCATCTCGGCCTCGAAACACAGCGGCAGTGGAGTGACCGCAGGCTCCTACCGGGAGCAAGCCCCGGTGCAGGATTGGTCGCTGCGCTCAGGATGACAACGTGAGATGGTTTTCAGGACCTAGACCGTCGGGACGGCCGTTCGTGAGGGGACGATCGCACTATCGGAGGGGCTCGCGCTTCCCGATGGCGTGCGCCTCCTGATCACGGTGCTCCGGGGACCCGGACGTCCACGAAGTGTCCCCAATCATCCTGGCGTTGCCGAGCCGCCGTTCCCATCTCCGGGGCCGTTGATACGCTTCCCGTGAGATATCCGGCTCCGCAGACGCGAAGAAGACTGCCGGTGACGAGGTCAAAGCTCGCGATACGCCCAACGTCGCGAGGCGAACATGACACGCAACGTGAACGAGAAGTGGACTCGTACGCCTGTCGCTGCGGGCCACGACGACCTGGCCGCGCTTCTCTGGGAGAGCGATGATCCGCCCTACGTGCTGTTAATCACCGTCACCGAGTTGCCCGAGCATCGTTTGATTGTCGCGCCGTGCTCTCGCGTGGTCGACTCGGCCGGCACACTCACCGGCTGCACGGGAAGTCTCGCGTCCCAGGCCATTGCTGACACTCGCAGGCAGCTGCTCGGCACCTGTCGGCCTTCAAAGATGCTGCGCGGCGCGGGTTCACTGATGTCCCCTTGCCCTCCGAGCGGCTGACCTGCGGTACGAGGACGGATCGTAACCGTAAGCCCTCCGAAACGCGCGTATGAAGCTACTTCGACTTGCATAGCCAGCATGGCGTGCGATTTCGTCGACCGATAACGTGCTCGACCTCAGCTGTTCGGCGGCCTGCCGCATACGAAGGTCGCGCAGGACGATCATCGGAGACCGGCCGAGGACCTTCGTGAAACGCGCCATGAACGCCGACCGGCTGAGGATCGCGGTGCGCGCCAGGCTTTGCAGCGAGTGCCGCGCGCCCGGGTTCGCCACCATCTCGGCGAATGCACGCGCAATCTGTGGATCGCCCAGCATCGCAAATCGTTCGACCCAGAGATCCAGCGAGCGAAGCGACCGACGCAGCAGCGCCACGATGACCTGCTTCAACAGCGCAGCACTCATCGCGCCGGATCCGATTTCCTGCGCCACGAGCTCCGTCAGAGCCATTGTGAGCTTTTCGTCGATCTGGTCGCGTTCGTCGAATTGCTCGATGATCGGCGCCGCCAATCCGCCAAACAGGTCGGTCGACGATCCGTACGACGCATGAAAGAATCCGCAGATAAGAATGACGACGGGGTCGGCGTCCTTCGCGACGACGCGGTGAACGCCACTGCGGAGACTCGCCTGCGCTCGTCCGTCGACACTCTTCAACGCGCCATGCGGATGTTGACGCGACGTCACCTCGATCCGAAATGGAGAACTCGCTGGAACGACGACCAGCGTGTGCGGCTTCAGTTCGATCGGCTCGCGGCCGGCAACGATCAATCGCCCGGTGCCCGCGAGATTGTAATGGATCCCAGGAGCGTCGATGTCGCCCATGTCGAGGCGGTATCCCTCGCCGACTAGGCACTCCGCCAGCCAGACGAACTTCACCATCAGTGTATCGATGAGTCGGTCGAGATCGGCCGCAGCGAGGGGCGCGACCGGCCGACTGTCATCCGCTGAATGCGCTGTCATCATCGTTCGACGAGCACGAGCTGTGATAATGTCGCGGACCGACCGCCACGACAGTCACCGTCAATGCCGCCCTTCACGTAGAGGCACATAATGCGAGACATCATCCGGGTCGAGCCGTTATCCACATATTTGGAGAATTGGCAAGCGCCAACGTCGGCCGTGACGCGGCCTGGAGACACGATCGACGTTTCGGGCTTTCCACCGTTCGATCCGGCTACCGGCACGATCGCCGCGAACGCGCCCACCGCGCGCCAGGCGGAGCTGGTGCTCGAGCAAATGACGCTCTGTCTCGAGACGGCGGGGTCATCGCTCGCGCATGTGCTCACATGCACCGTCCATTGCACGTCGGTCGAGCAGTTCGCGGTCGTCCATGCGATTTACTGCCGCTATTTCCCTCTGAATCCGCCGGCGCGGACTTTTGTGAACGTCCCGGCGTGGCCCGGTCCGTTCGACATCGCGATCGCCTGCATCGCGGCACAGAGATAATTCAATGTTCTCAGTCATCGTCGAAGTGCAGCCGCGGGCAGACCAATGGGATGCATATCTCGGGAATGCCAAGATGCTGCGGCCGGAGCTCGAGCAGGTCGCTGGGTTCGTCGACAATGTCCGCTACAACAGTTCGACGCGAGAGGGGTGGCTTCTGTCCCTTTCCGATTGGCGGGACGACGAGGCGGTGGTCCCACGGCGTACGGCGATGCGTCATCACACAGTGCAAGACACAGGACGCGCCGCGATTTTGCTGAACTATCACTTACGCCTTGGCCAACTCACGGCCGACACGCAGGTTCCCGCCGGCTATTCGCTCGAGGAGCAGCGCCTGGACGAGACCGAGGTCGGCGGAGGAACGACCATCATATTAATCAACAATGCGCGACCCGCCGAGTGGGTAGAAACCTCCAATCCGCCTGACTGCGCCGAGTGGCTGGGGTTCGATCCGTATGCACCGGGGATGGTGTCGTGGGACGTGTTCGACGCCGTGCTCACACCCGGCGACCTGATCCTGATGATGGTATTCCAGGATGGCGCATCGGCCGACCGCTTCGGGGACATGGCCATTCTGCACGGGACGTCAGCCAACTTCGCCCCGCGCGAGAGAGCATGTCGCGGCTTCCCGTTTCATGAATGAGCATCCGGCACTGCGAAGGGAGCGGCACGATGGACACACCGGCACTAACTCAGCCCGACCTGCAGCAGGCAGAGCACGAGCTCCTCTCAGACCTCAGGCGGCTCAGGCGTGCTCTTCGCCTCCGACGCCCGGAGGGGAGTCCGTCGGTCGAGCGATCGACGCGCGGACAAAGGGTCGCCGACGTCGTAGCCGGCGTCATGGGCTCCTGGACGTTCATTGTCTTTCAGACCGTGATCCTATTCCTATGGATTGCCGCCAACTTGCTTGGTGCGAGGCGTGAGCAGCGGTACACCAACGATTGATTGTGCCGCTCCTCGCGCCGCGTGGCAGAACGCCACGATTGTCCACGTCATGGAGCGGACGCCGAGCATCAAGAGCTTCTTCCTTCGCCTCTCCGTGCCGTTTACGCACGCGGCAGGGCAGCACGTTGACGTCCGCCTGACAGCGCCCAACGGCTACGTCGCGATGCGGAGCTATTCGATTGCCTCCTCGCCCAGCTCGGCCGGCATCATCGAACTCGCGATCGAGACGGTGGTCGGCTTCGTCGAGAAGCCGCGCGGCAATATCACGCTACCCCTCGACATCCGGGGCACCGCGTTTCAGCGCCGAGTCTGGGCCGCCGTGATGAAGGTCCCGTTCGCCGAGACAACGGCCTTTGCGGCGGTCGCCCGCGAGATCGGCGCCCCGCGCGCGGTTCGCGCCGTCGGAAACGCGTGCTCGCAGAACCCGCGGGAGTTCACGATTCCGTGCCACCGCGTATCGAAGAGCGACGGCTCCTACTCGGGCGGCTCGACATGGGGCGACATTCGCCAGTCGACGATCGTACGTCGCGAGGCCGAGTGGGTCGCGACGCGCAGCCTCCCGAATTCCGCAGCGCGGCAAGGATGGAGACAGAGACCATGATCCGCACGACGCGTGAGAGACGTGCGCGATGTCCCGAGCTGCAGCAAGAACAGGTGCTTCGTCATCCCGTATCCCCGGGAAGTCAGCAACGCCAAGATGCTGGAGCACCTCTTGGCGTCAAGGCACTGCCTTCAACCAGCACGGGCTTCGTCGGCACATTGTGCGAGCGCGTCGCCAGGGCGCCTCACTCATACCTTCCGGCTTGCGCGCAGCTCGATCCCAATTAGGAAGTCCCGCTGGATGCTGACGATGACTGTCCACTATCGCGTGCGGTCAGGCACCACGATGTAGCGGGCCGGCATCGACATCGACCGCACGCGGTGCGGTGACCCGTCAGACCTGATCCCTGTTCTCGACCACATCGGCGCGCAGTCCACCTTCAGGTCGCGATTTCAACGGTCGCCTCGCATCCGAGATTCCAGAAAACGTGTCCACGCGTCCACACTCGCGCTGAGTCAGTGCCAATTCACGCGCACCGGCGACAACGTCAAGCCAGTAAGTCAAGCACGCGGCGAGCTCGCCTCATGTCGTCAAGCGAGAGGGTCGGTCGAGGATAGGCGGCAACAACTTGCCGGTGAACACGCCATGGAGCTTCATCAAGTCCGCCATTTCGTGGCAGTTGCGATGGCGCCACTGCTACTTATCTCCAGGCCAGTACTCACAAGGAGGATCGCAGATGAGAACCTTCAGCAAGAGCCCCGAGGCGCTGTCTCGCCTGACGCCGGAGCAGTATCGCGTAACGCAGGCCGACGGCACCGAGCGCCCGTTCGCCAACGAGTATTGGGACAACAAGGAGCCCGGTCTTTACATCGATGTTGTGTCCGGCGAGCCCCTTTTCGCCTCCTTTGACAAGTTCGACAGCGGCACAGGCTGGCCGAGCTTCGCGAGGCCCATCGAGGCAGCCAATATCGTCGAGAACGTCGATCGCAATCATGGCATGATACGGACTGAGGTTCGCTCCAAGCATGGCGACAGCCACCTCGGCCACGTCTTCCCCGACGGTCCCCGTGATAAGGGCGGCCTACGGTACTGCATGAACTCCGCCTCGCTTCGCTTCATCCACCGCGACCAGCTTGAGAGCGAAGGCTACGGTGACTACGCAGCGCTCTTTTCAAAGCAGGCAGCCTGACCGTGCCCGCGACGACCCAGCGTGCACTTCTGGCCGGCGGCTGCTTCTGGGGCATGCAGCAGTTGATCCGCCGCCGCCCCGGCGTGCTCTCCACTCGCGTCGGCTACACCGGCGGCGACGTCCCGAACGCCACCTACCGCAATCATGGCACGCATGCGGAGGCCATCGAGATCCTCTTCGATCCGGCGCAGATCACCTTCCGGGAGATCCTCGAGTTCTTCTTCCAGATCCACGATCCGACCACCCGCGACCGGCAGGGCAATGACGTGGGGGCCAGCTACCGCTCCGCCATCTTCTACACCAGCGAGGAACAGCGGCGGGTGGCCGTCGACACGATCGCCGACGTCGACGCGTCCGGCTTGTGGCCGGGCAAGGTCGTGACCGAGGTCGCGCCGGCCGGCGACTTCTGGGAGGCCGAGCCCGAGCATCAGGACTATCTGGAGCGGTATCCCAACGGCTACACCTGTCACTTCGTGCGGCCGAACTGGAAGCTGCCGCGGGGAAGCGCTGCCGCGTGACGTCACGAGCACGAGGACACCAGTGTGAGTGCCGTCGTCAGCCGCAGCATTGCTGGACGTCGCATCCCTGAACTCCTCGTCTTCTGCGGGATCGACGGGAGGGAAGGCAACGGCAGTAACTCACGTCGGACGAGCTCGGCCGCCACTCAACGGCCGTGACACACTCTCGCACGATCGGCATCGCGCGTTGCGTCGCCATCGACCCGATCGGAGGTCGCGGGCCGACAGACTCACACCAACCAAGGAGAAGCGGATGACCAGCGACAAGATCGTCCAGCACATGGAGGTGATCGGCGCGGACGGTGTCCATATCGGCACCGTCGACGGTGTCGCCGACGGCCGCATCAGGCTCGCGAAACGCGACAGCGGCCAGGGCCAGCACAAGGGTCACAACCACTTCATCGACCTCGGCCTCGTCGCCGACGTCGAAGGACAGAAGGTGCGGCTGTCCGCGAAGGCCGCCGTCGCCGTCACGTTCGAAGAAGAGCAATCCGGAGAATCCGTCTGACGAAGGCGCGACCGTCGATCGAACCGACAACGGACCACGAGATAGCAATCACGACCCGTGCGCCGTGGCATTCCGATCGCAGTACGTCGCGATGCGCTACACCGAGCGGCTGGCCTAGGCGGACGCCGCGCCCTCCGTGGGGAGCGCAGGTGATGCGTACGACAACGCGCTGGCCGAGAGCGTGATCGGGCTGTTCAAGGCGGAGGTGATCCACCGCCGCGGCCCCTGGCGCGGCTTCGACGACGTGGAGTATGCGACGCTCGAGTGGGCCGCCTGGTTCAACACGCAGCGCCTGCTGGAGCCGCTCGCGTACCTTCCCCCGGCGGAGTACGAGGAGCAGTTCTACCGTGCCCTGGCGGCTCAGGCCGAGCTGGTCGCACTCAACTGAACGAGTCTCCTCTCCACCCGGGGCGATTCAATCCGCCCCTGAACCGATAAGCGGTGCGTGGCGTCGATGATGTGTCACTCGTCGAGCCGCTGCTTTGTAGCGAGCAGTTCGGGAAGCGAGGTTACGTCGACCAGTGGCAAGGCCCTGCAACATTTCCAGCAAAGAGACAAATGACCGAGGAGACAATCCCCGTGAAACTGACGTGGTGCGGCCATTCCGCATTTCGCATCGAGGCAGGCGCGGCCAAGAGCCTGATCGATCCGTTTCTGTCCGATAACCCGTCCTGGGACAAGGGGTGGATCGGCTGCCGTGCAGGCGCGGACTCGACACAGGGCTGCGGACGATGAAGGCGATCGTGGTGACGGACCAGGCCGCGGGGGCGGCCGGGATGACGCTGGTGGATCGGCCCGAGCCGCAGGCGGCGATCAACGACGTCGTCGTTCAGGTCCATGCGTCGGGCTTCGTCGGGACGGAGTTGGCGTGGCCCTCGACCTGGACCGATCGCCGCGGCCGTGACCGGACGCCGTCGATCCCCGGGCACGAGCTGGCCGGCGTGGTCACCGCCCTCGGCTACGGCACGACGGGGCTGTCGGTGGGGCAGCGGGTGTTCGGCCTCGCGGACTGGCACCGCGACGGCTCCCTGGCGGAGTACGCGGCCGTCGAGGCACGCAACCTCGCGCCGCTGCCGGGCGACGTCGACTTCACGGTGGGCGCGAGCCTGCCGATCTCGGGCCTGACCGCGTGGCAGGGCCTGTTCGAGCACGGCCGCCTTCGGGCGGGGCA
>JBJMNL010000247.1:0-4544 GCA_045804285.1 Gemmatimonadaceae bacterium
ACACCGTCGACCCGCCGCGCCAGAGGCGCGCGGCGGGGAGGCGGAGGGGAGCAACGATCGGGCCGGCGTGACGGTAGGGTCGAGCGGAACGGGAAGGGGCGCGGGTCGCGTGCGGGACCGGCCCCGGGACGTCCCGGGGCCGTTCCCGCACGCGACCCGCGCCCCTTCCCGATCCGCTCGACCCTACCGTCACGCCGGCCCGATCGTTGCTCCCCTCCGCCTCCCCGCCGCGCGCCTCTGGCGCGGCGGGACGACGGTGAAACGTGGAACCAGGAGGAGAGCAGATGGCCGACCGCCACAAACCCCACAACGGACGCGCTGTTAACGGGCAGCACCACACCCGGATCGAAGACTTCGAGGACAAACGCGACGACCCCGAGGGTGTGGACCTCGTGCGTGACGACGTGCGTACCGGCGGCGCAGTGGCCGACTCCGGTCCGGATGCAGGCTTCCGCGGCGAGCGGATCCAGGACCTCGTCGACGAGAACCGCGAGATCGTGGACAAGATGGGAGAGCTCAACAGAGGACTCTGACCCCTGGCGACCCGCCGACGGCGGGCCGCTCGACCGCGAACCGAAGCCTGAAAACTGAAGACTGAAAACTGAAAACCGTAGACTCGAGAACTGAAAACTGAGAACTGACCACTGACTACTGTTCACCCCCCTCATGACGGCGGTCGACAGTAGTCAGTCGTCAGTTCTCAGTTTTCAGTTCCTGGTCCTCCGTTCCTGATTCCATGCCTAGTCGTCCCCCGCTCCGGCCCGTTAACTTCCCGGGACCATGAGCGCCACTGAACCCGTCCTGACCGACATCCCCCCGCAGTACGATCCGGCCGCCACCGAGCGCGAGCTGTATCAGCGCTGGCTCGAGGCGGGCGTCTTCACGGCACGCGCCGAGCGCTCGAATCGCGCCGGCGGCGACCGCGACCCGTTCGTGATCATGATGCCGCCGCCCAACGTGACGGCGATCCTCCACGTCGGGCACGGGCTCAACAACACGGTGCAGGACGTCGTCGTCCGGTGGCGGCGGATGGCGGGGGACGAGACGCTCTGGCTGCCCGGCACCGACCACGCGGGCATCGCCACGCAGAACGTGGTCGAGAAGGCGCTCGCGGCCGAGGGCAAGACGCGCTTCGACCTCGGCCGCGAGGCGTTCGTCGCCCGTACGGCGCGCTTCGTCGAGGAGACGGGTGGGGAGATCCTTAACCAGCTCCGCGCCATCGGCGCCTCGGCGGACTGGTCGCGCACGGCCTACACGCTCACCCCCGAGCTCTCGGGGGCGGTGCGCGAGGCGTTCGTTCGCCTCTTCGAGCGCGGGCTCATCTACCGCGGCCACCGCGTCATCCACTGGTGCCCGCGCTGCCTCACCTCCCTCTCCGACGAGGAGGCGGAGTTCGAGGACGCGCCGGGCAAGCTCTACCACGTGAGCTACCCGCTGGCCGGGGACCCCACGCGCTCCATCACGATCGCGACGACGCGTCCCGAGACGATTCTCGCCGACGTCGCCATCGCGGTGCATCCGGACGACGAGCGCTACCGCGACCTTGTCGGCCGCCGCGTCGTCCTGCCGGTGGTCGGCATCGAGATCCCGATCATCGCCGACGCGTACGTGGACCCGTCGTTCGGCACGGGCGCGCTCAAGATCACTCCGGCGCACGACGCCAACGACTTCGAGGTCGGGCGGCGGCACGGGCTCCCGATGCCGGTCGTCATCACGCCCACGGGCACGATGGAGAACGGCGCCGACGCCGAGGGGCGCGTCCCGGAGGCGCTGCGCGGCATGGACCGCTTCGCGGCGCGCGAGGCGATGGTCGCCATGCTCAGGGAGCAGGGGCGGCTCGCCAAGGTGGAGAGCCACCAGCACTCCGTGCGGCACTGCTACCGCTGCGGCACCGTCGTTGAGCCGCGCCTCTCCGACCAGTGGTTCGTGAAGATGGAGCCGCTCGCCCGCCCCGCCCTCGAGGCGGCGCGCACGGGCGCGGTGCGCATCCTCCCCGAGCGTTGGGAGGCGGTGTACGTCAACTGGCTCGAGGGGATCCGCGACTGGAACATCTCGCGCCAGCTCTGGTGGGGGCACCGCGTCCCCGTCTGGTACTGCGAGCGCGACGGCTCGGCGCACGCCAGCCGCACCGACCTCGCCACCTGCCCCGACTGCGGCGGTCCGGTGCGCCAGGACGAGGACGTGCTCGACACCTGGTTCTCGTCGTGGCTCTGGCCGATCTCCACGCTCGGCTGGCCGAACGACCGGTCGCGCGACCTCGAGGCGTTCTACCCGACCGACGTCCTGATCACCGCACCCGAGATCCTCTTCTTCTGGGTGGCGCGGATGATCATGGCCGGCTTCGCCTTTACCGGGCGCACGCCGTTCCACACCGTGTACCTGCACGGCACGGCGCGCGACACCAACCACGTGAAGATGTCGAAGTCGCTCGGCAACGGCATCGACCCGCTCGAGGTGGTGAACCTGTACGGGGCCGACGCGATGCGCTACACGCTGGTCGCCGGCATGGGGATGGGCGCCGACGTCATCCTCGACCCGCAGGACCTCGAGAAGTCGTTCGCCACCGGACGTAACTTCGCGACGAAGCTCTGGAACATCGGCCGCTTCCTGCTCCAGAACGTGGGGCAGGAGCCGGTCGCCGCGCTGGACGTCATCGACGCCGGCCGCCTCACGCGCGCCGACCGCTGGATCCTCCACCGCCTGGACGCGGCCATCGCCGACGCCGACGCCGCGCTCGGCCCGGCGCGGCCGCGCGGCGGGACGTGGGAGGAGGGCGAGCGCTACGTCGGCCTGCGGCTGAACGAGTACACCGAGGCGGCGCGCCGCTTCGTGTGGAGCGAGCTCGCCGACTGGTACGTGGAGTCGATCAAGGGGCGGCTGACGGGCGACGACCAGGGCGACCGCGAGGTGGCGCGCGCCGTCGCCGTGCACGCCTTCGACATGGCGCTGCGTCTCCTGCACCCGGTGATGCCCTTCATCACCGAGGCGCTCTGGCAGCGGCTGCCCGGCCACCAGGACGGGACGTTCATCGCCGTCGCGGCATGGCCGGCGGCGCGCGCGCTCCCGGCCGGCGCCGGCGCGGCCGAGTTCGAGCTCGTGCGCGACGCGGTGGCCGCGGTGCGCCAGATCCGCTCCGACTACAACGTCGCGCCGGGCCGGCAGGTGGAGGTGGTGCTCGCGCCGGCGGCCGGCGGCGCGGCCGAGCGCGTGCTGCGGGACGAGAGCGCCCTCGTCGGCCGACTGACGCGGTCGTCGGTGACGGTCGGGGCGTCGCCCTCCGCGGCCGCCGCGCAGAAGGTGCTCGCCGGCGGCTCCGTCGCCCACGTGCTCCTCGCCGGCCTCGTGGACCTCGCCAGGGAGTGCCAGAAGGCGCGCGACGAGCTGGCCAACCTCGACAAGCAGCTCGGCGGGCTCCGGCAGCGCCTCGCGAACGAGAGCTTCCTCGCCCGCGCCAAGCCCGAGGTGGTGGAAGGGGAGCGGCAGAAGGAGCAGGAGTGGAGCGCGCGGCGCGGGCAGCTCGCGCAGAAGGTGGCCTCGCTGTGCGGCTCGTGAGCGCGCGCGACGTGAGCGCGCGCGACGCGAGCGCGCCGCCGGCGCGCCGGACCGCCCTCGCCGCCCTCGTCACCGCCTCCGCGCTCACCGCCGCCTGCGCGTCGCCCGGGTTCCCGCCGGGCGGCCCGGTGGACAAGGCGCCGCCGCAGCTCGTGCGCGTGACGCCCGACACCGGCGCCGTCAACGCGCGCCCGCCGCGGGTGGTCTTCCAGTTCGACGAGGTGGTGAACGAGCGGCCGCAGAGCGTGCCGACGCTCGCCGGCCTCTTCCTCGTCTCGCCGCGCGACGGCGAGCCCGACGTGAGCTGGAAGCGCGACGCCGTCACCGTCCGCCCGCACCGCGGCTTCCGCCCCAACACGGTCTACACGGTGACGATGCTCCCGGGGCTCGTCGACCTGCGCGGCAACGTGCGCAAGGAGGGGGCGGAGGCGATCTTCTCCACCGGGCCGACGATCCCGCGGTCGCACGTCTCGGGCATCGTCTTCGACTGGCCGGAGGGAACGATCGCGGCGCGCCCCCTCGTGCAGGCGATCTCGCGCCCCGACAGCGTCGTCTACGTCACCGTCGGCGACTCGTCGGGGCGCTTCGCCTTCCCGCACCTCGCGCCGGGCCGCTACACGCTCCTCGCGGCGATCGACCAGAACAACAACCGCGCGCTCGACGAGCGCGAGGCGTGGGACAGCGCCGCAATGACGCTCGGCGACAGCGCCCGCGTCGAGCTCTTCGCCTTCGTCCACGACTCGGCCGGGCCCGGCATCGCCGACCTCACCGTGCAGGACAGCGCGACGCTCCGCCTGACGCTCGACCGGCCGCTCGACCCGGCGCAGCCGCTCGACTCCTCGCTCTTCGCGCTGCGCGCCACCGACTCCACGCGCGTGCCGCTGGCCTTCGTGCGCCGCGCGGCGGCCTACGACTCGGCGCGCGCGGTGGAGACCGGGGCGCCAGCGCCGGCGGCCGGCCAGCCGCGCCCGGCGGGCGCCGCGCCGGCCGGC
>JBJMNL010000248.1:0-8151 GCA_045804285.1 Gemmatimonadaceae bacterium
CGCCGCCCCAGCCTCCCGCTGGCGCGGCGCCGGCGGGGGGGCCCGCGGCGCGCCGGCCGCTCAACCCGTTCCTGGCCAACGACCCGAATCAGAAGGCGCGCCGCCTCGCGCGCGCGCTCGTCTCGGACATGGTCGCCTACCAGCCGCAGAAGCGCGAGGAGGGGGAGCGGGACGGGACGCTCAAGCAGCTCTTTCGCGAGGAGATCAAGAAGAGCTACGAGGAGTACGTCGAGCAGGTCGGGAAGGAGTTCGCCGAGAGCACCAACCACTTCCAGGATGCGCTCAACGACGTGCTGGCCAGCGGGAAGCGGGTGTTCTGAGCGACGAGGCGCCGCCGCGGGGTAGAAGGGCGTCCGGCGGGCCGCTATAATTCGAGCACGACGATTCCACGGCGAGCCGTTCTCCCGCGCGGAGGGCGGCTCGCGTCTTACACGGAGAGCACACGCGCCATGGACGCCAACGAACGCTCACGCACGCTCGAGCAGCAGGAAGACCGGCTCGGCGAGCTGCGGAGGTTCCTTTGACCTCGACGCCAAGCGACGGACGTTAGAGGAGCTCGAAGGGCAGATGGCCGGCGGCGGCTTCTGGGACAACCAGGAGCGCGCGCAGGCGGTCGTGCAGCAGGTGAAGACGCTCCGGGGGTGGATCGATCCCTTCGACAGGCTCGAGGGACGCGTGCGCGACGCGCGCGACCTCGCGGAGCTCATCGCCGCCGACCCGGACGCCGGGATGGCGGCGGAGCTCGACCGTGAGGTCGAGTCGGTCGAGGAGGCGCTCGACGCCTACGAGCTGCGCTCGCTGCTGCGCGGGCCCGACGACTTTCGCGATGCGCAGGTCGAGATCAGCGCCGGCGCGGGGGGCACCGAGGCCCAGGACTGGGCCTCGATGCTCATGCGCATGTACGAGCGCTGGGCGCAGCGGAAGGGCTTCGAGGTCGAGGTGCTCGACCTGTCCGACGGAGAGGAGGCCGGCATCAAGGGCGCGGTGCTCGAGATCCGCGGCCAGTACGCGTACGGCTTCCTCCGCCCGGAGACCGGCGTCCACCGACTCGTGCGCATCTCCCCCTTCGACGCGCAGTCGAGGCGCCACACGAGCTTCGCGTCGGTCTTCGTCTACCCGGTGGTGGACGACGAGATCAACATCGAGATCCGCGACGAGGACATCCGCATGGACGTCTTCCGGGCCTCGGGGGCGGGCGGGCAGCACGTCAACAAGACGAGCTCCGCGGTGCGCCTCACGCACATCCCCTCGGGCGTCGTCGTCGCCTCGCAGCAGGAGCGGTCGCAGTTCAAGAACAAGGCGACCGCGATGAAGATGCTCAAGAACCGACTCTACCAGCTCGAGGCGGACAAGCAGGCCGCGGCGAAGGCGGCGCTCGACGCGACGAAGAGCGACGTCAGCTTCGGGAACCAGATCCGCAGCTACGTCTTCCAGCCTTACACGATGGTGAACGATCACCGCACCGAGTTGAAGATCCCCGACGTGCAGAGGGTCATGGACGGGGGCATCGACCCCTTCATCGAGGCGTACCTCAAGCAGCACGGGACGGCGGGAGCCGCGGCATGACGGACGGGACGCCAGGGAGCCGGGGGAAGGGCGCCGGCGCGCCGGCGGGCGACTCCACCGGCGGCGGGACGGGGCCGAACTCGCCGGAGGACGCGGCTGCGCGGGGAGAGGAGCTCAACTTCGTCCTCCGGGCGCGCCGCGAGAAGCTCGACGCGCTCGTCGAGCGCGGGGTCGAGCCGTTCGCCTACTCCTTCGACCGCTCGCACGGAGCGGCCGAGGCGCTGGAGCTGTTCGAGCGCTCGGGGGCGACCGGGGACGACGACGGGCCCTCGGTCCGCGTCGCCGGCCGCCTCGTGTCGTGGCGCGCGCAGGGCAAGACGGCGTTCGCGCACCTCGCCGACGCCAGCGGCCGCGTCCAGCTCTACTTCCGCAAGGACCAGCTCGGAGAGGACGCCTTCGCGCTCCTGGGCTATTACGACCTGGGGGACGTGGTCGGCGTCGAGGGGCGGCTGTTCCGCACCCGGACCGGTGAGGTGACGGTGCGGGTGGAGCGCGTCCAGCTCCTCGCCAAGTCGCTCCGCCCGCTCCCCTTCGGCAAGGAGGCCGTGGTGGAGGGGAAGACCGTCCGCTATTCCGGCTTCGCCGACCCGGAGCAGCGCTATCGGCAGCGCTACGCCGATCTCGCGGTGCACCCCGAGGTGCGGACGCTGTTCGTGGCGCGCTCGCGGCTCGTCACGGCGATCCGCGCCTTCCTGGACGGGATGGGCTACCTCGAAGTGGAGACCCCGATCCTTCAGCCGCTCTACGGCGGGGCGGCGGCGCGGCCGTTCACGACGCACCACAACGCGCTCGACATGCCGCTCTTCCTCCGCATTGCCGACGAGCTCTATCTCAAGCGGCTCGTGGTGGGCGGGTTCGACCGGGTGTACGAGATCGGGCACGACTTCCGGAACGAGGGGATCGACCGTACGCACAACCCCGAGTTCACGATGCTCGAGTTCTACCACGCCTACGCCGACTACACGACGATGATGGAGATCGTCGAGTCGCTGCTCGTGCGCGCCGCCGAGGCCGTGCGCGCGGTGCCGGGCATGGCGGAGCGGGTGCCGGCGCTGACCCCCCCCTTCCCGCGCATCGGGTGGATGCCGGCGCTGAACGCGGCGCTGGGCGAGGACGCGACGGCGCTCGACGACGAGGCGCTGCGGAACAGGGCGCGCCGGGTCGGGGTTTCTCATGTGGAGACGCTGAGCCGTCCCAAGCTGCTCGACGAGCTGTTCCAGGCGCTCGTCGAGTCGAAGATCGAGGTTCCCACCTTCGTCGTCGACTACCCCGTCGAGCTCTCGCCGCTCGCCAAGCCGAAGCGCGGGAATCCCGCGCTCACCGAGCGGTTCGAGCTGTTCGCGCGGGGGAGGGAGCTCGCGAACGCGTTCAGCGAGCTCAACGACCCTCTCGACCAGCGGCGCCGCTTCGAGGCGCAGGCCAGGCTCCGCGCCGCGGGCGACGAGGAGGCCTCGGGAGTCGACGAGGACTACCTCCGCGCCATGGAATACGGGATGCCTCCCATGGGTGGCGTGGGGATCGGAATCGACCGACTGTTCATGTATCTCACCGACACGCCGAACATCCGCGACGTCATCCTCTTTCCGACGATGCGCCCCGAGTGAGCGCCCCGACCGCCCTCCAGCCCCCCGGGCCGACCGCCCGCCGGGCCTCCGCCGCCGACGGTTCCGCCAGCCTCACGAAGCTCGAGCTGGCGATCGCCTGGCGCTACCTGCGGAGCCGGCGGGGCTCGCGTCTCCTGTCGCTGATCAGCGTCATCGCCGTCGCCGGCGTGCTGGTCGGCGTGAGCGCGCTCATCATCATCATCGGCGTGATGAACGGGCTCCAGACCGACCTGCGGGAGAAGATCCTCATCGGCAGCCCGGACATCCGGGTGCTGAGCATGGGGGAGGACCTGCGGATCGACGACTGGCGGCAGCTGCTCGCGAAGGTGAAGGCGCAGCCCGGCGTCGTCGCCGCGGCGCCCTTCGTCCTGACCCAGGCCGGGATCACGGCGGGGCACGACTACGCCGAGGGGGTCTACGTCTACGGCATCGAGCCGGAGGGGCGGGGGGTCGAGAACGTCACGAGCATCCGCCAGCACGCCGTGAAGAACGCGGGGGACTTCCGCTTCGCGAGCTCCGACGGCAAGCAGCGCGGGATCGTGCTCGGGAAGCTGCTGGCGTCGCGGCTGAACGTGGTGCCCGGGGAGACGGTGCGCCTCATCCCGTTCGCCGCCGCGCGCAACCTGAACGCCGCGGTGGGCTTCGTCCCGCGCTTCGAGGAGCTGGAGGTCACGGGGCTCTTCGAGACGGGGATGTACGAGTACGACAACTCGTACGTCTTCATGTCGCTCGACCTGGGGCGGGAGTTCGCCGGGATCGGCGGGGCGGTGACGGGGCTCGACGTGAAGACCACCGACCGCTGGCACGCCACGGAGATCGCCACCAGGCTGGACGAGGCGTTAGGGTGGCCGTACCGGACGGTGGACTGGCAGGACCAGAACAAGTCGCTCTTCCAGGCGCTCAAGCTGGAGAAGCTCGGGATGGGGGTCATCCTCCTCCTGATCGTGGTCGTCGCCGCGTTCAACATCGTCAGCACGCTGACCATGGTCGTGACGGACAAGACGCGCGAGATCGGGATCCTGAAGGCGATGGGGATGCCGGCGCGCTCGATCCGCCGGATCTTCTTCGCCCAGGGGCTGTTCATCGGCGTCGTCGGCACGGGGCTCGGCGTCCTGCTCGGCTTCGGGGGGGCGTGGCTGCTCGAGACGTACAAGCTGATCAAGCTCGCCCCGGAGGTGTACTTCATCGACCACCTTCCGGTGGCCACGCAGCCCGGGGACGTCGTGATGATCGTCATCGCCAGCCTGGCGATCGCCGCCCTGGCGACGATCTACCCGGCGATGCAGGCGGCCCGGCTTTACCCGATCGAGGCGATTCGCCATGAATAGGGGAGTCGACGGTCCGGCGCCGTGCGCCGGCGGGGGGGGCTGATGGTCGCGGTGCTCGAGGCACAGGGGCTGGTCAAGTCGTACCGTGGCGGCGACGGGGGGCTGATCACCGTCCTGAACGGTGTCGACCTGAGCGTGGCCCGCGGCGAGATGGTGGCCGTGATCGGCGAGAGCGGCGCCGGGAAGAGCACGCTCCTGCACGTGCTCGGCGCGCTCGACCGGCCGACGCGCGGGAGCGTGGTGCTGGCCGGGGAGCCGACCGAGGGGCGGAGCGACGACGAGCTGGCGGCGATCCGGAACAGCAAGGTCGGCTTCGTCTTCCAGTTCCACCACCTGCTGCGCGAGTTCACGGCGCTCGAGAACGTCATGATGCCGCTGCGAATCGGGGGCGCGTCGCCGGCGGCCGCGCGGGCCCAGGCCGAGGAGCTGCTCGACCGGGTGGGGCTCGGGGGGCGCATCCACCACCGGCCGAGCGAGCTGTCGGGGGGTGAGCAGCAGCGGACCGCGGTCGCGCGGGCGCTGGCCGTGGACCCGGCGATCCTGCTGGCCGACGAGCCGTCGGGCAACCTGGACCACATGAACAGCGAGCGGCTCCACGACCTGTTCGCCGAACTGGCGCGGGACCTGGAGATCGCCATGGTCGTCGTGACCCACAACCGCTCCCTCGCGGCGCGCGCGGACCGCACCCTCCTGCTCGAGGACGGGCGGCTCGCGAGACGACAGGTCGTGGGCGAGGAGATCGCGTGAGCCGGCCGCAACCCGCAGGGGGGCGCCGGGTGGCGCGCGAGGAGAGGAAGGGCGAGGATGTTGTGCGATAACTGCAAGGAGCGCGACGCCGTCGTGCACCTCACGCAGATCGTGGAGAATGCGGTGACGCAGCTCCACCTCTGCGAGAAGTGCGCGGCCGAGAAGGGGGTCGAGACGACCGTCGCGCCCACCAAGCATCCGTTAGGTGACTTCCTGCAGGCCGTCCAGAGCCAGTTGGCGGTCACGCAGGGGGATGCGACGCGGTGCACCTTTTGCTCGATGAGCTACCGGGACTTCAAGAGCACCGGGCGGCTGGGCTGCGCCCACTGCTACGGGGCGTTCGAGCGGAGCCTGCGGGAGCTGCTGCGCCGGGTGCACGGCAACTCGCGCCACGTCGGCCGGCGCTACGACCCGCCGCAGCCGGAGACGATGGAGCGCGCGAGCACCCTCGGGGAGCTCCGCGAGCGGCTGCGGCGCGCGATCGAGGCGGAGCAGTTCGAGCTGGCCGCCGACCTGCGCGACCGGATCCGGGTGCTGGAATGAGCGCGGCGGGGAGGAGCGACGCATGACCCTGGACCTGTCTCTGCTGCCTGACGGCGGCGCGAGCTGGCTCGATGCCTCGGGCGACCACGCCGACATCGTGCTCTCGACACGGATCCGCCTGGCGCGGAACGTGGACGGCTACGCCTTTACCGGGCGCGCCCGCGACGGGGAGCGGCTGCGCGTCCTGGCGCAGCTCCGCGACGCCGTCCCCAATGTGCCCAGCCTCGCCCGGAGCGTGCTGCTGCGGGTGGACGAGATGCCGTCGACCGACCGGCTCCTGCTCCACGAGCGGCACCTGGTGTCCAAAGAGCTGGCGGGGCTGGACGCCCAGCACCCGGTGCGGAGCGGGGCGGCGGTGTTTCTCGCGGACGACGTGGGCGTCATGGTGAATGAGGAGGACCACCTCCGCCTCCAGGCCCTCCGGTCGGGGTTCGAGCCGGCGGCGGCCTACGCGGCGGTGGAGCGGCTCGACCGCGAGCTCGGGGGGCGGGTCCCGTTCGCCTTCCATCCCGAGTTCGGCTTCCTGACCGCGTGCCCGACGAACACGGGGACGGGGATGCGGGCGTCGGTCCTCATCCACCTCCCGGGGCTGGTCCTAACGAAGGAGATCGCGAAGGTCCTCTCCGGGCTCCAGCAGATGGGGCTCACCTACCGCGGGCTGTACGGGGAGGGGAGTGAGGTGGTCGGCAACTTCTTCCAGATCTCCAACCAGACGACCCTCGGGCGCTCGGAGGACGAATTGCTGGACCACTTGATGCGAGTGGTCCGACACGTGATCGAGCGGGAGGAGGAGGCGCGCCGGGTCTTGCTCCGCGACGCGGGGTATATTATCGAAGACAAACTCTGGCGTGCGTACGGTACGCTGCGGTACGCGCGGAGCCTCTCGTTCGACGAGGCGATGAACTACCTGAGTGGGGTACGGCTGGCCGTCGGGCTGAAACTGATCTCCGGCCTGAGTGTATATACCCTCAACAAGCTCCTGATTTTCAGCCAGTCGGCGCACCTGGCCTACGCAGAAGGCCGGACGCTGACCGACAGCGAAGCCGGGGTGGCGCGCGCGCGGTTCGTTCGCCAGGCGCTCGCGACCGAGGGCGGTTCGCAAGGATAACCGGGACGGAGTCCCGGACTGAGGGAACAATGAACGGCTACAACTTCACCGAGCGAGTCCGGAAGGTCCTCGCGATGGCGCGCGAAGAGGCGGCGCGGCTGCACCACGAATACGTGGGCACCGAGCACATCCTCCTCGGCCTGATTCGCGAGGGCGAGGGGGTCGCTGCGGCCGTGCTCCAGAACCTCTCGGTCGACCTGGACGAGATCCAGCAGAAGATCGAGGAAACCGTCAAGAAGGGGAAAGCCGCCCAGACGACCGGGCCGGACCTCCCCTATACCTCGCGCGCCAAGAAGGTGTTGGAGCTCGCCATGAGCGAGGCGCGCGAGCTCAACCACAGCTACGTCGGCACCGAGCACCTGCTCCTCGGCCTCCTGCGGGAGGAGAAGGGGATCGCGGCGCAGGTGCTGACCGACGCGGGCGTCAACCTCGACGCCGCGCGCGCCGAGACGCTGCGCCTGCTCGGGACCGAGATGCCGCAGGGCGGCGCCACGGGCGCCTCGGCACAGCAGAGCGGGAGCGGCCCCACGCCGTCGCCCCAGGCGCCGAAGGGGGAGAAGAAGTCCAAGACCCCGGCGCTCGACCACTTCTGCCGCGACCTCACCCAGCTCGCCGCCGAGGGGCAGCTCGATCCGACGATCGGCCGCTTCAAGGAGATCGAGCGCGTGATGGAGGTCCTGACGCGCCGCAAGAAGAACAACCCGGTCCTCATCGGCGAGCCCGGCGTCGGCAAGACGGCGATCGTCGAGGGGCTGGCGCAGCTCATCGCGAACGGGGAGTGCCCGGACTCGCTGCGTGACAACCGCGTCCTGTCGCTGGACATGGCCGCGGTCATCGCCGGCACCAAGTACCGCGGCCAGTTCGAGGAGCGGCTCAAGGCGGTCATGAACGAGATCGCCCAGAACAAGAACATCATCCTGTTCATCGACGAGCTGCACACGCTCGTCGGGGCCGGGGCGGCCGAGGGGGCGATCGACGCGAGCAACATGCTCAAGCCGGCGCTGGCCCGCGGCGAGCTGCAGTGCGTCGGGGCGTCGACGCTCAACGAGTACCGCAAGTACATCGAGAAGGACGGGGCGCTCGAGCGCCGCTTCCAGACGGTCATCGTCGACCCGCCCTCGGTCGACGAGACGGTCGAGATCCTCAAGGGGCTGCGCAAGAAGTACGAGGACCACCACCGCGTGACGATCCCCGATTCGACGCTGGTCTCGGCGTCGAAGCTCTCGGAGCGCTACATCACCGACCGCTTCCTCCC
>JBJMNL010000249.1:0-14158 GCA_045804285.1 Gemmatimonadaceae bacterium
CATGCCCGATCTGCGAGGCGACGTGATCTACCACCTGGCGATCGCGCTCCAGCCGCAACTGGCCGGCCGCACGGTGTTCACGAGCGGCGATCACACGGAGCGCGCCGAGGCGCTGGTCCGGGAGTGCGGCTGCTCGCTGGTCAAGAAGCCGTTCGAGCTCACCGACATCATCGGCGCGGCGCGGAGGATGGCGCCGGCGATGAGCCAGAGCGCGTAAAGCTCGGGAGCACGCTCCACGCTACACGCTCTGGGTGCGGGCCACCGGAGCCGGACAGTGCGCGTGGAGCGTGTAGCGTGGAGGGAGCTGTGGGGGTGAGGGGTCCCCCTACACTCTCACTTCATCCCCTCCAGCTCCCCCCATCGCGCCACCGCGCGCCGGAGGTGGGGGATGGTGATCGAGCCGCCGACGATGAGGCCGACGGAGAGGGTCTCGAAGATCTCCGCCCGCGTCACCCGCTCCTCGGCGCAGCGCGTGAGGTGGTAGGTGACACAGTCGTCGCAGCGCAGGACGAGTGAGGCGACGAGGCCGAGCAGCTCCTTCGTCTTCACGTCGAGCGCCCCCGCCTCGTAGGCCCGGCCGTCGAGCGCGAAGAAGCGATTCACGACGAGATTCCCCTCGTCGAGGATCTCCCGGTTCATCCGCTCGCGGAATTCGCGGAAGTCGGCGAGGGCGCGGCTCTCGCCGGCGGGGGCGGAATCGTGCGAGTGGTCGGACATGGAATGAACGTGTCGGGGGAGGGGAGGACGGGTGGGGCGGCGGGCGGCAGTCGTCAGTTGTCAGTTGTCCGCCGGTAGTTGTCAGTCGGCAGTTGTCAGTCGGCAGTTGTCAGTGTCTCGCCCGAGACTGCCAACCGAGAACTGCCAACTGAGAGAACCGCCAACTGAGAGAACTGCCAACGGAGAACTGCCAACTGAGAGAACTGCCAACTAGCCTTTCCCCCTCGTCTAGAACTTCCATCCCTTGAGCGTCTTGATCGCCGTCTCGAGCGCGGCGCGCTGCTGGGGGTGCTGGGTGCGTCCGAGGAGGTCCTCGTAGGTCTCGACGGCGAGGTCGAGGGCCTCGTAGTCGTGCTCGGCCCCGGCGAGGCTCGCCGCGTTGTCGGCGAGGATCGCCTTGGCGAGGTCGTCCGTGGGGAAGCGGGCCGTGACCTGGCGCCAGCGCTCGGTGCGTTGCCGGGGGTTCGACTCGGTGAGCGCCCAGAGGTGCCAGGCGCCCCGGTTCGCCGGGTCGGCGGCGATGGCGCGCGTCGCCAGCTCGCCGACGGCGTCGGGGCCGCGGCCGGCGAGCCAGTAGGCGTTGGCGAGGATGACGAGGGCCCGGGCGTCGTTGGGGCGCTCGGCGACGATCTTCTCGTAGACGAAGCCGGCGACTTCGGGGATGTCGCGGAACGGCTCGACGGCCTCGGCGAGCACCTCGGCTGTCGCGCTGTCCATGATCGCGGCGAGCTGGTCGTGGAGGGCCGAGACGTTGCCGTGGTCGCGGTACTCCGCCACGGCGGCGGCGAGCGCGGCGTGGGGGTCGGCGGCGGGGGTGGGGGGGAGAGAGGGCATGGGCGAAAAGTATCGGGTGCGGAGGGGGAATCGGGAGCTGGGGCGAGGCTGCACTCCCGGCTCCCCCCCCCTCGGCACGAACTTCGCACACCCTTCCATCGCCGGCGGAGTCGTGCGGGGAGCGGGGAGTGCTTGCGCGATCGGGGATTAATGGCGATACTCGTTGTGTCCGTCGCTGCGGCCTTCGTGCCGCCGACCGATGCAGCGTCGCGCGTCCGGCCCCGCTCCATCGCCCGCCCCGCAGTCGGGGTAGGCCGGTCGCCGCGTCGACGCGTTGAGTCGCCGGGATTGGCGTGAGTCGTCCGCCCGCTAGGCGACAGTCGCAACCGCGCTTCGTGCGCACCACCACCGTCTCAGGAGACGCAGGTCGGCTGGCGTGGCGGGTCGAGTGCCCCGCCACACGCGACCGACCGAACGTGCCCGCGTCACGCCGCGCCCGTTGCTCGACGCGTTTGACGCGTGAGACCGCGTAGAACCGTGTCGCACTGCACCACAGCCGGAGCGCGTTCCGTCGCGCGCCGCGACGGGGCGGGGGCGCGGGAGAGATCGAGGCGGGCGCTGCCCGCCGCAGCAATTCGCCGGACCCGATCCGGAGCTCCACAGCGAGCCTAGCACCAGAGCCCCACACCGCGCCGCCCGCGACCCGTGCGCCCCGCGCCCGGAGCACGGCCGCGCATCGCGAATCACCTCATCACACGACAGTTGCATGAACGAACGTCGACGTCCCCATCGTCGCGGCCGGGGGCCGCGTCCGTTTGGCCGTCCCGCTGACGCGCAGGGCGAGCCGAACCCGTACCGCGACTCGGACACGCCGGCCGACGAGGGCGGAGCGGGAAGCAGCGGCGGCTCCACGGGGGAACCCGAGGCGCCGGCGCTGGGTGGCGGCGGTGCGCCGGAAGGTGGCGGCGTGACGAGCGGCGGCCCGGCGGCGGCCCCCTCGCTCCCCCCGGCCGGGGGGGAGGCGGCGACGGCGGTCTCTCCCGCCCCGGCGACCGGCGGGCGCGGCGAGACGACGTCGGCGACGCCGGGCGGCGGGAGTGGCGGGGCGCCGTCGAGCCCGCCGAGTGGGGGCTTCCAGGGCGGCGGGGGCGCGCAGCAGATGAACGGGCGCCGCAACGGGCGGCGCAACCGCGGCCGCAGCAGCCAGCGGCGCGACCAGCCGGAGAAGCAGCAGTACCAGGGGGAGCGCGGTGCGCCGCCGGTGACGATCGTCGCCGACAGCGAGGTGACCGGGTGGTTCGACAGCGGGCGCGACGGCGGCTACGTGCGCCGTGCCGCGGCGAGCTACCTCCCCGAGCCGGGTGACCCCTTCGTCCCGCCGGCGATCGTCCGCCAGCTCGGGCTGCGGCGCGGCGACGCGCTCGTCACCAGCGCCGGCCGCGACCAGCGCGGGCGCCTGACCGTCGTGGAGGTGAACAGCGTGAACGGGGACGACCCGGCGCTCGCCATTCGCCGCCCCGACTTCGGCACTCTCATCGCTTCCTATCCCGAGCGGAAGCTGACGCTCGAGACGGGGCGGCCGGCGCGCGGCGGTCCGGAGCTGACGCGGCGCGCGATCGACCTCATCGCCCCGATCGGCTACGGGCAGCGGGCGCTCATCGTCGCCCCGGCGCGCGCCGGCAAGACCATGCTCCTGCAGGCGATCACGGAGGGTGTCGCCATCAACCACCCGAACACGGTTCTCCTGGTCCTCCTCGTGGACGAGCGCCCGGAGGAGGTGAGCGAGATGATCACCTGGGGCTACGGCGAGGTGGTTTCGTCGAGCTTCGACCAGCCGGCCGAGCGCCACACGGCGGTGTCGGAGATGGTCCTCGAGCGCGCGCGGCGTCTCGTCGAGCTGGGGAAGGACGTGGTCATCGTGCTCGACTCGATCACGCGCATGGGGCGCGCCTACAACACGGTGGAGCGCGGCACGGGGCGCACCCTCTCGGGGGGCCTCGACGCGACGGCGATGGCGAAGCCGAAGGCCTTCTTCGGCTCGGCGCGCTCGGTGGCGCCGCAGCACGGCGGGGGGTCGCTGACGATCATCGCCACCGCCCTCGTGGAGACGGGGTCGCGGATGGACGACGTGATCTTCGAGGAGTTCAAGGGCACCGGCAACTGCGAGATCAAACTCGACCGCTCGCTGGCGGAGAAGCGCATCTTCCCGGCAATCGACGTCGCGACGAGCGGCACCCGGCGCGAGGACAAGCTCTTCCGCCCCGACCAGCTCGACGCCGTCTACACCCTCCGGCGCGGCCTCCAGCAGATGCCGCCGCAGTCGGCGATGGAGTGGCTCATCAAGCGGATCGCGGCGACGCAGGGCAACGACGCGCTGCTGGCCGGGCTCTAGCGGGAGGGGCGCCGGCGGAAAGCCAGCCGGACGCGGAAAGCGGTGAACGACGATCGGGACGCCCCTCGGCCGGGGGCGTCCCGATCGCGCGTCTGCCCCCCCGGCGCCCCTCCCGCAACGTGCCCGAGGGTCCGGGCGCGCCCTTTGCTCTGTGGCTGCGCGCCATGGCACTCGAACTCGCCCCCGCGACCCCGCGGCGGTGGCAGGCGGCGACGGCCGCACTGCTCGCCGCCGCCTCTCTCACGACCTCCGCCCCCCACCGGCTGGAGGCGCAGGAGCGCGATCATCAGCGGGAGGAGCAGCAGCTCGAGCGGCCGGAGGTCACCAAGCTCACCCTGCGCGGCGTCCACAGGGTGAATGCCGACGAGCTGCGGCAGGGCATCGCGACGGACGCCTCGCACTGCCGGAACGTGCTGTACCGCGTCCTGCTCATCTGCACCATCTCGAAGTCGCACTTCGTCTACCAGCGCGCGTACCTCGACCGGGGCGAGCTCGCGCGCGACGTGCTGCGCATCAAGGTCTTCTACTTCAAGCGCGGGTACCGCGAGACGCAGGTCGACACGTCCGTCGCGCGCACCGGGCGCGACCAGGTGGCCGTGGCGTTCAACATCGCCGAGGGGCCGCCGACGCTGATCGAGTCGCTGACCGTCACGCAGCGCACGCCGGTGCTCCAGCGGCGCCGCGCGCGCCGGCCGCTCCGCCTCCGCCCGGGCGACCCGCTCGACCTGTTCAAGCTGGACTCGACCATCGCCCGCATCCGCCAGGCGCTCTGGAACCGCGGCTACGCCGACGCCGTCGTGGACACCGCGGTGGAGGTGAACGGTGAGGCCCACACCGCCCGCGTCGCGATCACGATCGATCCGAAGTGGCGGGCGCGGGTCGGCGAGATCAACATCCTGCGCGACCGGGCGAGCCAGCACGAGGTCTCCGACCGCACCATCCGCCAGTCGCTCTCCATCGGGCCGGGCGACCTCTACGTCCTGGACGAGGTGCTCCGCAGCCAGCGCTCGCTCTACGAGTCGAACCTCTTCCGCCTCGCCGCCTTCTCGCCGGCGCGCGGCGACAGCGTCAAGACGCTCGACCTGACGGTGCGGGAGGCGCCGCTCCGCTACGTCCGCGCGAGCGCCGGCTTCAACACGGTGGACTACTTCCAGGTGGACGCGCGCTTCACGCGCTACAACTTCCTGGGGGGTGGGCGCCGGCTCTCGCTCCAGGCCGGCGTCGGCAACCTGTTCGCATCTGCGCTCACGAAGTCGCCGCTGTTCCGCGACTTGCGCAAGGACGTCGGCTCGTTCGACCTGGACCCCTTCCTCAAGCCGACCTGGCTGGCGAACGCCGACTTCGCGCAGCCGTGGTTCAACGGCCCGCGCAACTCGCTCGGCCTGAACCTGTTCGCCCACCGGCGGGCGACGCCGGGCGTCGTCATCGACCGCGGCGTCGGCGCGCAGGCGTCGTTCACGCGCGAGCTCGCGATCCGCGCCCCGGCGTCGCTCGCCTACCGCTACGAGCTGACGCGGGTCGAGGCGGGGGACGTCTACTTCTGCGTCAACTTCGGCGTCTGCGACCCGCTCAACATCGGCGCGCTGCGCAGCCGCCAGTCGCTCTCCCCGATCTCGCTGAGCGCGCAGGTCGACCGCACGAACGACCCGATGTCGCCGTCGGGGGGGACGCGGGCGCGGCTCGACGTCGAGCACGCCTCGTCGTACACGGCCTCGGACTACCGCTACAACCGCGCCTTCGCCGAGGGCTCCGCGTACCGGCGCATCGGCGTCCTGCGGGGCGGCGTCGTCGCCGGCCGTCTCCGCCTGGGCTGGGTGGACGCGCTCTCGAGCACCGGGGAGGCGCTCGGCTTCACGGGGCGGAGCATCGAGGCGGCGCAGGCGAGCATCATCCATCCGCGCAAGCGGTTCTACGCCGGCGGCTCGCAGTCGGTGCGCGGCTTCGGCGAGAACCAGCTCGGTCCGCGCGTGCTCACCCTCCCGCCCGACCAGCTCGCGAAGATCGGCTGCGACATCTCGAGCCCGGCGGGGCTCGCCGCGTGCAACCCGAACGCCAGGCGAGCGACCGCCAGGGGCGACAGCGTCCCCATCCTCGGCGACCAGGAGTTCACCCCCCGCCCGCTCGGCGGCAACACGCTGCTCGAGGCGAACGTGGAGTACCGCTTCCCGATCTGGAAGCAGCTCGGCGGCGCGGTGTTCCTGGACGGCGCCCTGGTCGGCCAGGGAACGCTCGGCGAGGTGGCGTCGGGGACGGGGGCGATCACGCCGGGGTTCGGCTTCCGCTACTACTCGCCGGTCGGCCCGATCCGCGTGGACCTGGGCTTCAACCCCTACCTGTCGCAGGACCTCACCGTGGTGACCGAGGACACGGCGACGAAGCGCATCGTGGAGCTGGGGCAGACGCGCACCTACGCGCCGGCGAAGACGGAGGGGAGCTGGTACGCGCGCGCCCTGAACCGGCTGGAGCTCCACTTCTCGATCGGGCAGGCCTTCTGATGCGCGACGCGACCGAGACGACGCCCGACGTGGTGGAAGGGGGCGAGGAGCGCGGCCGGAGGGCGCGGGGCGGGGCCGGGCGGCGGATCGTCGTGGTGGCGGCGAGCGTGGTCCTGGCGATCCTCATCCTCGCCGCCGGCGCGGTCTTCCTGTTCACGAACACCGACTACGGGCGGGAGCGGGTGCGTCGCTTCGCGCTCGCCCAGATCCAGAAGCAGGCGCACGGCGTGGTCCGGATCGGGCGCGTGAGCGGCAACCTGCTCACGGGGCTCGTGATCGACGACATGTCGATCACCGACAGCGCCGGCGCCCCCTTCTTCGCCGCCGAGCGGGCGAGCGCGCGCTACGCGCTGCGTCCTTTCCTGTCGAAGCGGGTCTACCTCGACGACGTGCGCCTCGTCCGCCCCGTGATCGTGCTCGACCGGCCGCCGGGCGGGAAGTGGAACTTCATGCGCATCTTCCCGGGGGACACGACGAAGCTGGCGAGCACCGGGCCGGGCTGGGGGAGCTGGCTTCGCCTGACGAACGTGGAGCTGACGGACGGGCACGTGGTCGTCCGGACGCCGTGGACGCCGAGCGACACGCTGAGCGCCGTCAAGCGCGACAGCGTGATCCGCGACGCGCTGGGCGGCGGCTCGCGGCTGGCCGTCGTGCGCGTCGCCGGCGGCTTCCAGAAGGTCTCCGACTTCCGCCAGCTCTTCGGGCGCTTCCCGCTGCTGCTCCTCGCCGACCCGGAGCGCAAGACGCGCCGGATCGAGGTGGCGACGGCGCGGATGATCGCGGAGCCCTTCCGGCCGCCCGTGGCCGACGTGCGCGACGTCAACGGCGCGTTCGAGCTCACCAGCGACTCGCTCTGGTTCAGCGGCGTACGCGCGTCCTTCCCCGCGTCGCGCCTCGCCGCCGGCGCGGGCCACTACGACTTCGACAGCGGCGACCTCCGTCTCACCGCGCGCGCCGCGCCGGCGGCGTTCGCCGACTTCCGGTGGTCCTACCCGCGCTTCCCGTCGGAGGGGAGCGGGTCGCTCGACTTCGGGATGGTGCTGCTCGCGGCCAGCTCGGACTTCATCGTGCGGAACGCGGACGTCGCCGTGGGCCAGTCGCACCTCGCGGGCGACCTCGGCTTCCTGGTCGGCCGCACGGTGACGTTCCACGACACGAAGCTGCGCTTCGAGCGTTTCGACACGCGGCTCCTCGAGCAGCTCGTGCCGCACCTGAAGCTGCCCGTCAACGGCCTTGCGGGAGGGCGGCTGGCGATGGCCGGGGGGTTCGACTCGCTCGACGTCGACGCCGACGTGACCTTCGACGAGGCGCGCTCGGGGCGGAGCCACCTCGTCGCGCTGGGCGTGGCGGGGTACGACACGACGGCGCGCGGCAACAGGATCCTGCGCGCCCGCGACCTGCGCCTCACCTTCGCGCCGCTCCAGGTGGCGCTCGGCCGCGTCTTCATGCCGACGTTCCCGGTGGCCGGCCAGCTCACCGGGACGGCGACGGTGGACGGCTCGAGCGACCGGCGGCTGACCGCCGTGGCCGAGCTCGCGCACGCGGAGCGCGGGGCGCGCTCGCGGGTGAGCGGGCGCGCGGACATCCGTTACGGGGCGGGCGCCGCCGGCGCGCCGTGGGTGGACGTGGACGCCCGGCTCCGGCCGCTCTCGCTCGTCACCGTCGGCCGCTTCGCCCCCGCGATCGGGCTGCGAGGCGCGGCGAGTGGGCCGGTGCGGGTGCGCGGCAGCCTCGGCGATCTGGCCGTGAGCGCGCCGCTCACCTTCTCCGAGGGGGGCGGGCTGACGGTGCGCGGGCGCGCCGACCTGGCGAGCGCGCAGAAGGGGTACGACCTCACGGCGGTGGCGCGGCTGTTCAACGCGCACGCGATCGTGACCAAGGCGCCGGCGACCTCGCTGACGGCGACGGCGCGCGCGCGCGGGCGCGGCCTCGACCCGGCGACGATGCGCGCGACCTTTGCCGCCGACGTGCAGACCTCCAGCTACGACAGCATCCCGGTGGACTCGGCGCGGCTGCGGGCGAGCGTGGCGAACGGGCTCCTGCGCCTCGACTCCACCGCCGTGCTCGGGCCGGCGGCGCGGGCGCTCCTCGCCGGCACCTTCGGGCTGACGCGCGGGCGCGAGGGGACGCTGGCCTACCGGGTGGAGGTGGACTCGCTCGGCGCCTTCACCCGTCTGCTGCCGCCGGCCGACACCGGCGCCGTGACGCCGCGCCCGGGGCCGCGCGCGCTCGCCGCCGCCCGGATGCGCGCCGACTCGCTGCGCGCGGCCGACGCCGCCGCGGTGGAGGCCGCGGCGACCGGGCGGCGGGCCGTGACCTCGGTGGCGAAGCGCGCGACGGACAGTGTGGGCGTCGCGGTGCGCCGCGACTCGCTCGCCGGCGCCCTGTACGCGGCGGGCGTGGTGCGGGGCGGGCTGCCGCGCTTCGACCTGCGCGGCCGCGCGGCGGCGACCGACGTCGTCGCCTACGGCAACTCGGTGCGCCGGGCGCGGCTCGAGTACGGCTGGACGGGGGCGCGCACGCCGCGGTCGGCGGTCGCCGTCGGCGCGCAGCTCGACTCGGCCAGCGCCGGCGGCTTCGCGCTCGACAGCGTGGACGCGCGCGCCACCTGGCGGCCGTCGGGGGACGGCGCATTCACCGTGCTCGTGCGGCAGGGCACCAACCAGGAGTACACGGCGGACGCCGAGTACTCGCTCCGGCTCGACCGCAACGAGATCCGCTGGCGCGACCTCGCGTTCCGCTTCGACACGACGCGCTGGGTGGCGACCCGGCCCGGCGCCGTGCGGTGGGGGAAGAGCGGCGTCGAGATCCGGGCGCTCGAGCTGCGCAGCGGGACGGCGGGGCGCGTGTACGTGAACGGCCTCGTCCCGACCGAGGGGCGCGGCGACCTGCAGGTGGCGATCGACAACTTCCAGGTGGGCGACCTCATCTCCCTCGCGCAGAGCGACGTCGAGGCGCGCGGGCTCCTCTCACTCGGCCTGAACTTCGAGGGGACGACGCGCGACCCGCGCTTCCGCGGCGCGTTCGGCGTGCTGGATGGCGACTACCGCGGGAGCCAGCTCCCCGACCTCCGCGGCACCTTCGGCTACGGCGGCGCGCGGCTCGAGGGGCACGCCACGGCGAGCCGGCCGGGCGGCTCGCAGTTCCTCACCGTGGACGGGACCATCCCCGTCAACCTGGCGCTCGGCGGTGTGACGGGTCCGCGGCTGGCGTCGAACGCGCCGATCGTGGCCGACCTCGTGGCGGACAGCCTCCCGCTCGAGCTCATCCCGCGCTTCACCGACGCGGTGTCGAACGTGGGCGGGCTGGCGCAGGGGGTCGTACGGGTGCGGGGGACGCTGGACCATCCCGCCCTCGCCGGCGCGCTCTCCCTCGACCGCGGGCGGGTGGGCGTCGTCCCGCTCGGGGTGACGCTGCGCAGCATGGCGGGGTCGGTGCGCCTCGCCGGCGATACAGTGGTCGTCGACTCGCTGGTCGGCTACAGCGGCGGGCGCCTCCTCGTGCGCGGCGGGCTCGGCGTGAAGAAGCTCACCGCGCCGTCGTTCAACCTCTTCCTCGTCGCCAACGACCTGCGGGTGCTGAGCAACGAGCGCGGCCGGCTGACGCTCAACGCCGGCCTCGCGATGTCAGGGCCGTACGACAGCGCCTTCGTGTCGGGGGCGGTGCGGGGCGTGCACGGCGTCATCTACATCCCCGATCCCGGCAACAAGCAGGTGATCCCGGCCGGCGACCCGGCGGTGTTCGCCGTCGTGGACACGTCGGTGGTGCGCGACCGCGGGCTGCTGCCGGCGCAGTCGCCGCTGCTCGCCGGGCTCCGGGTGCAGGTGGACGTCGACGTGGCGCGCGACACGTGGGTGCGCAACCAGGCGGCGAACGTCGAGGTCTACAGCGACGGCCCGATCTCCGTGCACGTCGACCGCCGGCAGCAGTCGATGGTGCTCAACGGCGTCATGAGCACGGAGCGCGGCGAGTACGAGTTCCTCAGCAAGCGCTTCCAGATCCGCAGCGGGTCGGCGATCTTCACCGGCTCGCCGGAGCTCAACCCGCTGCTCCAGATCACGGGAGAGTCGGAGGTGCGGCTCCCCGGGCAGCAGGCGTTCAACATCCAGGTGCTGATCGGCGGCACGCTCGATCAGCCGAGGATCACGCTCGGCAGCGACCGGCAGCCGCCGCTCTCGCAGTCGGACCTGCTCGCCTACCTCGCCTTCGGCCGCTCGTCGTCGTCGCTGCTCTCGCTGGAGGGGACGTCGCTCTCCGGTCCGGGGGGGAGCAGCGGCGGCCTCGTCGGCAGCACCGCGGAGTTCGCGTCGACGCGCCTCGCCGCCGTCGCGCTCGGCGTGCTCGTCGACCAGGCCGAGTCGGGGGCGGCGCGCTCGCTCGGCGCCGACGTCTTCAACATCACGCCGGCCGACGTGAACTCGGAGCTCTTCCGCGGCAACGCGATCGGCTTCCTGCAGGGGACGGAGATCGAGTACGGCCGCTACTTCGCCGGCTCGCGCCTCTACCTCGCCCTGCAGGGACAGCTCGCGAGCGGGGTCCCGGGCGCCGTCGCACAGTACCGCGGCACGCGCGGCTGGCGCCTCGAGACGAGCTACGGCCCGCGCTTCATCCTCACCGACCCGACGCTGGGCCCGACGCAGCCGACGAGCACGACGGGGGTGTTCGGGTTGTTCCTGATCAGGGAGAAGAGGTTCTGAGCGGCGGCGGGTAGCGGCCGTCGTCACGACGCGCTGCTCTTGCCCAGCTCCTCCCAGAGCGTCGCCACGGCCCGCATGCCGCCGACGAAGTTCTGGTCGCTCATCCACTCGTTGGGGGCGTGGGCGTTCTCGCCGGGGAGGCCGAAGCCGACGAGGAGGACGGGGGCGCCGAGGACGCGCTCGAAGTCGCCGACGACCGGGATCGAGCCGCCCTCGCCGACGATCACCGGCTCGCGGCCGAAGGTGGCGGCGAGGGCGCGGCGCGCGGCGTCGAAGAGGGCGCCGTTGAGGTCGGCGCGCCACGGACGGCCACCGTGGAGGTGGGTGACCGTCGCCGTGACGCCGGCCGGCGCGACGCGCGCCACGTGCGCCCTCATCAGCCGCTCGATCTCCTGCGGGTCCTGGTCGGGGACGAGGCGGCAGCTCACCTTGGCCATCGCCTTCGCCGGGAGCACCGTCTTGGCGCCCTCGCCGGTGTAGCCGCTGAGGAGGCCGTTCACCTCGCAGGTCGGGCGCGTCCAGAGGCGCTCGAGCGTCGTGTAGCCCTTCTCGCCGCCGAGCGCGGGGGCGCCGACGCCGGCGAGGAACTCGTCGTCGGAGAATGGGAGCCCACGCATCTGCGCGCGGATCGCGTCGGGCCAGGGCCGGACGGTGTCGTAGAAGCCGGGGATCGCGATGCGGCCGTCGGCGTCGTGGAAGGTGGCGAGGATACGCGCGAGCGCCATCGCCGGGTTGACGACGGCGCCGCCGTAGCTCCCGGAGTGCAGGTCGCCCGACGGGCCCTGGACGTCGATCTGGAAGTAGGCGAGCCCGCGCAGCGACGAGAGAATGGAGGGGAGCCCAGGGGCGAACATCGCCGAGTCGGAGATGACGACCGCGTCGCACGCGAGCCGCTCGGCGTTCGCCTCGACGAAGGGGGCGAGGTGCTCGCTCCCGACCTCCTCCTCGCCCTCGGCGACGACGACGACGTTGACCGGCAGCTCGCCGCGCACCTTCATGTGCGCCTCGAGCGCCTTGAGGTGGAGGAAGAGCTGTCCCTTGTCGTCGACGGAGCCGCGCGCGTAGATGTTGCCGTCGCGCACCGTCGGCTCGAAGGGGGGCGACTCCCAGAGCTCGAGCGGCTCGGCGGGCTGGACGTCGTAGTGGCCGTAGACGAGCACCGTCGGGCGGCTCGGCCCCGCCCCGCGCCACTCGCCGACGACGACCGGGTGCCCCGCCGTCGGGCAGATCTCGGCCTTGAGCCCGATCGAGCGCATCGACGCCGCCACCCACTCGGCGGCACGGACGACGTCCCCGCGGTGCTCGCTCCGCGCGCTCACGCTCGGGATGCGCAGGAAGTCGAACAGCTCGTCGTGGATGCGGGCGTTGTTCGCCGAGAGGAAGGCGTCGAGATCGCGGGGAACGGAAGGAGAGGTGCCGGAAGGAGACATGATCGACGGGGATCTGATGGTGACCCTGCGGGAATCGAGGAGCGGGAGCGGGGCGCGGGGGCGGTCGGCGGTCTCGAGTCGGCAATTCTCGGTCTCCGCCGGACGGCGCGGTCCGAGAACTGGCGGTCGCGTTCCGCCTACCGCGCCACTCCCCGCTCCCGGCTCCCGAACAGCGAGCCCTGTACGCGGCTACTCACCGGCGGACGGCCGGTAGACGATGACGTTCACCTTCTCGAGAGTGATCAGCCCGCCGCCGATCATGGAATCGAGCTCGGGAAGGATGGCGTCGATCCGCTCCTCGGTCTCCACGCACTCGACGACGAGGGGGAGGTCGGCGGAGAGGCGGAGGATGCGGTCGGTGTGAAGGCGGGCGGTGGCGCCGAAGCCCATGATGGCGCGCGTCACGGTGGCGCCCGCGTAGTGCCGCTCGCGGAGCAGCGCGACGATGGCCTCGTAGAGCGGGCGGCCGTGCCAGTGGTCGCTCTCGCCGATGTGGATGCGCATGAGGACGCGCTCGCCGGTGAGGCCGTGCACGGTGTCCTCCCTGGTCAGCGGGGCGCGGCGATCGCGCCGCGCGCGGCGGCGAAGCCGGCGAAGGTGGCGGCGAGCGAGAGGAGCACGCTGCCGGCCACGTAGACGGCCGCGCGTCCCCAGCTCCCCCCCTCGAGCAGCGCCGCGGTCTCGTAGCTGAAGGTCGAGAAGGTGGTGTAGCCGCCGCAGAAGCCGACGGTCAGCGCGGCGCGCAGCTCGGGGGACGCGGAGGTCGCGAGCAGGTAGCGCAGGAGGAAGCCGAGCAGGAAGGAGCCGGTCACGTTGATGACGAGCGTCCCGTACGGGAAGTCGGCCGCGGCGCGCTGGGCGAAGCCGCCAAGCACCCAGCGCGCGACCGATCCCGCCGCGCCGCCGAGGGCGATGGCGAAGAGCATGGGCGAAAGGTCCGCGACGGTCGGTGCGGCAGCAAGTGGGGCGGGCGCTCACGCCGCGTCCGCCGTCGGCACCTCCTCGAGGTCGGCGCTCTCGGGCGGCGGGCGCCTCAGCCTCGCCCGCCGCGCCCCGGCCGCGAGGAGCGCCGCTCCCCACGCCCAGGCGAGCCAGCCGGCCCGCTCGGCGGGCTGCAGCGTCGCGAACAGGTGCCAGACGACGATCGGGGCATTGAGCGGGATCGCGGCGCCGCGCACGGTACGCGGGCGGTCGCGCTCGACGACCCGCACGGCGCGCCGCCGCTCGGCGAGGATGCGACGCTCGATCGCCTCGCCGAGGGCGGCGGGAGACATCTCGCGCCAGCCCGGCACCGTGACCAGGCTCCAGGCGGCCACCGTGCGTCCCCAGCCGTGGTTGTCGGAGCCGGCGACGAGGGCGAGGTCGAGGCTGTCGGCGAGGCGGAGGACGCGCTCGCGCGTGCTGTCGGTCTGGTCGAAGCCGCGCGGCGCGGCGTCGGAGAGCTCGAGCGCCGTGACACGCTTGATGGCGCGCGCCGGGAACTCGCCGCGCACGCCGGCGACGAGCGTGTCGAGGAAGCCCGGCACGGTCTCGACGAGCACGAGGTCGCGCCGGCCGCGGGCGATCGCGCGCGTGATCGCCGCGTCGTCGAGCTGTTCGTCGGCGGTGACGAGCCCGGAGTCGGCCGCGGTGACGCCGAGGACGTTGAGGTGC
>JBJMNL010000250.1:0-3062 GCA_045804285.1 Gemmatimonadaceae bacterium
CACCGCGCACCCCACCGAGTCCACGCGCCGCACCTTGCTCGCGCTCCAGGCGCGCGTCGCCGAGCTCCTGCTCCGGCGCGAGGCGACGGCCGACGCCGAGCGGCCCGCGCTCGACGACGCGCTCGAGGGCGAGGTCGAGCTGCTCTGGCTCACCGCCGAGGTGCGGCACGACCGACCGTCGGTGCTCGACGAGGTGAGCACCGTGCTCTGGTACCTCGAGACGCGGCTGCTCGACGCCGGCGCGCGGGCGCACGACACGCTCGTGCGCGCCTTCGAGTCGGAGTTCGGTGAGCAGGGCGGTGCCGGCACCGCGGAGGCACTGCGGCTCGGGGTACCGATCCGGATCGGCACCTGGGTCGGCGGCGACCGCGACGGGAATCCCTACGTCACCCCCGAGACCACCCTCGCCGCCGCGCGGCGGGCGAGCCACGTCATCCTCGGCCGCTACCGGCAGGCGCTCGACGGGCTGATCGAGCGCCTGTCGCTCGCCGCGCACCTCGCGCCGCCGCCGGCCGCGCTCCTCGACACGCTCGACGCCGACCGCGCCGCGCTCCCCGAGGTGTGGGAGGCGAATCGCCGGCGCAACGCCGACGAGCCGCTGCGCCTCAAGCTCACGTTCGTCGCCGCGCGCATCGACGCCACGCGGCGCCGCGTCGCTGCGCGCGACGCCGGCCGGCCCGGCCACGAGGCGGCGGCCTACGCCGACGCCGCCGCGTTCGAGACGGACCTCCGTCTCGTGCGCGAGTATCTTCTCGCCGCCGGCGCCGCGGAGGCGTGCCGCACAGCGCTCGACCCCTTCATCGCCCTCGTCCGCGCGCACGGCTTCCACGGCTTCCTGATGGACGTGCGCGACCACGCCGACGTCCATGCCGCGGCGCTCGCCGACGTCGCCGCGCGGCTCGGGCTCGCGGCGCTCGACGGCGCGGCGATCCGGCGCGAGCTCGGCGGGCGCCGCCCGCTCGTCGGCGGCCGGCTGCCGGTGGCCGACGAGACGCGCCGCGTGCTCGATACCCTGCGCGCCGTCCGTACGGTGCAGGACGAGATGGGGGAAGCGGCCGCGTCCACGTACGTCGTCTCGATGACGACGTCGCCCGACGACCTGCTCCGCGTGCTGCTCCTCGCGCGCGAGGCGGGCCTGGTGGACCTCGCCGCGGAGCCCCCGGTCTCGCGACTCGACGTCGTGCCGCTCTTCGAGACGCTGGACGATCTCGAGCGGGCGCCGGACGTCCTGCGCGCGCTGCTCGCCGACCCGGTGTACGTGCGACAGCTCGCCGCGCGCGGGCGGCGGCAGGAGGTCATGATCGGCTACTCCGACTCCGGCAAGGACGCCGGCATTCTCGCCTCCTCCTGGGCGCTCTACCGCGCGCAGGACTCGCTCGCCGAGGTCTGCCGCGAGGCCGGCGTCGAGCTTCGCCTCTTCCACGGGCGCGGCGGAAGCGTCGGACGCGGCGGCGGCTCGCCGGTGTACCGCGCGCTCGCCGCGCTCCCGCCGAACACCACGGGGGGCCGCGTCAAGATCACGGAGCAGGGCGAGATCATCTCGCAGCAGTTCGGGCTCGCCCCGATCGCCGAGCGCACGCTCGAGGTGACGGCGAGCGGTGCGCTGTTGCAGGAGTTCAGCGACTGGCGCGACGGCGTGGACGCCGGGGAGATCGAGCGCTTCCGCCAGACGATGGACGCGCTGGCGGCGCGCTCGCTCGGCGTCTACCGCGCCCTGGTACACGACGACGACGCGCTATTCACCCTCTTTCTCGCCGCGACCCCCGTCACCGAGCTGGCCTCGGCGCGCTTCGGATCGCGCCCCGCCTACCGGCCGGGCGCGAAGGCGGGGATCGGTGGGATCCGCGCGATCCCCTGGCAGTTCGGCTGGACGCAGATCCGCCTCATGCTGCCCGGCTGGCTGGGCGTGGGCACCGCGCTCGCCGACATGGGCGCGACGCCGGGGGGGCTCGACGCGCTCCGCCGCATGGCGCGCGCGTGGCCCTTCTTCGACGACCTGCTGGCGAAGATCGAGATGGTGTGCGCGAAGGCGGACCTCGAGGTCGCCAGGCTCTACGTCGAGCGGCTCGGCGGCGACGTCGCGCTGCTCACGCAACTCGAGTCCGAGTTCGCGCGCACGGTGGAGTGGGTGCTGCGCGTCCGCGGCAGCGACCGGCTGCTGAGCGACGAGGCGGTGCTCCGGTCGGCGATCACGCTGCGCAACCCGTACGTCGACCCGCTCTCGCTGCTGCAGATCGCGCTGATCCAGCGGAAGCGCGGGGCGGCGGCGGGCGCGCCCGAGACGGCCTCCGTGGACGAGGCGCTCGCGGCGACGCTGAGCGGCGTCGCGCAGGGGCTGCGCAACACGGGGTGAGCGGCGCCGCGCGCGCTACTGGTCGACGCGGTAGTTGACGATCGTCTCTCCGATCTCCGGATCGCGGACGCGGACCGACGCGACCTGGCCCGGCTTGAGCTGCTGGCCGACGCGGGCGACGTCGCGCGGGTCCTTCACGTCCTGGTCGTTGATGCGCAGCACGAGCTGGCCGGGCCGGATTCCGGCGTTCGCCGCGCTCGCGTACGGGGCGACGTCCGTGACGACGACGCCCTCGCGGTCGCGCAGGCCGAGGCGCTGCGCGAGCTGCGGCGTGAGTGGCGCGACCTCGAAGCCGAGCCGGGTGCGCGCGCTGTCGCTCGTGCTCGCGCGCTCCGTCGTGTCGCGCTGCCGCTGGAACTCGCCGAGCTGCACGTCGACGTCGCGCCGCTGCCCGCCGCGCACCACCGTGAGGCGGACGCGCTCGCCGGGCTTGTGCTGGGCCAGCTCCGCCGTGAAGTCCGCCGAGCTCTCCACCGGCCGGCCGTCGAGTGCGGTGATGACGTCGCCCGGCCGGAGGCCGGCGCGCGCCGCCGGCGAGCCGTCCTCGACGGTCCGGATCTGCGCGCCCGCCACCCGGTCGAGGTGGTACGCCTCCGCGTCCACGGCGGAGACGGGGCTCACCGACACGCCGAGCCGCGGCCGCCTCACGTAGCCGTACTGGAGCAGGTCGCGCACGACGCGGCGCGTGAGGTTGATGGGCACGGCGAAG
>JBJMNL010000251.1:0-10669 GCA_045804285.1 Gemmatimonadaceae bacterium
AGCCACGACCCGGATCGGGCGCTGCGCCCGCGGCGGCGCTCCGCCCGGGGTGGCCGGCGCGAGCGCCGCTCCCCGGCGAGGCCGGGCGCCTCGCACCGGTGCGACGGTGAAGCCGCGCCCGGGAGTGTCGCTCAGTCGTCGAACCAGTACGTGAGCGCCGTCTCGGCGGACCACCCGGTCTCGGCAGCGGCATCTCGCCGCGCGCCGAATGCGGCGTAGCCTCTCAGCCCGTCGAGCTCCCCGGTCGCGGAGCCAGGAACGATCTCCCAGCGGCCGTGCACGTGCCCCGAAGGCGTCATGAATCCGGACGCCTCGAGCAGGAATGCGCCCTTGCGGCCGTCCAGCTCGCCTCGGATCCGTTCGTAGCAGATGAGAGTTCCGCCGCCGTCAGGGCGCTCCAGCCGCACGTGCATCGCGACACCGACGCCGATGAGACCACCGGTAAATCGCTCCCCCAGTCGCGTCTCGACGATCGCAACGCCGCTGTCGTCGGACGGATCGATTATCGTGCGCGCGTAGCTGGTGACTTCCACCCGGCTCTGCGTCGTGACGTGGTCGGCGGTCTTGGCCTGCGGCATGGATTCGTCTCTCTCGAAAGCGGTCCGTCTCACTTCTGAGGCGAGCGTCGCGACAGCACGACGAGCGCCTCCCAGGCTCTGGGAATCGAGTACTCGGCCACGATTCGCACGACGACCCGAAGATCGTGCGCGGACAGGCCCACGCGGTCGGCGACCGCGAGATGCGCCTCGAACGGGGCGCCTAACGTACCGCGGACGATGTCGACGGCGAGCGTGGCGATGGCCCGCTCGCGAGCGGTCAGACCGGGCCGCGACCAGAGCTCGCGGCCCTGCGCGTCGACGTAGGCGGCAAAGTCGTCGTCGAGGCGTCGCAGGTCGTCGAGGACCGCGCCCGGGTACGGGCTCCGTGCCTCGCCACCACCCCGGTGACCGCGACTACGGGTGTCGTGGCCGAGCTCCCCGGCGACTTCGATCAGGCGCTCGAACGCCATGGCCGTGATGTTGTATCCGGCGTCCGGCGCGATGTGGCGGAGCACCTCTCGCAGCTCCTCGACCGAGAGGGCTGCCTGCGTCAGCCCCATGCCGACGTGCAGCTCGAACGGCAGGCCGAGCTCCGGAACGGCCACGTCGGCGGCGACGAGGAGGACGGCCTTCTCCCGCATCGTCAGCTCGGGACGCGCCCAGATGGTGCGGCCGGCGTCGACGCCCATCGGCCCGAAGACGGGGTCGAGACTCGTTACACGTTCCTCGGAAAGCAGCGGCATCAGCAATCCCTCGACTCAGCTCGGTTGATTCTGTAGTGCTCACTACATATATTATAACTCCAAACCGCAGGCTGGGAAGGGGGTCACGATGACACGAGATGTGGACGCGATCGGCGCCAGGGGGCGCCCGCGGACGTTCGATCGTACGGCGGCGCTCGACGTCGCGCTCAGACTCTTCTGGCGATACGGTTTCGACGGTACGTCGATCGCCCAGTTGACCGAGGCGATGGGGATCGTCCCCACGAGCCTCTACGCTGCGTTCGGATCGAAGGAGGGGCTCCTGCGCGAAGCAGTGCTGCTCTACGGTCAGCGTTACGGGCTGCAACTGGCGCGAGCCGTCGCGGACGAGGCCACCGCCCGGGCGGCGGTGGCGCGAATCCTCCAGGAGGCGGCGGTGACGTTCGTCCGACGAGATACCCCCGCCGGCTGCATGCTGGCGTCGGGCATGCTCGCGAGCGGGTCACAGCACACGGAGCTCACCGAGCTCTTTCAGGCGAAGCGCGCGGCGATGATGCACGTCATCGAGACGCGCATCGAGAAGGCTGCCGCCGACGGCGAGCTGCCCGCCGACGTCGACTCCGCCGAGCTCGCGAGATTCTACATGACAGTGATCGAAGGCATGTCCGTTCAGGCCAGGGACGGCGCGCGACGGAAGGAGCTGCAGATGATCGCGAGTCGTGCACTGAGTGCGTGGCCGGATCACCGGCGAGCCGCCTGAGTACGACGCCGGAGATTCTGCGGGGTGCGCTCTCTCGTCGGCGCACCCTCGGTGAGCACTGATCGCGTCGGTGGGGCAGTGTCCGCTCCCGGCCGCTTGACCGGGGCGTTCGGGTCGACCACCCTTGGCGCGTCGAGCAGGTGGCGGAGGGTGCAGGCGGACCCGGAGGCGACAATGTCACGACGCGGCGGCGCGATCACGGTGCTCACCCTCGTCCTGCTGCTGCTCGGCGGGTCCGCGGTCCGCGCGCCCCGCGCGGCGCCCGCCCATCGCATCACCATCCTGTACGACGCGTTCGGGACGTCGCCCAGGATGCGGAAGGACTGGGGCTACTCGGCGTTCATCGAGCACGGCGGCAAGCGGATCCTCTTCGACACGGGCAACAACCCCGAGATCTTCGCGCAGAACGTCCGGGCCGCCGGCGTCGACCTCGCCACGCTGGACTTCGTGGTGATCTCGCACCGCCACCTCGATCACACCGCGGGCCTCGGCTACCTGCTGCGCGTCAACCCGCACGTGACGATCTACGCCCCCAAGGAGGCGTTCGGGGTCTTCGGCAGCGCGCTGCCGAACACGTTCTATCGTACGGTGGACTCGCTGCCCGCGGCCATGCGCTACTACGACGGTCGCCCCGCGGACACCCTGACGTTCGGGACGGCGTGGCCGGCGGCCCACTTCGTCCTCGTGGACTCGACGGTCACGGTCGCGCCCGGCGTGCATCTCGTCTCGCTGGTCTCCGACGCCGTCGGCACCAAGGAGCTGCGCGAGCTGTCGCTGGTGCTGGACACGCCGGCCGGCGTGGTGGTCGTCGCCGGCTGCTCGCACCCGGGGATCGAGCGGATCGTCGCGGCGGCCGCCGGGCTCGGGCGCCCGGTGCACATGGTGTTCGGAGGATTCCACCTCCCGGCCGCACCGGACTCCGACGTGGCGCGCGTCGCGGCTGCGCTCCACGACCGCTACCACGTGGCGCGCCTGGCGCCCGGCCACTGCACGGGGGAGCCGGCGTTCTACCGCTTCAGGCGCGTCTGGAAGGACGGCTACGTGTACGCCGGCGTGGGCAGCGTGATCGACGTGCCCTGATGCCCGGCCGGCCCGGACCGCGCCTCGGCGCTCGGCACGAGGGGAGACGAGCGGAGGTACCGGCGGCCGCGACGCGCCGAGCTCCCATACGAGAGCCGGGGTCGAGGGGACCCGCTGGCCGGGACGGAGCCGGCTGACGGGAATGGCCCGCCGTATCGCGTCATGGAGCTGGCGGCGGAGCGGAATCCCGGACAGGCGGTCGATGGGAGGTGCAAAGTGGTCATGCCCGCATGACGGCAATTGGCAATGGTGGCAAGACCGGTCGTCCGGCGATACTGCACGACGAACCCTCTCGAGGACACCGTCATGCACGCGCTCAGACGCTCGCGAAGCTATTTCCTGCTGTGCGGCCTCGCCGTCGCCCTTCCCCTCCTTCCGGCGCTTGCCCAGCAGGTTGGGGCGCGCGACGGGCAGCACGATTTCGATTTCGAGATCGGAACCTGGAACACCCGCCTGTCGCGTCTCCAGAGTCCCCTGACCGGTTCCACCAAATGGGTCGACTACGTCGGCACTACGGTCGTCCGGAAGGTCTGGGGTGGTCGCGCCAATCTCGTGGAGCTGGAGGTCGACGGCCCGGCAGGTCGCATCGAAGGTCTGAGCCTGCGGCTGTACAACCCCCAGTCGCGCCAGTGGACCCTCAATTTTTCGAACAGCAGGGGCGGCACGCTGACCGAGCCCTCGATCGGCGACTTCCGGAACGGCCGCGGCGAGTTCTACTCCCAGGAGGAGTTCAATGGCCGGGCGATCCTCGTTCGGTTCGTCATCTCGGTCATCACCCCCGATTCGTGCCGTTTCGAACAGTCCTTCTCGGATGATGGTGGCAAGACCTGGGAGGTGAACTGGACCGCGACCGACACCCGGGTGAAAGGCGCATCGGAGCGGGCGCCCTGACTCCCGCGTCATGAGCCGCTCGCGCCGAGCTTCAGCGCTGGCCCGCGACTGGTCGTGGTGAGAGGAGCGCACGTGGTCAAGCTGATCTACTGCTTCCGGCGGCGTCGGGGCATGAGCGACGCCGAGTTCGACGCGTACTGGGCGGGCGTCCACGGGCCGATCGCCGCCCGCATCCCGGGGCTCCGGCGCCTGGTGCAGTCGCGGGCGCTCCGCATTCCGGGTGACGTCCGGCCGCCCGACTTCGATGGCGTGGCCGAGCTCTGGTTCGACGATCCGGCGTCGCTGCTGCGCGCCCGCGCGAGCGAGGCGTGGCGCCTGTCCGGGCTGGACGAGGCGAACTTCCTGGACCCGTCCAGCGCGGCGTACCTCGTCAGCGAGGAACGCGTCATCCTCGACCGCGGGGCGGTGGGCGCGAGCCCGACGCCTACGCCAGCGGCGCCGCGACCCACAGCGTGATCGCGGCGCCCGCGGCGAGCCGGGCGCCGCCGACGCCCGGCGACACCGCGTCGCGGTCGCCGCGTCCGCGTCCGAGAAGCGCCGCGCCGACACAGAGCGCGGCCCGGCACGCAACGGCCGAGTTCGCTATCAGCTGGGCCAATGCGTTGCCGCGCAGGGTTCCGCGCGGTCAGCGGCCAGTCGCCGGGTCGGCGGAATGCTGCGCCCGAGTGCACCTTGTCACGCGGGATGGGCGGCCAGCTCAGGATGTGGGTGCATTCTACCGACGGACGCCTGGCGTCTCATGCCACGACGAGGACATCCGCTCCAGATGACCGGAGCACGCACGGTGTCCGCGCGTACCGCTCGCTGCAACGTTCCTCGGCCCCACGAACGGGAGCGATGAGATGCGGACGAGACCGGAGCCGGGCACGAAGGTGCCGGAGCGCTGGAGCGCCGAGGCGACTGTCGAGCGACTACTCTGCCAGCGGCGCGAGGCCGCCCGTTCCCCGACCAGCGAGGGGCCGCGGCGAGTCCGCCCCCGATCACGGCCACCTACCGCCCGGCACCGCGCCGGTCGCTCTCTCCTGCTGGTGCTCCTGCTCGTGCTCGCGAGCGCTCCTCGGCTGTCGTCGCAGAGCGCGTATGCCAGCCCCATCCTGGCGGGCATCAGCAACGGCGGACACAACGAGCACCAGCCCTACGTCACGGCCGGCGACCGGACGTACCTGATCGGAACGCAGGATGGGAACTTCCCCGACATGGGCGACCACGTGCCGGGCGAGATGGGCGGGCTCTGGCTGCACCCGATCAAACTGATCGACGGATTCTCGGCGACGGTAACGGACGTCGGCGGGAGGGGCCATCGGGACACCGTCCTGTCGAAGAGTGCGGAATTCGTCAGCTACCCGTACGGCAGTCGGTTCAGCTACGGCCCTGTGCTGGACAGCGTGACGGTCGAGCGCTTCGAGTTCAGTCCGGACGGCCGGGACGGATTGATCGTGCAGTACACCTTCAGGAATGCGAGCGCGCGCACGCGTCGGCTGGCCTTCCAACTCTCGGTCAGGACGGACCTGCGCCCCGTCTGGTTCTCGGAGCACCTCGGAATACGGGACGCTCCGGACACCGTCGCCTGGCGGGCGAGCAAGCGCATCTTCGTCGCCCGGGATACACGCAATCCCTGGTTCTGCGTCTGGGGTGCGATCGCACCCGCCGATGCGCAACGCGTCGCCGAGCCACCGCCGCTGCCCACGCATGGTCCGGGCGTCACCGCGGCCTCACGATACGTGCTCGCCCTCGACCGACGCGGCACCTCGACCCTCACGTTCGTCATCGCCGGCTCCGCGACCGACGAGGCCGCAGCGCTCGGCGCGTTCACCGCTCTGGCGAGGAACCACGCGCGACTCCTCGAGCGGAAGAAGGCCCACTACGCCGCGCTCATCGACAGGGCGCGAGTGCGCATCCCCGACCGGCGCCTGCAGGAGGTCTACAACTGGGTCAGGATCAACATGGAGTGGCTGATTCGAGACGTGCCCGGCATGGGCCGCGGTCTCGGCGGCGGCCTGATGGAATACCCGTGGTGGTTCCCGGACATGTACTCCCTGCCGGCGCTCATCGCGACGGGCGACTTCGAGCTGGCGAAGCAGAACCTCCGGCTGTTGCGGCGCGTGTCGGCGAAGGAGAACGGGAATGGCCGGATCATCCACGAGGTGACGACCAACGGCGGCGTCTCGAATCCCGGCAACACCCAGGAGACCGCGCAGTTCGTCACGACCGTCGCACGGCTCGTCGAGTGGTCCGGAGATCTGGCCTTCGCGAGAGAGATGTACCCGGCCATGAAGCAGGGCCTTCACTGGCTGCTGGTCGACAGAGACCAGAACAGGGACCTGTTCCCGGAAGGGTATGGGATCATGGAAGTGTTGGGACTGAACGCGGAGGTGATCGACGTCGCGGTGTACACGCAGCAGGCGCTGGAGGCCACGGCGCGCCTCGCCGGTCTCCTGCACGATTCCACCGCCGCGGCGCACTACCAGGCGCTGGCGTCGCAGCTGAAGGCGAGGATCAACGAACGCCTCTGGATCGAAGAGGAAGGCTCGTATGCTGATTTCTACGGCAGCAGGGCCCAGGCGGCGAGCACAGCGGAGGGCGCCATCAAGCAGATCCGGCTGAAGGGAGAGGACAAGCTGACTCCGCGCGACAGCGAGGCAATCAGATATTACGAGCGACTCGAGCAGCAGTTCGCCGCGATGCCGGACAGCAGCCGCGCGTGGCTCACGAACGAGAACTGGGTGATCGCCACCCCGATGGAGACGGGCATCGCGCCGCGCGCACGCGCGATACGCTCCCTGGACAAGATCCGCCGCGAGAACGTCGGGGCGTATGGGCCGTTCCTGTCCGCGGTCGAGCGTCAGGCGATGATGACCATCTCGACCGGCGTACAGGCAGTCGCGGAAGGCAACTACGGCCGCACCGACGACGCACTGTGGTACGTCGACAGGATCGTGCAGACCTTCAACCTGCGATCGCCCGGCACGATCTCCGAGATGATGCCCGATTACGGGTGCTTCACCATCGCGTGGACGAGTTACGGCATCGTGCTCCCGCTGGTCCAGCACGTGTTCGGCATTCAACCGGACGCGCCCAACAAGACGGTGGTCCTCGACCCTCATCTCCCCACGGGTTGGGAGGACATGGCCATCGAGAATCTCCCCATCGGGACGACCTCGGTGTCCTTCTCCCGCGCACGCACCACCCGGGGGATCGAGTATGACGTCGCGGCCAGGGACGACGGATGGACGTTCGTCCTGAAGGGGCCAGCGGTGTCCGGCGCCAGGTACTACCTGAACGGCCGCCCTGTGCCCGCCGACTCCTCGGGCATCCGTATGAGCGGGCGGAAGAATCGGGTGCTCGTGGTTCAGTGAGCGGCGCGCGTGGATCGGGGAACGGTTCGCGCTCTCGATGCACCGCTCGACGCGCCACTCGACGGTGAGCCGGTCCGTGCGGTAGGCGCGCATCGCCGACGGCGCGCCGTTGGACCGCTCCGGATGAGGCGGCGTGCCGGCGCCGCCCGCCATGGCGTCCGGCTCGGCGGCACCGCCCTGGTGAGCGTCTTGGTCACTCGGCGCGTGGTCTTCCGCTCGGATCGCGCCAGGTCCGCGATCACCCGCACTTCAGGCTCGAGCGTCTGCTTCACCGGGCGGTGGTCGGCGAGCTGATGCAGCCGCCGACGCCGCTCGTCGGTTGGCGCGGAGCGACGACGACGGCGCACCTGCGGTGGCACGTCGGCTCCTCAACGAAAGACGCGCGCATGAGCGGCTGGCCCTGAGCTATGAGCAGGTCGCCTACGCAATCATGATGGGGACGCGTCCGCGAACGTCATACGGAATCGCGGATCCTCCGTCGGCCTGGCAGCCTGGCTTCTCGACCGCAACGACGGTAATCGCCCGGCGGCGGCATCGGTCGCCTCGGCTCTGCTCCGGACCACGAGCGATGGACACGGCGAGCTGACCCGGGACGAGATCCTCGACAACATCACGCTCCACCGATTGACGAACACGGCGATCTCCTCGGCCCGTCTATACCGAGAAAACGAGTTCGGCGATTTCAACGCGCCAAGGACGCCTCCATCCCGGCTGCCGTGAGCGTCATTCCAGGCGAGCGGTATCCAGGCGAGCGGTATGCAGTATCGAGCCCCCGCATTCTCGTGCCGTTGTTCCACGCACACGACTGGAGCTCGCGCCATGACACGCACCATCATCCGGCTGCTGCTCGCCGGCATCTGCGCTTCCCCAGCGGCCGGCCTCGCCCAATCCAGCGGCTCGGGCACCACGGCCGCGGAAGACTCGTATCCGCCGATCCCGTCCATTCCGGCGATCGGTGTCAGGAACACGAGGTACGCGGACGTGCCGGCCTCGGCGCAGGGCCCAGCGGTGGACCCGGCGAAGGGATACCGGCTGCAGGATCTGGGTCAGGGCTTGTACATGATTACCAACAACGCCTACCAGTCCATGTTCCTGGTGTACGACCGGGGCGTCGTGGTGATCGATGCGCCCCCCGACTACTCGGCGAAGATTCCGCAGGCGATCGCGGAAGTGACCAGGAATCCGATCACGCACGTCGTCTACAGCCACTCCCACACCGACCACATCGGGGGCACCAGATCGCTGGGAATGCTCTGCCGCAATTCATCACCACGATCGACGGGCTGGACATCCATTTCATTCATGTCCGTTCGAAACATCCCAATGCGATGCCGCTCATCGTCACGCACGGGTGGCCCGGCTCGATCATCGAGCTGCTGAAGATCCGGGTTTTCTGGCAAGATGCATCTCGGCACTGGTGATGCATCTCGGCCCTGGCCCGTGCCTCGGCGCGAGCGACGCCGCGCGTGCCCGCGACAGCACGGCCCGCCTCTGCATCCGCGCACTCGGCCTCACCTTCGCCATGTCCAGTCCAGCGGGCGCAAGGTCGAGGCGAAACTGGGTGTTCGACAACTACATCGACCGGGTCGCCATCCAATGCGTCAACACCCTCACGCCCAAGTGGGCGACCAAGCTCGCGGCGTTCGACGTGTACGTCGCGGACCGCGTCCGCACTTGGCGGGGATGCATCCGGCCTACTGGATGCGCGTCACGGACAGCTCTTCCAAGCGAGGTGCGCACGGGCTTCCGGCCGCTCCGCGAGCAGCTGCACTAGAGAGGAAGGGCGTCAGGACGACGAGAGCCGCAGCGACACCGCCGGCGAGAGCCGGGCCGGCGACGACGAAGGCGGCGCGAGTGCCCGCGGACGGCGACGACCGCATCGACGACGTCGTGCAGGCGCGATCTCGGCTCGCCACGCACGTCGTCGAGAAAGGAGGGCCGCTCGTCGTGATGGTCGAGTGAGCCGCGCCGAGCGCGTGATCCGCACTCTGAAAGCTGTCTTTGCAGCAGCAAAGGAGACTCCAATGAGAGTCGTCAAAGCCGCCGCGGTCCAACTGAGCCCCGTGCTCTATAGCCGCGAGGGAACGGTCGAGAAGGTCGTGCGGAAGATCCACGAGCTCGGCCGGCAGGGGGTGCAGTTCGCCACGTTCCCGGAGACCGTGGTCCCGTACTACCCGTACTTTTCCTGGGTCCAGACGCCGGTGCAGAACCTCTTCGGACCCGAGCAGCGGAAGCTGCTCGACCAGGCGGTGACGGTGCCGTCCCCCGCCACGGACGCGATCGGCGACGCCGCCGAGCAGGCGGGCGTCGTCGTGTCCATCGGCGTGAACGAGCGGGACGGCGGCACCCTGTACAACACCCAGCTGCTCTTCGACGCCGACGGCACCCTGCTCCAGCGGCGCCGCAAGATCTCGCCCACCTATCACGAGCGCATGATCTGGGGCCAGGGAGACGGCTCGGGCCTGCGCGCCGTGGACAGCAAGGTGGGCCGCATCGGTCAGCTGGCATGCTGGGAGCATTACAACCCGCTGGCACGGTACGCGATGATGGCCGACGGCGAGCAGATCCACTCGGCCATGTATCCGGGCTCCGTCTTCGGCGACCTGTTCACCCAGCAGACGGAAGTCAACATCCGGCAACATGCCCTGGAGTCCGCGTGCTTCGTCGTCTGCGCGACGGCCTGGCTGGATCCCGACCAGCAGGCGCAGATCATGAAGGACACCGGCTCCGGCATCGACCCGATCTCCGGCGGCTGCTTCACCGCGATCGTGGCACCCGATGGAAGCCTGCTGGGCGGGCCCATCCTCTCGGGCGAAGGCGTCGTCATCGCCGACCTCGACTTCACGCTGATCGACAGGCGCAAGCTGACGATGGACTCGAGCGGCCACTACGGCCGGTCCGAGCTGCTCAGCCTCCTGATCGACCGCACCCCCACCGCGCCCGTCCACGAACGCGCCGCGCACCTCAGGGTAGTCGCCGAGCAGGGCTCGGAGGAGCTTCTCACCACGGTCGCCAGACCGTAGTAGCTGGAGCGAGAGAGATGCCGACGATGGAGGTCCAGGTCCGACGCCGCTCGCGGATCGCAGGGAAACACGAAGCTGACGCGGGCACGCTCACCCCGGCCGACTCTCCGGCCGCGGGTGCAGTCTCCCGTAGGCGAACTGTGGGTGCACGGCCGCCCGGCCCTGCACCAGCGCCGCGACGTGCTCGCCGAGCGCGGGCCCCATCTTGAAGCCGTGGCCGGAGCCGCCGCCCACGAGCCACACGTTCTCGAGCTGCGGATGCCGGTCGACGAGGTAGTGCCCGTCGGTCGACGCCTCGTACTGACACACGCGCGCCTCC
>JBJMNL010000252.1:0-2888 GCA_045804285.1 Gemmatimonadaceae bacterium
CAAGCGCGACGCGCCGCTCGCCCTGGGCGGACTGATTCGGTACTCCGAGCTTCATCGGGGGCGCGGGAGGATATAAGGGAGGCGCCCTGAGCGGCCGGTAGGTTGCGCGACTGCGGCCAGCGCCTCGACGACCGACGGAGCCGCCTCGAGACCGTCCGGCGGCGCGACCGCGTGCACCGGCACCTCGCGCGCCAACCGTGTCCAGAACGGCAGCAGCCGCGCGCGCTCGCGCGCGTCCCGGAGGCGGTCGCCGAACGTGTTGCCGAGCACGAGGGGGAGGGCCGCCGCCGGCGCGAGCCGGTCGATCCGAACCGGGCCGGTCCGCCGCTCGCCGAGGACGAAGACCGCCGCCACGCGGCGCGCGCCGGCGCTGAGGCTCCCATCCGCCATCGAGAGCGGTGCGGACAGCTTCGGCGGAAGCGCCGGCGTCTTGAAGACCCGCGCCAGGCGACCGGGGTCCCACCCCAGCGCCCGCGCGGTGTCCGCGTTCATGCGCAGCCGGCATCCGCCCGGCCGCACGCGCACGGCGGGGCCGTCTCCGTCGAGCGCCGCGATGTCGTCGCTGAGGAGCGCGCGCCCGCCGGCCACGGCGGCGGCCGCCAGCGTCGACTTGCCGGCGCCGCCTTCGCCGAGCACCAGGAACGCCGCGTCGCCCATGTCCACGGCGCAGCCGTGCAGCAGCGGCACGCCACGCAGAGCGAGGACGGTCGAGAGCCCCGTGACCTCCACGAACGCCGTGATGTCCGGGAGCTCGATCGGCCCGCGCCAGCTCACCTCGATGTCACGGCCGTCGCCGCTCACTCGCATGCTCCATGCGCTCTCGCCGCGGTGGGACGCGAACCGCAGCACCCGCGCGCCGTCGTCGCACCTGCGGATCGATCCCGAACCCATGGACGCCATGGTCTCGGGGGCTCGCGGGTCGGGCTCGGGCGCGCGGTCCTCGACGAACTCGACGCTCACGTCGGGCCGGCCCGCTGCCGCCTGGCGGAGGCCCGGGAGCGGCCGGTTCGAGCCGATCCCCAGCCCGAATGCCTCGTAGCGGAACGTCACGCCGGGAGGAACGGCGCGAGCCCCTCGGGCCGTCGCACCGCAGGGACGTCCTCGGGCGAGAGCATGCACGCGCGCTCGTAGAGCCCGACGAGCTCCGGCGAGTCCGGATCGTCGCGCTCGAGGCGCGCGATCGTGCTCGCGAGCGCGAAGTGGTCGTACGGGTTGTGCGCCAGCACCGCGCGGGCGCGCTCCGCCGGCGACGGGAACGCGTCGAGGCGCGCCCGCCTGTACGGGGACCTGATATCGCTCACATGACGGGAGCGCCCGCCGGGATCGACGCGTGCCGCGAGCTCGGCGAAGAGGTCCGCGTACACCGGCGACGGGTCGACGCCCTTCGCGTACGCGAGCGCCTCCTCGTGGCTACCGAGCCGCTCGAGACAGCGCGCGGCGAGCAGGTGTGCTTGGTCGTAGCCGGGCTGCTCCTCCACCAGCTCACGGCAGGTCGCGAGCGCGCGCTCCGGCTCCTCGCGAAACGCCTGTGCGAGTCGCGCAGCCAACGCAGGAGCATCGGGGCCCGGAGCATCGTCGCGGAGCGCGGGTCGCCGCCCGCTCGTGGACGAGGCGAGCAGCTCGCGGTATGCGCTGTCGCGCTCGGCGCCCAGCGCGGCGGCGCTTCGCTCGCGCTCCATCCACTCGCGCCCCGCGTGCGCCAGCCGCTCGACCTGCGCGGGACCGTGGAACAGCTCCTCGAGCACGTCGAGCAGCTCCGCGGTGGTCCTATAGGTCCGCGCGCGGTCGCGGTGCGGGTGGTGCGCGGGGGCGTCCTCGAGCACCGCCGCCACGCCGTGCCCGGCGTAGAGGCCGACGCGCGTGTCCGACCGCGTCGCGTTGAACGTGCTGGGCGCCATCGGCGCGATGCCCACGTGAAGGCCGCCGACGAAGCGCATCTGCGCCTCCCACTCGCTGAACGGGTGCAGCTGGCGCTGCTCGGGCCGAATCGCCGCGAAGTGCTCGTCGAAGAGGCCGCGGTCGCCCATGAACGCGAACGTCGCCTCGGGATGGCGGCGGCAGACCTCTATGACGGCGGGGGCCGCGGCCGCCAGGCTGGCGGCGTGCGAGCGGCTGCCTGACCAGCCCAAGACGAAACCCGGCGGCTTCGGCGGCAGCTCGGCCGGGAACGGCGTGCGCGGCTGGAACAGGAGCGCGCGGGGGTTCACGTCCGCGAACAGCTCCGCCAGCGCGGGCACGAGCACCTGGACCGCGTCCGCGAGGTGCGCGTGGTACACGAAGCTCTGGCGCACGAGCGGGCTGCGCGCGGGATGCGAGCGTGAGACCCATTCGCCGACGCCAAGGACGTTGTCGGTCACCTCGTAGACCGTCGGCAGGCCCAGGTCGCGGCGCCGCAGGATCACCGCCTCGGCCTCGGGCTCGGCCAGCATCTGGAGGACCGTCACGTCGGCGCGAAGCGCGGCGTCGGCGAACCGCGGATCCAGCACCGAGTACGGCTCGACCGTCCAGCCGAGCGGTTCCAGCAGCTCCACCAGCGAGGTCACGTGCAGGCCGTAGAGCCCGGCGTTCTCGCCCGCGAGGTCGCGCGGGTAGCCCACCACCAGCCGCGGGTGGGTCGGCGCGCTCACCCGGTCTTTCGCCAGCACACGCGGGTCCAGTCGACCTGGTCGATCTCCACGTCCAGGCCGCGCTCGGCGATGAACTCGTCGACCGCGATGCGACAGGGCTCGAGACAGCCATAGTCGTCCACCACGACGTAGCCGCCGGCCGACACCCGGTCGTACAGCGCCACGAGCGCGTCGCGGGTGGAGGCGTAGAGATCGCCGTCGATCCGGAGGATCGCCAGACGCTCGATCGGCGCGTCCGGCAGCGTGTCCGCGAACAGCCCG
>JBJMNL010000253.1:0-6660 GCA_045804285.1 Gemmatimonadaceae bacterium
CAAGCTCGCCTCGCCCGCCCGAGCCAGGGCCCCGCTCGCCGGCATCTGCCGGCGAGCGGGGCCCTGGCTCGTGCGCGGACGCTCGTCAGCCGACGTTGAGCTGCAGCCCGTTCCCGCGTGTCGTCCTGGTGCCGCGCAGGAGCTCCTTGGCCTGCTCGAGCTGGGCGCGAACTGCCGCCGGCCCGGTGCCCCCCTCGATCTCGCGCAGCGCCACCGACGCGTCCGGGGAGAGCATCGCGCGCGCATCGGCGCCGAAGAGCGGGTGGGCGGCCGGGAAGGCCTCCGCCGGGAGCGCGTCGAGCTCGCAGCCGCGCTCCTCGGCCTGCCTGACGAGCGCCCCCGCGGCGCCGTGCGCCTCGCGGAAGGTCGCGCCCTTGCGCACGAGGTAGTCGGCGAGGTCGGTCGCCATCATCCCGCTCGTCAGCGCCGCGCGCATGCGGGCGGTGTCGAACGTCAGCTCGGCCACCGCGCCCGCCGCCGCCGGCAGCACGAGGAGCGCCGCGTCCACCGCGTCGAACAGCGCGCGCTTGTCCTCCTGCATGTCCTTGTTGTAGCCGCTCGGCAGCGACTTCATCGTCGCCAGCAGCGCCGTCAGGTCGCCGAGGACGCGGCCGCCCGTGGCGCGCGCCAGCTCGAGCGCGTCGGGGTTCCGCTTCTGCGGCATCATGCTCGACCCGGTCGAGTAGGCGTCGCCGAACTTCACGAAGCCGAACTCGCTCGATCCGAACAGGATGAGATCCTCGGCGAGGCGCGACAGGTGCGTGCCCACGAGCGCGAGCGCGAACAGGAGCTCGGCGACGAAGTCGCGGTCGCCGACGGCGTCGATGCTGTTGGGCGACGGCGCGCCGAAGCCGAGGCTCTCCTTGAGGAGCACGCGCGACACCGGGTACGCCGAGCCCGCGACCGCGCCGGCGCCGAGCGGGAGCGAGGCGTGCGCCGCGCGGCCCGCGGCGGCGAGCCGCGCGCGATCGCGCTCGAGGGGCCAGAAGTGGGCGAGCACCCAGTGCGCCGCGAGCACCGGCTGCGCGCGCTGGAGGTGCGTGTACGCCGGCATCAGCGCCGCGCCCAGCGACTCCGCCTGCGCGACGAGCGCCTGCTGCAGCTCGCGCACGGCGGCGTCGAGGCGGCCGCAGGCGTCGGCCGACCAGAGGCGTGTCGCCGTCGCCACCTGGTCGTTGCGGCTCCGCCCCGTGTGCAGGCGCTTGCCCAGCTCACCCACCTCCTCGACGAGGAGGCGGTCGATGAGGGTGTGCACGTCCTCGTCCGACGGCAGCGGCGCGACCGCGCCGGCGGCGAGGCGGCGCGCCACGGCATCCAGCCCCAGCTCCAGCCGCGTGCTCTCCTCGCGCGTCAGCACCCCCGCCGACCAGAGCCCGACCGCCCACGCCTTCGACAGCTCGACGTCGAACGGCCAGAGGCGGAAGTCGACGTCGAGCGAGCGGTTGAGCCGCTCGAGCGCGGGCGCGGTGGCGCCGGCGAAGCGGCCGCCCCAGAGCTTGTGGGAATGCGCTCTGGGCGAGGACGCCTCGGCGGGGAGCCCGGAGTCGGGAGCCGGGAGCCGCGAGTCGCGACCCCGGGGCGTCCCGAGCGGCGGGTCCATCCCCAACTCCTCGTTCCCCATTCCCGGCCTCACCAGCTCGAGCGGCGTCACGCGCGGCCCCGTCACGCGACCGCCAGCGCCGGCTCGGCCGTCGCGTCGTCGGCCGGCGTCGATCCGCTCGCCGGCGCGGCGTTCTGGTTGTGCACGGCGGGCGAACCGGCGCCAACGTGGTTGTGGGGGGGGGCCCCCGCGCCCGCCGCCGCCTCGGCGTCCTTCAGCGCCCGCACGCGCTGCGACAGCCCGAAGAGTCGGATGTAGCCCGCCGCGTCGCTCTGCTGGTACACGTCGTCCTCGCCGAACGTCACGAACCGCTCGTCGTACAGCGCGTGCTCGCTGCGGCGGCCGACCACCGCGCAGCTCCCCTTGTAGAGCTGGAGCGCCACCGTCCCCGTGACGCGCGTCTGCGTGGCGTCCACGAAGGCGTCGTACGCCTCGCGCTCCGTCGTCCACCACCGCCCCTCGTAGACGAGGTCGGCGTAGCGCGGCGCGATGACGTCCTTGGCGGCCAGCGTGCGCCGGTCGAGCACGAGCTGCTCGAGCTCCGAGTGCGCGGCGTAGAGGAGCGTCCCGCCCGGCGTCTCGTAGACGCCGCGCGACTTCATCCCGATCAGCCGGTCCTCGACGAGGTCGATGCGCCCGACGCCGTGCGCGCCGGCGAGCGCGTTGAGCCGCGCGACGAGCGACACGCCGTCGAGCCGCTCCCCGTTCACCGACACCGGCGTGCCCTGCTCGAAGCCGATCACGACGCGCTCCGGCGCGTCGGGGGCGTCGGTCGCCGAGCGCGTGAGCTGGAAGACGTCCTCGGTCGGCGCCCAGTTCGGGTCCTCGAGCCCGCCCCCCTCGTGCGAGAGGTGCCAGAGGTTGGCGTCGCGCGAGTAGATCTTCTCGACCGTCGCCGTCACCGGCACGCCGTGCGCCGCTGCGTAGCGGAGCGCGTCCTCGCGGCTCCGGATCTCCCACTCGCGCCACGGCGCGATGACGGGGAGGTCGGGCGCGAACGCCATGTAGGTGAGCTCGAAGCGCACCTGGTCGTTCCCCTTGCCCGTGCACCCGTGGGCGAGCGCGTCGGCGCCGACGGCACGCGCGACCTCGACCTGCCGCCTGGCGATCAGCGGACGGGCGACGGAGGTGCCGAGGAGGTACTTGCGGTTGTAGACGGCGCCGGCGCGCAGCGTCGGCCAGATGAAGTCCTCGACCAGCTCCGCCCGAAGGTCCTCGATGTAGCACTCCGCGGCGCCCGAGGCGATCGCCTTCTCGCGCACGCCGGCGAGCTCGTGCTCCCCCTGCCCGATGTTCGCCGCGACGCACACGATGCGCGCGCCAGCGTAGCGCTCCTTGAGCCAGGGGACGATGATCGAGGTGTCGAGTCCGCCGGAGTAGGCGAGGACGATGGTCTTTGGCATCAACGACTCCGATTTATATGCAGGTATGGTGCATAAATACCTGACGGATGGCGACCGGTCAAGGCTGGGTACAGGTACGAGGTACGGACTGCACACCCGCAGCGTCCCGGGGCAGTCCGTGCCTCGTACCTGTACCCAGCCCTCCCGGCCGCGATGCCTGGGCGGAGCGTCTTACCAGGACCAGCCGCCGACCCCTACTTTCCCCGCATGTCGACCAACAAGACCGACCGCCAGAACGTCATCCGCGACCTGATCGAGTCGCGCCCCGTCGGCAGCCAGGAGGAGCTGCGCAAGCTCCTCCGGCAGCGCGGCTGGGACGTCACGCAGTCCACGCTCTCGCGCGACCTGCGTGAGATGCGCCTCGCGCGCGTGCCGACGGCCGACGGCTCGCGCTACGCGATGACCGAGAGCACCCCCGACGCGAGCCGCGTCACGCTCGACGAGCTCCTCCCCCGCCTCTTCGACCGGATCGACGGCGTCGGCGAGCTCCTCGTCCTCCACACGGTTCCCGGCGGCGCGCAGACGATCGCCTTCGCCCTCGACGCCGAGGGCTGGCCCGAGCTCCTCGGCACGATCGCCGGCGACGACACGATCCTCCTCGTCTGCCGCTCGGGCTCAGCGCGGGAGAAGCTCTCGCGGCGGATCACGACGATGGCGGGGGAAGGGGAGTAGGGGCCCCGTCGCCGGCGGTCAGCGGCGGTCGGTGGGGGTCCGACGCAGGGCGCGAATCAGGCCGCCGAGCATGCGGCACACCTCGCGGGTGAGGGAGATCGCCGCGTCGATCCCTCGAGCGTCCTGGTGCCCCAGCGCCTCGGCGAGCAGCAGGTGTGATTCCACCTCGTTCGCCGACCCGAGCGCGATCGACAGGAAGCGAATGTACTCCGCCCTGTGAAGACGCCCGTTGCCCTCCGCGATGTTCGCGGGCACGCTGGCGGCCGCCCGGGTCAACTGGGCGGCCAGTGACCGATGGGCAGGCGACGGCATTCGTTCCGCGAGATGGTGGCACTCCGTCGCAAGCCTGAACGCCTTCTGCCAGACGACGAGGTCCCGATAGCAGTCCGGCATCGTTCAGGAATCCTAGGACGCCTCGCCGGCCGTAGCGTACCCGGGTGTCCCACAGGGGACCAAGCCGCTCTACGGCATCGGGTCAGGTACAGGTACGAGGTACGGACTGCACACCGGTATATCCCGAGAGCAGTCCGTACCTCGTACCTGTACCTACCCGCCCTGGCCGCGATGCCCGCCACCCGATCCGGTGGCGCATTGACATCCGCCTCCGGAGATAATATGCATTACGAGTGAATAAACTCCCAGTCGGCATCCTGGGCGCTTCCGGCTACGCCGGCCGCGAGCTCTGCGCCCTCGCCCTCCGTCACCCGCGACTCGAGCTCGCCTTCGCCGCCGCCAACGCGCGCGCCGGCGAGCGCGCCCGCGTCGCCGGCCGGGAGCTCACCTTCGCCGCCGCCGACGCCGTCCGGCTCGGCGACGCCGCCGTCGTCTTCAGCGCTCTCCCCCACGGCGCCTCGGCGCCCTACGTCGCCGCCGCCCGCGCGGCCGGCGCCAAGGTCGTCGACCTCTCGGCCGACCTCCGCCCCGGCGGCGAGCACGCGCGCGACTTCGACGCGCCGTACGGGCTGACCGAGATCGCGCGCGACGCCGTCCGCGGCGCCGACGTCGTCGCCAATCCCGGCTGCTACCCGACGGCGACCCTCCTCGCCCTCCTGCCGCTCCTCGAGCGCGCCCTCGTCGCGCCGGGCGCGACGATCTCCGTCGCCGCCGCCAGCGGCGTCACCGGCGCCGGCAACTCGCCGCGCCCCGACCTCCTCTTCGCCGAGGTCGCGGAGGACTTCCGCGCCTACGCGGCGGGCAACGTCCACCGCCACGTGGCCGAGATGCGCAGCGTCGTCGACCGCTTCGGCGCCGACGCGGACCTCGTCTTCACCCCGCATCTCCTCCCCGTCGCCCGCGGCATCCTCGCGACCATCGTCGTCCCGGTCCGCGAGCCGATCGCGAGCCCGCTCGACCTCTGGCGCGCCCGCTACGCGAACGAGCCCTTCGTCGAGGTGGCCGACGAGCCGCCGACGCTGCGCGACGTCGTCCACCGCAACGTCGTCCGCGTCACCGCCATGCCGGCGCGCAACGTCCGCCGCCCCGCCGTCGTCGTCATCGCCGCGATCGACAACCTGGTGAAGGGCGCGGCCGGACAGGCGCTCCAGAACGCCAACCTCCTCCTCGGCCTCGACGAGGCCCTCGGCCTCCCGGCGTGAGCCCCCGCTCGTCAGGCATCCCGGCCGGAGGCGTTTCCGGCGTCGTCGTGGTCAAGGTCGGCGGGCGGGTCCAGCAGGACCCGGCGCTCGCCCCGACCCTCGCGCGCGCCTTCGCCGAGCGCGCGGGCGCGCTCGTCGTCGTCCACGGGGGCGGCGACGAGGTGTCGGCGCTCCAGCGCGCCCTCGGGGCGACGCCGGAGTTCGTCGGCGGGCGGCGCGTCACGTCGGCGGCCGACGTCGACACGCTCCGCATGGCGCTCTCCGGCGCCGCCAACAAGCGGCTCGTCGCCGCCCTCGTCGCCCTCGGCGTCCCCGCGCTCGGCCTCTCGGGCGAGGACGCCGCGCTCCTCGCGGCGCGGCGCGGCGACCCGCGGCTCGGCCACGTCGGCGAGCCGGCGGCGGTGAACGCGGCGCTCCTCGCGCACCTCCTCGGCGGCGGCTACCTGCCGGTGCTCTCGCCGCTCGGCCGCGACGCCGACGCGGGGAGCGTGGGCGCCGCCCTCAACGTCAACGGCGACGACGCCGCCGCCGCGATCGCCGCCGCGCTCGGCGCCGAGGAGCTCCTCCTCGTCGCCGACGTGCCCGGCGTCCTCCTCGGCGGGGCCCCCGCGCCCGCGCTCGACGACGCCGCGGCGCGCGCCGCGATCGACTCGGGGGAGGCGCGTGGCGGCATGGCCGCCAAGCTCGAGGCGGCGTGCGGCGCCATCGCCGCCGGCGTGCGCCGCGTGCGCATCGGCGACCTCGCCGCCGTCGCCGACCCGGCGCGCGGCACGGCGATCGTCGCGCGGCACCGCGCCCACGACCAGGAGCAGGAGCAGGAGCAGGAGCAGGAGCAGGAGCAGGAGCAGGAGCGACGGCACGAGCAGCACCGCGGGCGGCACGCGCCGCCCTCCACACACCCCCTCGTCGTATGACGGAGTCTGAGATGGCGACACTGGCACTGGAGCTTCCGGCCGTCGGGTCCGCGGCGGCGACGGCCGCCGCCCGGAGCGCGGTCCCCGACGTCGCGGAGAGCGCGATCCTCGGCACCTACAAGCGCGCCCCCGTCACCTTCGTGCGCGCCGACGGCGTCGAGCTGTTCGACGCCGTCGGGAAAGCCTATCTCGACTTCACGAGCGGCATCGCCGTCAATGCGCTCGGCCACAACGACGCCGGGATCCGCGACGCCGTCTGCGAGGCGCTCGCGACGGGGATGCTCCACGTCTCGAACCTCTACGCCACCGAGCCCGGCGAGCGACTGGCGCGCTTCCTCGTGGACCGCGCCCCCTTCGCGGCCAAGGCGTTCTTCTGCAACTCGGGCGCGGAGGCGAACGAGGCGGCGTTCAAGTTCGTGCGCCGCTGGGCGCGCTCGCTCCCCGACGCCACCGCCGCCAAGCACGAGATCGTCGCC
>JBJMNL010000254.1:0-10177 GCA_045804285.1 Gemmatimonadaceae bacterium
CAGGAGAAGCTGATCAGGGACTCCTCGATTCCGTACTCGATCGTCCGCGCGACGCAGTTCTTCGAGTTCATCAAGCCCATTGCCGACGCCGCGACCGACGGCCACACGGTGCGACTCGCACCCGCGCTGATCCAGCCCATGGCGGCCGAGGACGTCGCGAGTGCGGTTGCCAGGGTCGCCGTTGGGTCGCCGGTGAACGGCGTGGTTGAAGTGGCGGGGCCGCAACGGTTCCGTCTGGACGAGCTCGTCCGGCGAGAGCTGAGCGCACGCCACGATCCACGCGAGGTGATCACCGATCCACACGCGCGCTACTTCGGCCCAGAACTGGGCGAGCGCACACTCGTGGCCGGCGACGGCGCCAGCCTCGGCGAGATCCGCTACGAAGACTGGCAGAGCCAGTCCGTGAACCCGAAGACGTAGCCGCCTGCACGGCCCTACCGATCACCGAACGGGGCCACCGCGGTCGGAGGGATGGTGAGTCGTCGAGCGAGACACGAGCGGCTCACTGCAAGAGGTTGGCATGACCACAAGGAGCGGCACCACATGATGGGCCCTGACCGATTGAAGGCGTTCACCGATGGCGTGCTCGCCATCGTCATCACGATCATGGTGCTCGAGCTGCGCGCACCCCACGACGCCGAGCTCGCCTCGCTCCGCCCGCTCGTGCCCGTGGCGTTGAGCTACGTCCTCAGCTTCGTGTACCTCACCATCTACTGGAACAACCACCACCACTTGCTGCACGTCACCCGGCGGGTGACCGGCGGGATCCTCTGGGCGAACGCGCACCTGCTCTTCTGGCTCTCGCTCGTGCCGTTCGTCACCGCGTGGATGGGCGAGAATCATTTCGCGCCCGTCCCGATGGCTGCCTACGGCGTGGTGCTGTTCCTGGCAGGTGTCGCCTACCTGATGCTCCAGCGGGTGATCATCGTCAGCCAGGGCGCGGAGTCGGTGCTCGGGGCGGCCGTCGGCCGCGACATGAAGGGGAAGCTGTCGCCCCTGATCTACGCGATAGCCATCCCCGCGGCGTTCGTCCGCCCCTGGGTCGCCGGCGCGCTCTACGTGGCTGCCGCGATGATGTGGCTCACCCCCGACCGGCGCATCGAGCGGACCGTCGCCGCGGAGGAGGGCCAGTCACGCACGGCTGCCCGGACGCCCGCCCGACCGCCAACGGGCGGCCCGGCATCACCCGCGACTCCCGCCACCGCCGGAGGTGGCCTCGTCGGCACGCTGCCGAGCGCCACCGGCGACCACCGAACGGAGCATCACGATGAAGAATCCTGAACGACGGATCTCGGCGTCCGTCCTCGTCATCGGGGCGGGAGGGTCGGGCCTGCGCGCCGCGATCGAGCTCGCCGAGCGGGGAGTGGACGTGCTCGTCGTGAGTAAGCGGCCCAGAGCGGACGCCCACACGTCGCTCGCCGCGGGCGGCATCAACGCGGCGCTCGCGACTCTCGATCCCGAGGACAGCTGGCAGCAGCACGCGGCCGACACGATCAAGGAGAGCTATCTGCTCGCCAACCCGCTCACGGTGCAGATCGTCACCGCGGGCGCGGCCCGTGGCATCGAGGACCTCGAACGCTACGGGATGCGCTTCGCCCGCGAGGCGGACGGGCGGATCTCGCAGCGCTTCTTCGGTGCCCACACCTTCCGCCGCACCGCGTTCGCCGGTGACTACACGGGCCTCGAGATCCAGCGAACGCTCGTCAACCGCGCTGCGCAGCTGCGGGTGCCGATCCTCGACACCGCCTACATCTCGAAGCTCCTCGTCCGCGACAACGTCGTCTTCGGCGCGTACGGCTTCGACCTGGAGGACGGGACCCGCTACCTCATCCACGCCGACGCAGTCATCCTTGCCAGCGGCGGCCACACCCGGATCTGGCGCCACACCTCGTCGCGTCGCGACGAGAACACCGGCGACTCGTTCCGCCTCGCGGTGGGTGCCGGCGGCCGGATCCGCGACCCCGAGCTCGTGCAGTTTCACCCGTCCGGGCTCATCGAGCCCGAGAACGCCGCCGGCACGCTCGTCTCCGAGGCCGCCCGCGGGGAGGGGGGCATCCTCCGCAACGGACTCGGCGAGCGGTTCATGTCGCGCTACGACCCGGAGCGGATGGAGCTGTCGACCCGCGACCGGGTCGCCCTGGCGAGCTATACCGAGATCAGAGCGGGGCGCGGCACCCCGAACGCCGGCGTACTGCTCGACGTCTCGCACCTACCGCGCGAGACGATCATGCAACGCCTGCCCCGCGTGTACCAGACGCTCATGGAGCTGCAGCTGCTCGACATCACCACGACGCCGATCGAAGTGGCGCCGACCGCGCACTACTCGATGGGCGGTGTCTGGGTGCGCCCCGAGGATCACGGGACGGGCGTGGAGGGGCTCTACGCCATCGGGGAGGCGTCGAGCGGCCTGCACGGGGCCAATCGCCTCGGCGGGAACTCCCTCATCGAGCTGCTCGTATTCGGTCGAATCGTCGGCGAGGCGGCCGCCGCGTACTCGGCGCGACTCACGGCGCAGCAGCGGTCGGCGACCGCGCTGGCCGAGGCGCGCGCCGAGATCGACGAGCTGCTCGCCGCCGACGGTCCGGAGAACGTGCGGTGGCTGCAGCGCGCGATCCGCGACACCATGACGGCGCATGCCGGGGTCGTGCGCGACGAAGCCGGTATCCTCGCGGGCCTGGCCGAACTGGAGGCGATCGAAGCACGGATCGCGCACGTGGGCGTGCACCCGGACCTCGCCGGCTATTACGACCTGGCGCACGCCTTCGACCTGAAGGCTGGCGCGCTGGCGGCGCACGCAACGCTCGAGGCCGCGCTGGAGCGCCGGGAGACTCGCGGCTGCCACAACCGCTCCGACTATCCCGCGATCGACGAGTCACTGCAGGTCAATCTCGTCTGGTCCGGCCCCGGTCGCATCGAGCGCGAGGCGATCCCGCCGATCCCGGACGAGATCGCCGCCCTGATGCGCGACGTCTCCACTGCCGGCAAGCTGGTCGAATAGCTCGGATACCGCCGGTGGGCGGGTCGGCACTTCAATCGTGCTCCCCCGGCGTCTCGGGCTCGAACGCGAGGTGGCGGGATGCCGTGTCGATCGCGTCGGGGTGCGGGTGCGGCACGCGGAGCCTGGGCGGCACGATCTCCTTCACCTCGGCGATGGCGACGATCGGCAGCTGCCTCACGAAGAGGAGGAGCCACATGAAGAACCAGCCGAAGGTGCCGAGGAGGATCGACATGTCCACCCACGACGGCATGTAGCCCGTCCACTGCCACGGCTCGAACTCGTGCGAGAGCGACGGGACGACGATGGTGAAGCGCTCGTACCACATCCCGACGTTGATGAAGAGCGAGAGGAGGAAGAGCCACGTCGTGTTGCGCCGCAGCCGCTGCGAGAAGAGCGACAGCGGCAGGATCATGTTGCAGGTGAGGATCGTCCACTCGGCCCACCACCACTGGCCGAAGACGCGCTGCCAGAAGTAGCCCTGCTCGGCCGCGTTGCCGCTGTACCAGGCGACGAAGAACTCCGACCCGTAGCCGAGCCCGACGACGAGCGACGTGAAGAGGCAGAGCTTGGCCGCCGCGTCGAGGTGGTTGAGCGTCACGTAGTGCTTGAGGCCGAACCACTTGCGCAGCGGGATGATGATCGTGAACACCATCCCGATGCCGGAGAAGATGGCGCCGGCGACGAAGTAGGGCGGGAAGATCGTCGCGTGCCAGCCGGGGGTGAGGGCCATGGCGAAGTCGAACGAGACGACCGAGTGCACGGAGAGCACCAGCGGCGTCGAGAGGGCGGCGAGGAAGAGGTAGGCCTTGGCGAAGTGGCGCCACTCGCGCTCGGAGTTGCGCCAGCCGAGGGAGAGGACGGCGAAGAGGCGCTTGCGGACCGGGTTGGTCTCGCGGTCGCGCAGCGCCGCGATGTCGGGGATGAGGCCGATGTAGAGGAAGGTCGTCGAGATCGTGAGATAGGTGAGGACCGCGAACAGGTCCCAGACGAGGGGGCTCTTGAACTGCGGCCAGAGGAGGCGCCAGTTCGGGTACGGCACGAGCCAGAAGAACTTCCACACTCGCCCCAGGTGCACCAGGATGACCACGCCCGCGGTCATGACGGCGAAGACGGTCATCACTTCCGCGCACCGGTAGATCGTGGTGCGGAAGCCGGCGCGGAAGAGGTAGAGGATGGCGGAGATGAGGGTCCCGGCGTGGCCGATGCCGATCCAGAACACGAAGGTGATGACGTAGACGCCCCAGTTCACCGGGGGCTGGTAGCCGGCGTTGCCGAGCCCCCAGTAGATCTGGTAGACCCAGGCGGCGACGCCGATCAGCAAACCGGTGATCGCGAACCCGAGGCCGATGAGCCAGGCGACGGTCGGATGGAACGTCGCCGCGATCTCGTCGTTGACCTGCTCGTAGTCGCGGACGGCGGGAAGCTGGACCTCGGCCGAAGCAACGTTCGGCGACGGCTCAGGGGATGGCCGCCGGAGCGGTGGGGTGAGAATGGTCACCCGTGCACCTCGGCTGTGACGGACGACGGCGCGGTGGCAGTCGGCACGCTGGGCGTATGATGGCGGTCGCTTACGGGTAGCGTGTGGCGGCGAGCGTGGCCCCACGCATCGTCCCGGTCAGCGCGCGTGATCTCCCGTTGCTTCACATGCAGGCGCTCCGCGCGCGTCGCACACGCACCCTGACACCCGAACGCAGACGCTCGGTCCAGGTTCCCTTTCCGCTCGACGACCGGCCCGGCGGGGTCCCGCCGCGATCCGGGCGCGGTCTCGGCGGGTGACTCCTTCGGGCCCTCCATGCTCCTTGCCGCTCAGAGCCGGGGCTCGGCGCGGGTTTCGCCGCGGGTTTCGCCGCGGGTGCGCTTTCGCGCCGCCGGCGCGCGCGGCTCCACGTCCGCCAACCCCTCCGCCGTCACGCGCGGCTTGAGCTCGACCTTGGTCCACCCCGCCGTGCGCCGGTCGAATGCCTTGTACGCCTCGATCGCGTCGGTTACCGGCTCGACCTTGGTGAGCACCTGCGACGGATCGAACGCGCCGCTCGCCACGAGCTCGACGAGGTGCGGAATGTAGCGGCGGTGGTTGCAGTTCCCCATTTTCATGGTGAGGTTCTTGTTCATCGCCTGGCCGATCGGGTAGAACTCCGCCGCCGGCGGGTACACGCCGATGATCGACAGCGTCCCCGCCTTGGCGAGGAGCTCCACGCCCCAGCGCAGCGACTGCGACGGTCCGTCCCCCGGGTGCCAGTTGTCGCCCTTCCGGCCCTGCTTCGGCGCGATCTTCCCGACCTCTTCCTCGAACGTCCGCGCCTGAGCCTTCGCCTTCTGCCCTGCCGGACCGCGGTGCGCATGCTGCGCGTCGATCCCGACGGCGTCGATCACCCGGTCGACGCCGATGCCCCCCGTCATCTGCACGATCGCCTCGACGGGATCCTCCTCCTCGAAGTTCACCACCTCGGCGCCCTGCATGCGCGCCATCTCCAGGCGATCGGGCACGCAGTCCACGGCGAAGATGCGCCCCGCCCCGAGCAGCCTGGCGCTCGCGATCGCGAACTGCCCCACGGGGCCGCAGCCGAGCACGCAGACCGTGTTGCCCGCCTTCACCTCCCCCAGCTCGGCGCCGAAGTACGCGGTGGGGAAGATGTCGGACAGCATGATCGCCTGGTCGTCGGTCACCTGGTCGGGGAGCTTGACGAGCCCGACGTTGGCGAACGGAACGCGCGCGTACTCCGCCTGCAGCCCGTCCAGCCCGCCCGCGTCCTCCGGTCCGCCGAAGAACACCGTGCCAGCCCGCTTGCCCTTGGGGTTCGCGTTGTCGCACTGCGCGAAGTACCCCGCGCGGCAGTACGCGCAGTAGCCGCACCCCACGGTCGAGGGCACGACGACGCGGTCGCCCGCGCGCAGGTTGCGCGCCCCCTTCCCCACCTCCTCCACGACGCCCACCGCCTCGTGGCCGAGGATCCGCCCCGGCTTCACGCCGGGGAAGGTGCCGCGCACGAAGTGCAGGTCGGTGCCGCAGATCGCGCTCGCCGTGATACGGACGACGGCGTCGGTGTCGTCCTTGAGCTTCGGCTCGGGCACGTCCTCGAGCCGGATGTCACCGACGTCGTGAAAGACGACTGCCTGCATGATCCCCTCCCGTTCAGCTCTCCGGTTCGCTCGATTCCCCTCCGGTGTGGCGCGCTCGCGCGCCGGGTCAGGCCGGCATCAGCTCCGTCAGGCGCTGCGGCTCGTCCCCCAGCCACTCCGGATGCGTCGCCGTGCCGTCAAAGATGGACGACGTCTTGAACAACTCGAACTCCCCCTTCGACGCCGCGCCCTTCGTCTTCGCGAGCAGCGCCTCCACCTCGGCGTCGCTCATCGGCCGGAAGGTGCGCGCCGCATCCAGCGCCTGGTTGAGGATCTCCATGCTGTCGCAGCCCGTGATGACCACCGACGTCGGCAGGTTCAGGGCGTAGTGGAGACACTCGACCGGCGTGACCGTCTTCGACTTCAGGATGATCCCGTTCGCCATGCTCTTCATGCCGAGCACGCCGATGGTCTCGCGAACGAGCTCGGGGAGCACCAGCTGCTCGAAGCTGCGGTAGTGCGCGTCCATCACGTTCAGCGGCATCTGGACCGCGTCGAACGTGAAGTCGTGCGCTCGCGCGACCTCGAGCATGTACAGGTGGATGCGCGGGTCCTTGTGCCCGGTGTAGCCGACGTACCGGAGCTTTCCGGCCTGGCGCGCCTCGACGAGCGCCGCGTTCGCCCCCTCCTCGTCGAAGATCCGGTCCGGGTCCTCGAAGCGGAGCACCTCGTGGTGCTGGACCAGGTCGATGCGGTCGGTCTGCAGGCGGCGGAGCGACTCGTCCAGCTGCCGCGCGGCCTCGCGCTTCGACCGGCCGTCGATCTTGGTCATCAGGAAGACCCTGTCCCGGTAGCCGTCACGAAGCGCCTTGCCCATCCGGAGCTCGCTGGCGCCGCCGTTGTAGTCCCAGGAGTTGTCCATGAAGGTGACGCCGCGGTCGATCGCGCTGCGCACGAGGCGCATGCTGAGCGGCTCGTCGACGTGCGCGAGGCTGAGGTGCCAGCCGCCGAGACCGATCGCGGAGACCTGCTCCCGCGTGCGGCCGAGCTCGCGGTACTGCATGTCCGAGTGATGCGAGACGTCCGGGTTCGACATGGGGCACCGTCCTTGGATCTCTCTCTCGCCGGGCGGCCAACCTCCTCGGATTGCCCGCCAGCAGCGAGTCTCGTCCGACGAGCGCGCGCTGAAGACCGGGCGCGCTCGTCGGGGCGCTGCAACTACCGAGCTACCGACGTGCCGATTCACCGATCTTCAGTGGAGCTGCGGCTCGTGCCTGGCACGCGCGCGGGACGAGCCGGGCGCTCCTCCACGTGTGGCAGGGCGCGCCGGCGGCCCGGGCGGGCTGGTGGCGCTCTACACCTGCGCCTCGCCCTCGCGGCAGGCGCAGGAGCTCGGCTTCAGCCGCGCAGATACAGGAGGACGGGGAGCGCGCCGAAGTAGCACCAGGCGAGCGCGAAAATCCACGGGGCGCGCCTCGCGAAGATCGCGCCCTCCCGGAACATGCGCCGCGCGCCCCCGGGGTGCACCGAGTCGGCCGCGTCGACAGTGGTCGCCGGGGTGTACGCCCGCAGCGCCGCGTCGCGGTCGAGGAGCTCGCTCTCCCGCTTCCGCCACTCCGCGATGACGGCGTACGCCGCCCGGATCCCGAGCCACGCATGGAAGGTGAGCACGAGGCCCAGCAGAGCGAGCGCGGGCGGTAGGGCAAGCGTGAGCGCGTTGTGCCAGCGGCCGATCGACTCGGCCATCGCGGTCGCGTAGCCGAGCACGAGGAAGGACTGCGATGAGATGAATGCGTCGACGCGGTTCGCGACGAGATCGCTCTGGAACTTGACCTCGTCGCGGTAGAAGCGGAGGAGCTCCTCGTTGCTCGTGCCCATGGCCGGCTCCGATTCCCTGCGGTCCCCGCCCCCCTGCCTCGTAGTGCAACCGCACGCCTTCAGTGCTCCTGATGTGCGACATGGCTCACGGGTTCCCGCTCCCGCCCGAGGCGCCGTAGACCTGGCCGGTCGCGTCGCTCGACTCCTGCGAGGCGAGCAGGACGTACACGGGGCCGAGCTCCGCCGGCTGACCGGGCCGCTCGAACTCATCTCGACGTCCTGGGTGACGGCCCGCGAAACGGGCGGCGCCGGCATCGGCGCGGCCGCTCCGGTGCCCGGCGCGCTTCACGATCCGGACCGGGAGGTCGCCGGCAGTCGTGTTGGCGGCTCGTCGTGATCCTCGACGCCACGATCGAGCGACAGGGCGTCGCTCCTCGCCATCCGGCGGTTCGCACCGGTCGCTGCGTGGCCCGGGCCGAGCTGCCCCGAAATCACTTCGCACTGGCCTCTACCCGTTTCGGCTCCGCCGACGTCGATCGTCGCGGCGACGAGCGGCGGGGCTCGACATTTGCCGCCGCGAACGGCGGGGGTGCGGCACGCCGAATGGGTTCGTCGTGCGAAGCGCGGCGCCGTCGTGCCCCTGCACCATCACGCCGACGAGCAGATCACGTGGATCACTGAAGGGTGTGCGGAGGTCTACTCGCAGGGCCGAAGGTTCGTCGTGAAGGCCGGTGACGTCCTCATCATCCCGCCGAACGTGCCGCACGAGTTCGTGTTCCTCGAAGACACGATCGATATCGACATCTTCGCGCCCGGTCGTCAGGACTGGATCGATGGCACCGCCACCTTCTATTCACAGTAGGCCGCGCCGCCGCGGCTCCGACCGGCACTGGGCAAGCGTGAGCCGGTTGTCACGGGCCCCGCGAACGGTCCGGTTCGCGATGCGAGCGCGAGCGTGCGTCGCGTTCGTGGGGGTGGCAGGTATCGCGACGCTGCTGCTCGGTTGCGGCGGCGGCGGCGAGAAGGCGAGCTCGAAGCCAGCGGCCGCGTCGGATCGAGGAACGCAACGGGCGACGCTGAAGCCGCCGCCGATCCCCGTAGCGGGTCCCTTGGCGCGGCCCAAGTCCTTGCAACAGGTTGGCCTGCCCGTCGCGGCGACTCGCGCGGCGATACCGCGTAATGATCCGCTGACCCCAGAGAAGATCGCCCTCGGCGAGAAGCTGTTCTTCGATGGTCGCTTGTCGGCCGACGGCTCCGTGGCGTGCAGCACCTGCCACGATCCCGCGAGCGCGTTCACCGACCGGCGGCCCACCTCGATCGGCATCAAGGGCCGCGTCGGCCAACGCAACGCACCGACGATTCTCAATGCCCTGTACAACAAGACGCAGTTCTGGGACGGTCGGGCGACTACGCTCGAGCAGCAGGCGGCATTGCCGATCGTCAATCCGAGTGAGATGGGCCAGCCCAGCCTCGACAGCGCCGTGGCCCGGACCGCAGCCGTCCAGGAATATCAGCAGGCTTTCCGGGGCGTCTTCGGCCGTCCGCCTAACGGCCCCGACCTGGTGCGCGCCATCGCGTCCTACGAACGGACGCAGAGTTCGTTTGATTCGCCGTTCGATCACTTCATCGCCGGCGACAGGAACGCCGTCGATGACGCCGCGAAGCGTGGCTGGGAGCTCTTCAACACGCGTGGCCGCTGCAACAAGTGCCATGCGCCATCGGAGACGAGGCGGGACGTGACGTTCTTCACCGACAACGACTTTCACGACATCGGCGTCGGCTTCGTCCGACACAACGTCGTCGCGCTGGCGCCCCAGGCCGAGCGGCTCGTCGAGTCGCGCGATACCGTGGCCATCGATCACGCCGCCATTCAGACGGAGATGTCGGCGGTCGGGCGCTTTCTCATCAGCAAGGCGGACTCGGACATCGGCGCCTTCAAGACACCAGGCCTGCGCAACGTGCTGGTGACGGGTCCCTACTTTCACGACGGCTCGTTCGAAACCCTCTGGGATGTCGTCGATCACTACAACAAGGGCGACGCCGGCGCGCGGAATTCCTTTCTCGACCAGGACATCCAGCCGCTCGCCCTGCGAGAAGGGGAGATCGACGACCTCGTCGCCTTCATGGCGTCGCTCACGAGCCCGGAGTACCGGGAGCAAGGGGACAGGGAGCTGGCGCGACAACGCGAGCTCTCGCGGACGCGGCGGCCCCAGCGCGACTCGGTGAGGGCCTTCGGCCCCAAGCCGCCCCGGCCCACGCCGCCCCGCCGATGACCGTGTCGCCGCGATGGGCCACGACCGA
>JBJMNL010000255.1:0-10022 GCA_045804285.1 Gemmatimonadaceae bacterium
GACGGATCGCGGCCGCTTGCAGCGGACCGTCGGCCCCTGACACTCCTTCCCTCGAGATGATCGGAAGGGGGGGAGCGCTCCGCGGTCCTCCGCGCCCGTGTGGACCGGCGCGGAGGCCTCGTTTCCTACGCCCGCTCCCGCGCCTTTCTCGCCGTCAGATACAGCGGCAGCGCGATGAACGCCAGGAAGGCGAGGAAGGCGACGAGCGGGCTCGTGGCAAAGGCGCCGAGCCGCTTCTCCATGTCGATCCCGCCGGCGAGGTCGCGCGCGGCGAGCGCCGCGAGCGCGATGCCGGTGATCGCGCCGCCGGCGATGAGCCCCGACGAGAGCAGCACGCCCGGCCCCGAGTCCGCCGCCGGCCCCTCGCGCTGCTCGGGCGACAGCGAGCGCTCGGCGAGCCAGCGCACCACGCCCCCCATGAACATCGTCGCCGAGGTGGAGATCGGGAGGTAGACGCCGACGGCGATGGGGAGCGAGGGGAGGCCGAGGATCTCCATGACGACCGCGAGGAAGGCGCCGATGAGGATCAGTCCCCACGACAGCTTCTGCGTCAGGATCCCGTCGACGACGAGGCGCATGATCTGCGCCTTCGGGCTGTCGAGCTTGCGCACCGTCTTGCCCGTGTAGCTCGTCGCCTCGGTGCCGCCGATGCCCGGGTCGACGAGGAAGCGGATCTGCCCCGCGTCGTCCACCAGGTAGCGGCCGGCGGGCGCGGCGCCCGTCTGCTCGTACAGGTGGCCGACGCGGTACTGGCCGCCCGGCGACTCGGCGAGCCGGTCGCCGGTGAGCGCGTAGCGCTCCGGCTCCACGTCGCGCACCGCCACGCCCGCGTAGCTGCGCTGCACGTAGGTCGTCGAGGCGCGGTCGAGCGCCTGGATCGTGAAGCCGATGAGGAGCGCCGACGTCACGACGCCGGCCACGAGCCCGACCTGCTGCCGGGCCGGCGTGGCGCCGACGAGATACCCCGTCTTGAGGTCCTGCGACGTCGCCCCGGCGACGGCGGCCGCGACGCACACCACGCCGCCGATCGAGAGGGCGAGCACGCGGTGCTCGATCCCCGTCCAGCCGACGGCGAGGAAGATGAGCGCCGTGAGCAGCACCGTCGCCACCGTCATCCCGGAGATCGGGTTCGCCGAGGAGCCGATCTGCCCCGTGATGCGGCTCGAGACGGTGACGAAGAGGAAGGCGAAGAAGAGCGCGAGGAGGGCGCCGGGCAGGTTGATCCCGATCTGCGGCAGCAGCACCATCGCCGCGACGCAGAGCAGCGAGCCGACGGCGACGACCGTCATCGGCAGGTCGCGCTGCGTGCGGCGCGTCCCGGCGCCCTCGCCGGCGCCGGCGCGCGGCCGGCGGCGGACGCCGCCGACGAGGGCGCCGAGGATGGTCGGCAGGGCGCGGCCGAGCGAGATCAGCCCCGCCGCCGTGACCGCGCCGGCGCCGATGTAATAGACGTAGTTCGCGCGGACGTCCATCGCCGTCATGTCGCCGATCAGCTTCCCCGTGGAGGGGGCGATCGGCGTCGTGAGGCCGGCGCCGAAGAACTTGATCGCCGGGATGAGGACGAAGAAGGAGAGCATCCCGCCGGCGAAGAGGTAGCCGGAGATCCGGGGGCCGATGATGAAGCCGACCCCCGCGAGCTCGGGACTCACCTCGGCCTGGATCTCCCCGAACAGCTCGGTGCGGCCGCCCGGGAGCAGCCGCTGGAAGGTGTGCTTCGGCACCTCCGTCCACGCCTTCACGCCGGCGTTGACGAGCTTGTACAGGGCGCCGAGGCCGAATCCCATGAACACCGTCCGCGCCTGCGTCCCTCCCTCCTCGCCAGCGATGAGCACCTCGGCGCAGGCGGTCCCCTCGGGGTACTTCAGGTTGCCGTGCTCCTGGACGATCAGGCTCTTTCGGAGCGGGATCATGAGGAGGACGCCGAGCAGCCCGCCGACGAGGGCGATCGCGGCGACCTGCGTCCAGGGCAGGGAGTAGCCGAGCAGCAGGAGCGCGGGGAGGGTGAAGACGGTGCCGGCGGCGATCGACTCTCCCGCCGAGCCCGTCGTCTGGACGATGTTGTTGCGGAGGATCGACTGCCGCCCACCGGTGAGCTGCGTGATCCAGCGGAAGATCGTGATCGACAGGACCGCGATCGGGATCGAGGCGCTGACGGTGAGGCCGATCTTCAGCGCGAGGTACACGCTGGAGGCGGCGAAGACGAGCCCGAGCAGGACGCCGAGGAGGACCGCGACGGGGGTCAGCTCCGGGAGGTCGGTGTCGTCGGGAACGTAGGGGGAGAATACCGCGCTGTCCGCGGCGAGCGGCACGCGATCCGAGCGCTCGGCGTCGAGGCGCGGCTGGGGAGGGATCGTCGGCGGCGTTTGGGTCGTGGCCATCGGGGCGCGGGTTCGGGTGATGGCATAATCTGAAGCGCGGGACGGGGTTGGCGCCAGAACCGCGCCAGTGGAAGGGGACGAGTCGGTGGGCGGCGGGCACTCGCCCGGGAGCTCTCAGCGTCGCGCCGACAGTGGCGACTCGGAGCTCGCCACTGCCCACCGCCTACCGCCCACCGCCTCGTCTCTTCCCCGGGCGTCACGCCTGCTGCTGCCTGCTCGCCGCTTCCCCCTGCCGCCACCGGCGCACCCCCAGCCATGCCAGCCCCGCCAGCGCGCCCACGGGCAGCAGCACACCCATCGCCGCGATCGTCGCCGCCAGCAGGGCGACGAAGTTGCGCCAGGCCTCGACAAAGGCGTGGGTGATCGGGTTCGTCGCCGGCGCGCCGGCGAGGATCGGATAGGGCTCGTGCAGCGTGACGGCGAGGGTGCTCACCGCCGAGCGGGTGCGGAGGTAGCGCAGCCGTCCCTCGTGGCGCTCGATCTCCTCGCGCACGCGCGCCAGCTCGCGCTCCACCGCGAGCACGTCGCCGAGCTTGCCGGCGCGTTTGGCGAGGATGTCCACGAGCCTCGACTCGAGGCGCCGGGCGTTGGCGACGCGGGCCCCGACGTCCACGTACTCCTCGCCGACGTCCTCGGCGGTGACGTCCACCGTCTCCACCTTGCCGAACGGATCGAGGCCGGCGACGAGGTCGTCGAAGCGCGCCGCCGGGACGCGCAGCTCGAGCATGGCCGACCGGACCTGGTCGCGCCCGCCGCGCAGCGAGCTGTTGGCGACCACGCCCCCCTCGCGCGCGGCGAGCTGACGCAGGCGCGCCACGGCCGCGTCGAGCGAGTCCACCTGCACGATCGCCTGCCCGCGGCGGATGACCATGTCGGGGGCGATGCGACCATCGGCGCTCACCGCGGAGTCCGCCGTGGCCCCGGGCGCGGCGGGTGCCGCGGCGCTCCCCTCGCCAGCTGCGAAGCCCAGCGCGGGGCGCGCGTTCGGGGCGGGGCGGGGGAGGGGCATCATCTCCACGGCCTTGGCCGACTCGTCCCGGAGCGGTGGCGCGGCCGGCGCCTGGCTGCTCACGGCGCCGGCCGCGCCAGGCTCGGAGCCCGCAGACGCGTCGCGCCGCTCCTGGCAGGCGAGAACCGCGGCGGCGAGGAGCGCGGCGGCGAGCGGGGCGAGGGCGGCGGTGGCGCGAACGGAGCGGCGGCGCGGGGCGGCGGTGATCGCTGGACGCGGCATGGCGATGGGGCTCTCGGCGAGGGTGGGCGGGGGCGGTCGTCTCCGTGGAGACGCCGCCCGCCGCGCCTCTTGCACACTCCGCTCGCGCCGCGCCGCCGCGCGGCCCCGTTCAGGCTCGGCTCACCCGCCGAGCCCTAGCTGCCGCGCCATGGTGGCGGCGTCGTAGTAGCTGCGCTGCCGGGCGATGCGGCCGTTCGCGAATTCCAGCACCTCGCAGAACGGGACCTCCGCCGTTCGCCCCGTGGGCGCGATCCGGCCGGCGGGCATGTCGAGCGTCCCGGTCTGCGTTCCCCTCCCGCGGAACTCGATCACCACCGTGTTGCCCGCCGGCACGACGTTGGTGACCGTCACCATGCCGTCGGGGAAGGCCGTGATCCACCGCTGCAGGTAGCGCTTCACGCCGTCGCGTCCGGTGAAGCGCTCCCCCGACGGCTCGCTCAGGAGCTCGCAGTCCTCGGTGTACTGGTCGGCGAGCATGTCCATGTCGCGCGCGTTGAACGCCTCGTAGGTCACGCGCGCGCGCCGCTCGGGGGTGAGCTCGGTGGCGCTCGGCGTGCGGCCGGCGGTGCCGGCCGAGGTCGAGCGGGCGCCGCCGGGGACGTCGCGTTGGGGGGTGCCGCTGCTCATGTCTGACATGTCGGCCTCCTGGCGCCGCGAGGCGCCGTTGGCTGAGCGAGGCGCGCGCCGACGAGCGCCGCGCGCTAGCTCGTGGGTCCGCGCCGCGGTGGCGCGGACCACCACGATGGCACGCGCGGACAGCGAGTCAAGCTGAGCGGACGCGCCGTTTCCCCGGCCGCCGCGCCGGGCGCTAACTTGCGGGCAGACGCTGTCTTCCGCAGGCCAAACCTCAGGCCAAACCGCCGCATCTACATGCGCCGTCCGCCGTCCTCCGCCCCGATCGCGCCCGCCGCGCCGGCGCCGTTCCCGCCGCGCGCGCTGCCGCTCCTACCGCTGCTCCTGCTCCCGCTGATGCTTGCGGCGGCCCCGCAGCGCCGCCTCGCCGCTCAGGCCCAGCGCGGCGAGAAGGGCGCCGTCTCGGCGCCGGTCTCCGACGCGCGCTACGAGGTGACGGCCGACGCGGCCGCGACCGGCGCGCGGCGGCTGCACGTGGCGATGACCTTCACCGCGTCGGGGAAGGACCCCGTGCTCCTCTCGCTTCCCGCGTGGACGCCGGGCGCCTACGAGATCACCGGGTTCGCGAAGTGGGTGGCGAGCTTCGAGGCCAGAGGCGCCGACGGGCGCGCGCTCGAGTGGGACAAGTGGGACTACGACACCTGGCGCGTGCGCCCCACCGGCAAGGGCGCGGTCACGGTGAGCTTCGACTACCTCGCCGACTCCCTCGACAACGCGATGTCGTGGACGCGCCCCGACTTCGCGCTCTTCAACGGCACCAACCTCTTCCTCTACCCCGAGGGGCGGAGCCTCGACTTCCCCGCGACGGTGACGGTGCGCACCCAGCCGGGCTGGCTGGTCGCCACGGGGATGGCGCCGGCGACCGCGACGGCGGCCGCGGGGTCCGACGGCCGGGCGGGCGCACAGGGGAACACGCGCACGTTCGGCGCGTCGAACTATCACGATCTCGTGGACATGCCCTTCTTCGTGGGCGTCTTCGACCTCGACAGCGTGCGCGTCGCGATGCCGCCGGCGATCGGCGGCGAGCGCTGGGTCCGGCTCGCCACCTACCCGGCCGGGAGCGTGGCCGGCGCGCGTCGCGCGGCGGCGCTCCGCTGGATCGAGCGCACGATCCCGCCCGAGGCCGCGGTGTTCGGCGAGACGCCGTGGAGCAGCTACACGGTGATGCAGATCGCCGACTCGTCGTACGGCGGCGCGAGCGGCCTCGAGCACCAGAACTCGCACGTGGACGTCATCACGCCCCTGGCGATTGACAACCCGATCATCGCCGGCCTCTACGCGCACGAGATCTTCCACGCCTGGAACGTGAAGCGGCTCCGGCCGGCGGAGCTGGTGCCCTACCGCTACGACGCGGCGCAGCCGACGCCGCTCCTCTGGGTGAGCGAGGGGATCACCGACTACTACGCCGACCTCGCGCAGGTGCGCGGTGGGCTGGTGGACTCGGCGGGGTTCGCGCGGCTCCTCGCGGGGAAGATCGACAACGTGGCCGCGGCGCCGCCGACGGCGCTCGAGGACGCCTCGCTCTCCACCTGGGTGCACCCGACCGACGGCTCGGACTACCTCTATTATCCCAAGGGCTCCGTCGTCGGCTTCCTGCTCGACGTGATGATCCGCGACGCGAGCGACAACCGCCGCTCGCTCGACGACGTGATGCGCGATCTCTACGTCGCGACCTACAAGAAGGGGCAGGGATTCACGAACGACCAGTGGTGGGCCGCGGTGAGCCGCGCCGCGGGCGGCCGCTCGTTCGCCGACTTCTCCCGCCGCTACGTGGACGGGCGCGAGGAGCTCCCCTACGCCACCGTGCTCCCGCTGGCGGGCTTCCGGGTGGCCGCGGACACGGTCCGTGAGCCGCGGCTCGGCATCGGCACGGGGATGGACTCGAGCGGCGCCGTGGTCGTGCAGCACGTCGAGCCGCAGGGGGCGCTCGAGGCGGCGGGGGTGCGCGTGGGCGACGTCCTCCTGGCCGTGGGCGACGTGCCGGTGAGCGACGCCGATTTCGGCCCGCGCTTCCGCGCCAAGTACGCCAGCGCCGCGCCGGGCACGCGCCTCCCCGTGCGCGTGCGCCGCGACGGCCAGTCGCTCACCCTCGACGCCGCGCTCGCCTTCGTGCCGCGCGTGGCGCGGCGGGTGGAGATCGACCCGCGGGCGTCGGCCAAAGCGGCGCGGATCCGAAGCGGGGTGCTGCACGGCACGACCGAGCGCTGAGCGCCGAGCGCTGAGCGCGGCCCGGGAACGCCCGGGAGCGCCTGGGAACGCGTCGTGCAGAACGTACGTTTGCGCGGCGCTCTGGTTGGCGAGCGGCGCCGTGGCGCGCGATGCCGCGCCGGTCGTACGCCCTCGCCCTCGGGAGTCGTTGATGACGTTCCCCATCGGTTCAGATCGTCGCCCGTGCGCGGGGGCGACCGCGGTCTGCCTCGCCCTCGTCTGCCTCACCGCCGGCGTGCCCGCGGCGCTCCGCGCCCAGGACACCCTTGCGCCCCCGGACAGCGCCCGCCCGGACAGCGCTCATCGCGCCGCCGCGCTCGCGCGGGCCGACTCGGCGCGTCTCTCCGACCTGGCCTGCCAGGGGCGGACGATCACCGAGGTCGACGTGCGGCGCGAGCCGCCGCGGGTCATGGGGCGCGGCGCCGGGCCGCTGCGCCGCGCGGTGCTCTCCGTCCTGCTCCAGCACCGCACGACCAAGCCCGAGGTGGTGAGCGACTACCTCCGCCTGCGCGAAGGGAGCCCGTGCACGACGCTCGCCCGCGACGAGACGGCGCGCATCCTCCGCGCCCAGCCTTTCATCGCCGACGCGCGCGTGCGCGCCGAGCCGGACTCGGCGGGCGGCGGCACGCGCCTCGTCGTCGAGACCGAGGACGAGATCCCGCTCATCCTCAGCCTCTCGGTGAGCGGCAGCGACGTGACGTCGTTCCGCTACGGCAACGCGAACATCATGGGGACGGGGCAGCTCGCGGCGCTGCGCTGGCGCGAGGGGCACGCGTTCCGCGACGGGGTCGCGGGGCGCTACACGCACTACCACGTGCTCGGCGGCCCGAACACGTTCAACCTCCAGCTCGAGCGGGCCCCGCTCGGCGGCAACGTCCTCGCCTCGCTCGCCCACCCCTTCTACACGCCGCTCCAGCGGATCGCGCTGTCCGCCGAGTTCCGCGAGGAGAACGGCTACCGCGACTTCCTGCGCTTCGACCAGCCGAGCCGCTCGCTCGACATGCGCCGGGAGCAGATCGCCGCCGGCGGCGTCTACCGTGTGGCGAACGCCGGCCGTGGCGAGCTCTCGGGGGTGTTCGTCGGCGCCCTGGGGACGTACGAGCGCTTCGACATCGCGGACGCGTCGGTGCACATCGACGACGAGGGCCTCACCCCCGACCCGGACCCGCTGCTCGCCGACCGCTACGACGACTTCGACCGGACGCGGGTGGCCGGGGTGATCGGCGCGAGCGCGCTGAGCTTCATGCGCGTGGCGGGCTTCGACGCACTCGAGGGAGCGCAGGACCTCGGGCGCGGAATGCAGGTCACGCTGCGCGGCGGCCCGCAGAGCGGTACCGGCGACGCGAACACGTTCGGCGGTCTCGACGTCTACGCCGGCGCCGGTGGCCGCGCCTCGTTCGTGGGGCTGCGCCTGAACGCGGAGGGGGAGTCGCGCGGGCTGAGCGACTGGGGGGAGGTGATCACGAGCGGGCGCGTCGCCTGGTATCGCAAGCCGGCGGCGCGGCGGACGCTGATCCTGAGCGGCGAGTACAGCGCCGCCTGGAACTCGCGTGTCCCCTTCGAGGTCACCTTCGCCGACCGTCGCGGAGGGCTGATCGGCTACCGGAAGTCGGACATCGCCGGCGCGCGCCGCCTCGTCGGCCGCGGTGAGCACCGCTGGTCGTTCCGCCGCGGCTCGTCGCCGCTGTTCGGCCTCGGAGCGTCCGTGTTCGCGCAGGTCGGCAAGACGTGGGCGGGAGACGTCCCCTACGGCGTGACGACCAACGGGCGGACGAGCGTCGGCTTCGGCCTCCTCGGCGCCATCCCGCGCAACTCGCGCCGGCTGCTGCGCGCCGACGTCGCCTTCCCGATCGCGCGCGACCCGGGCGTGCGCTGGTGGGAGATCCGCTTCACGACCTCCGTCCCCGTGCGCTCCTTCTGGCGCGAGCCGACGGACATCGCCCGCGCCCGGTCGGCGGCGCCGAGCACCGACCTGTTCGCGTGGCCGTAGCGGAGAATCGGGCACGCGGGCGGACGCCCACGGCATGTCTGACGGGGGGTGATGTCGGTTCGCTCGGTGAGTCGAGATCGCCACCGGTCAGAGGTGCTGGCCCCCGGACACCTCGACACGCACGCCGTTCATCCAGCTCATCTCATCGGAGAGCAGCGCCGCCACCGCCGCGCCGATGTCGTCAGGCAGTCCCACGCGCCCCAGCGCGACGGTCTCGGCCACGTGGCGGGCGACGTCGGGGTCGTCGCGCAGCACGCCGCCCCCGAAGTCGGTGGCCGTCGCGCCCGGCGCGATCACGTTCGCGCGAATGCCGCGTGGACCCAGCTCCTGCGCGAGATAGCGCGTGAGCACCTCGACGCCCCCCTTCACCGAGGCGTACGCCGCGCGGCCCGGGAAGGTGAAGCGGGTCAGCCCGGTCGACACGTTCAGGATGCGGCCGCCGTCGGCGAGGAGGGGCAGAAGCCGCTGCGTGAGGAAGAAGGGCGCCTTGAGGTGCTCGTTCACCATCGCGTCGAACTGCGCCCCGGTGATCTCGGTGACGCTACCGTACTGGGCGCTGCCGGCGTTGTTGACGAGGTAGTCGAACGTCGAGCGGCCGAACGCCGACCGCAGCGTGGACGCGAAGGCGTCGGCGAAATCGGTGAACGTCTCGCTCCGCCCCACGTCGAGCGGCAACATGGCGGCGCGGCGGCCGCGCGCCTCGACGTCCCGCGCGGTCGCCGCGGCCTGGTCCGCGTGGTGGCGGTACGTGCCGATCACGTCGACGCCCTGCGCGGCGAGGTGGAGGGCCATGCTGCGGCCGAGGCCCCGGCTCGCGCCGGTGATCAGCGCGATCTTCGGGGCCGGCGCGCTCGTGTCTGTCGTCGTCATCATTGGTCCTGCCGTGGTGCGAGGGAATCGTGACGCGGTGCCCGGGGGATCTGCGGGCGCGTGCGACGAGAGTTATCTTCCTCACTTCCCACTCGGAAGTATGCACCCGAAAGTGCAGTAGTTACCCAGGAGATAGTGTCATCATGCCCTCTGCCAGGCGCCGCCCTGCCTCGTCCCCCGCGTCCACGACGCCGCCCGGGACGAGCGCGCCCACCGTCGCCGCGCCCGTGGTCCGGGGGCCGGCCGATGCCGCCCCGAGCGTCGAGGCGCTCGTGCACGACCTGATCGGTCGGATCGCGGACAAGTGGACGTTGATCGTGCTCGAGGTCCTCGCGGAGCACGGCGAGCTACGCTTCACGCGGCTGGGCGAGCTGGTGGGCGGGATCAGCCCGAAGATGCTGACCCAGACGCTACGGCGGATGGAGCGCGACGGGCTCGTGTCGCGCACGGTGTACCCCGTGATCCCCCCGCGCGTGGAGTACCGTCGCACGGAGCTGGGCGCGAGCCTGGGCGAGGCGTTCTGCAACGTCTGGTACTGGGCGGAGGCGAACCTCCAACGCGTCGCCGACGCACGAGGGACCTTCGACGCGGGCGCACGGACCACGCCGCCTACCGCCGACGCCGGATCCTAGAGAACTGCGTGGGGTGGCTGAAGGTGGCGTGCCGCGTGGCGACGCGCTGCGAGAAGCGCGCGATCCACTACCGCGCCGTC
>JBJMNL010000256.1:0-131585 GCA_045804285.1 Gemmatimonadaceae bacterium
CCCGGCGCCGCCGCGTCAGGCGCCGCTGCCGGCCACCCGATCGGCGGCGCCGCTCGAGACCGGCGAGCGGCTCGCGCGGCCCGCGTCGCGTCCGGCCGCGCGCGCCCCCTCGGCCCTCCACGTCATCCGCGCTCCCGGCGTCGCGCCGGCAGCCGGAGCGCCGCTACCCGAGCCGCTCGGCGTCGAGGTCTTCGACTCCCGCGGCCGGCCCGCCGCCGGCGCGACGGTGGTCTGGCGCGTACGCTCCGGCGGGGGGCGCGTCACCCCGGAGCGCGGAACGACGAACGACAGCGGCGTCGCGATCGCCGACTGGCGCCTCGGGGCGACCGCGGATACGCAGACGATCGATGTGCGCGTGCCGGGCGTGGGCGGGGTGGAGCTGCGCACGCGGGTCGCCGTCGCGACGACGCTCGTGCGACCCGCCACGGTGACGCTCTGGCCGGGCGACCGCGCCGCGCTGCGCGCCGAGCTCGCCGACGCCGCGGGCCACGCGCTCGACGGCGGCGCGCCACAGTGGGAGTCGTCGGACACCTCGGCGGTCCGCGTCTCGTCGCCGGGCGTCGTCGCCGCGCAAGCCGCCGGCGCGGCGCGCGTTACCGCGTCGATACCCGGCGCTTCCGCGCTCGGCGCGGCGGCGGTCACCGTCCTGCCGGTGGTCGCCGGCCGCCTGCTGACCCCCGCCGGCGCGCCGCTCCCCTCGCGGCTCCGCATCGCGGCGCGCGCCGGCGGCCGCACGGACTCGGCCGACGCCGCGGCGGGACGCTTCACCATTCGCCTCCGCGCGCCCCTCGGCGACACCGCCGAGGTGACGCTCGCCCCCGCCGGCGATCCCGACGAGGGCCATTCGCCCCCGGGCGGTTCGCCCCGGGGCTATTCGCCGGTGCTGCTGCGAGTCGCGTCGCCCCGCGAGCTCGGCGCGCTCGATCTCGTGCTCCTGCCGTCGCGCTGGTCACTCACCGAAGGCACGTTCGTCGGACGCACGCTGCCGGTGAGCGCGGCCGCGGCGGTGGCGCGCGCCGGCGACGGAACGCACTTCTGGCGCCTGGCGCCACTCGGCGCCCGCGCCGTGCCCGTCGGTTGGCCACCCGGCCGGCTACCCATCCCGGTCGTCATCGAGCGCGGAAGAGGCGCGGCGTCGATCGGACCCGCCGACTCGGCCCGCTTCTGGAGCATCGCGCGCGAGCTCGAGCGCGACATCGGCGCGCCACTCTTCGCGCCCGCCCCGACGTCGCCCGAGGAGGACGAGGGCGGGACGATTCGCGTACGAGTCGAGCCGACGCTGCGCGAGGCGGGCTTCACCGTGGTCGGCTGGGACGCCTCGGGCGACATCGGCGGCGCGACCGTCATGGTGCGCTCGGCCGCGCTCCTCGGCGATCCGAGGGTCGCCGCCCACGAGCTCCTGCACGCGCTCGGCGTCGGCCACACGCGCGCCTGGCCCTCGCTCATGGGCGACGCGGGGACGGCCCCGTCGGCGCTCACCGCTGAGGACGCCGCGTACGTCCAGCTCCTGCTCGCCATCCGTCGCGCCGCGGCCGAGGGCGCGCGATCGGGCGACGCCCCCTTCGGCATCGCTCCTCCGGCCGGCGCGCCGCCGGTGAGCCGCGCGCCAGGGCGGCCCGTGGGGATCCCGTAGCGGGGAGCGGTCGTCCGGGAGCGGGGTATATTTCGATCGAACGTCCGCCGCGGCGACCGGCCGCGGCGCCGACCTCCACCACGGCTCCGACTCCGCAGTCCCGATCGCCTCGCATGGCTCACTCGCACGCCCCGCGCTCGGCCGGCCGGCCGCACGACGGCCACGCGCACGACGGCCACGACCTCGCGCACGACCACGCGCACGACCACGCGCACGGGCACGACCACCACGGGCATTCGCACGGGGTCGTCGACCCGTCGATCGCGACGTCGGAGCGCGGGCTGTGGGTGACGAAGTGGTCGGCGCTCATCCTCGTCGCGATCGGCCTCGTCGAGCTCGTCGTCTTCGCCGCCTCGCGGAGCACCGCGCTCCTCGCCGACACCATCCACAACTTCGGCGACGCGGCCACGGTCATCCCCCTCTGGATCGCCTTCGCCCTGGCGCGCCGCGCCCCGCGCGAGGGATTCTCGTTCGGCTACGGACGCGCCGAGGACCTGGCGGGCGTGGCGGTCGTGATCGCGCTCTTCGCCAACGGCGTCCTCGCCGGATACGAGTCGCTCTCCCGGCTCTTCCACCCCGAGCCCGTCAGCTACCTGGGCGCGGTGGCCGCCATGTCCATCGTCGGTTTCCTGGGCAACGAGGGCGTGGCGGTCATGCGCATCCGGGTCGGGCGCGAGATCGGGAGCGCCGCCCTCGTCGCCGACGGCCACCACGCGCGCGTCGACGGCTGGACCTCCCTCGCCGTCCTCGGCGGCGCGCTCGGCGTCAAGCTCGGCTACCCGGCGGCCGACCCGATCATCGGCCTCCTCATCACGGTGGCGATCTTCGGCGTCGTCTGGAGCGCCGCGAAGACGGTGTTCACCCGTGTGCTCGACGGCGTCGACCCGGAGACGATCACCGAGCTGCGCGACGCGGCGCTCGAGGTCGAGGGCGTGCACGGGGTCTCCGGCGTGCGCGCCCGCTGGGTCGGCCACCGGCTGCACGCGGAGGCCAACGTCGTCGTCGCCGCCGAGCTCTCCGTGCAGCAGGGGCACGCGATCGCGACCGCCGTGCAGCACCGCCTGCTCCAGCACGTCCCGCACGTCACCGCGGCGCAGATCCACGTCTGCCCCGACGGGCACGCCGCCGCCGAGCACCACGGCGTGGACGCCGACTGCCGGGACTGCTCCGCGCCCGAGTCGTCCACGAGCTGACCCGGGCCGCTCCCCGTCGCCGGTGGCCGTGACCGGGCGGCGCGCATCGGCTCGCGCCCGCACCCCTCACCCTTCTCGACTCCATGAGCCGAACGCCCCTCCACGTCGCCCCCACTCTCCTCCTCCTCGCCGCCTGCCTCCTCGCCGCCTGCGCCGGCGGCAGCTCGACGCCGGCGGTGCGTCCGGACGGCGCTCCCAGCGTCCAGACGACGGCGCGGACATCCATCCAGGCGCCGCGGGCCGCCGACGTCGAGCGCGTGCGCGGGCTCCTCTCGGCGCTCTCCGACGACTCGCTCGAAGGGCGCGGCACCGGGACGCGCGGCTCCGCCAGGGCGGCGCGGCTGATCGCGCTGCGGATGCGGGAGGCGGGGCTCGAGCCCGGGGGCGACAGCGGCTACTTCCAGCGCGTGCCGATGGCGCTCGGCGCCACGCGTCGCGGCACCGGCCCCACCCTCGCGGCGAGCTTCGCCGCGCTCGACACCGTCCCCGCCGAGCGTCGGCTCGCCGGCGTCAACGTCGTCGGCGTCCTCCGCGGCTCCGACCCCGCGCTGCGCGACGAGGTCGTGCTCGTGGACGCCCACTACGACCATCTCGGCGTCGGCGCCCCGGAGACCCGTGCCGGCGTCGCCGACTCCATCTACAACGGCGCCGATGACGACGCGTCGGGCACGGTCGCGGTCCTCGAGATCGCGCGCGCGCTCGGCCGCGGCCCGCGCCCCGGGCGCACCGTCGTCTTTCTCGCCACCACGGGAGAGGAGGTCGGGCTGCTCGGCACCAGATGGTACATCGCGCACCCGGTGCTCCCGCTGGAGAGGACCGTCGCCAACCTCGAGATCGAGATGATCGGGCGCCCCGACTCCCTCGCCGGCGGCCCGGGGCGCGGCTGGCTCACCGGCTACGGGCGCTCGACGATGGGCGACGCGCTCGCGGCCAACGGCATCCCGATCGTCGCCGACCCGTATCCGGACCAGCACTTCTTCGAGCGCAGCGACAACATCGCCTTCGCCCGGCGCGGCATCCCCGCGCACACCCTCTCGAGCTACGACCTCCACGCCGACTACCACACGCCGTTCGACGACGCCGCCCGCGCCGACCCCGCCCACATGGCGGGCGTCATCTCGGCCGCGACGCGGGCCGTGCGGCTGCTCGCCGACGGGCCGAAGCCGGAGTGGAAGGAGGGGGGAAGGCCGTGAGCCGCTGAACGGCGGAGGCGGGAAGCGGAACCGGGACGCCCCTCTCGCCGAGGGGCGTCCCGGTTCCGCTTCCCGCCTCCGCCGCGGCGTCGGCTATCTCACCCGTCCCAGCCGATCGTCCACCCACTCCTTCACGACCAGCCTCTCGCGCATCTTCTTCCCGCCCACCGTCATCGTCACCCAGTATTCGCCGGGGAGCACGCGACGGAGCTCGGCTGGCGATGTGGGGCCCCCCTTCTCCCGCGGACGCGGCTTGTCGCGCGTCAGGTCCCACGTCACGCTCTGCAGGCCGGCGTATCCGGGCCCGCTCAGCTTCTTGAGCGTGTCGCCGGCCGCGCTCGTGACGAGGATGTCCAGGTTGCGCGTCTGCGCCTCCTTGAGCCAGTAGCGGATGGTCGCGCCGCGCGGCGGGTTCGGCGCCACGAACGGGGCGCTGCCGAAGCTCGGGTAGGTGTCGGAGTAGCGGTACTGCAGCGCCGGCGGGATCTCGAACAGGTGCGCCGGCTGCGTCACCACCGAGTCGCCCCCCTCCTCGAGCGCCGCGACGTTCACCACGTAGATCCCGCGGCCGTGCGTCGCCACCACGAGGTCGCGCTGCGCGAACGACATCGCGAACCGCTCGACCGCCACCGGCGGCAGGTTTCTCCCGAAGCGCCGCCACCGCCGCCCGCCGTCGAGCGTCACGTACGCGCCGGTGGACGTACCCACCCAGAGCACGCGCGGATTGAACGGGCTCTCGTAGATCGTGAGGCTCCCCGCGTCCGCCGGCAGCCCCTCCGTCATCGGCGTCCACGACTTCCCCCAGTCCGCGGTGCGGTAGACGTGCGGGGCGTAGTCGTCGCGGTGGTGGCAGTCGTACGTCATGTACGCCGTGCCGTCCGCGTGGCGCGAGGCGACGATCGTCGACACGAAGCAGCGCGTCGGCGCCCCCTTCGGGAAGTTGCCCGCGACGTTCGCCCACGTCTTCCCGCGGTCGCGCGACAGCCACACGAGCCCGTCGTCGCTCCCCGTCCAGAGGACGTCGGCCGAGCGCGGGCTCTCGGCGATGGAAAGGAGCGCGTGGTACGACGTGGACCCCGCCTCCGGCTCCGGCTTGCGGCGGTCGGCGCGCGTCATGTCGGGGCCGAGCACTTCCCAGTCCTCCCCCCGGTTCGTGAGTCGGAAGAGCCGGTTCGCGCCCACGTACAGCACCGTCGAGTCGTGCTGCGAGAGGACGATCGGCGCCGTCCACCCCCACGTCAGCTCGTAGCCGCTCTCGTTCCCCGCGTCGAGCGCCGCGGGCTTGATGTTGTCGCGCTTCCACGTCCGCAGGTCGAGGCGCGACATCGCCCCGAACTGCGACTCGGAGTACACCGTGCTCGGGTCGTGCCAGGGGATCTGCACCCACATCCCGTCGCCGCCGTTCACCGAGTACCAGTCGGCGTCGGTGACGCCCGCCGAGTCGCGCGTCATGCTCGGCCCGCACCACACGCCGTTGTCCTGCAGCCCGCCGCACACGTGATACGGCGCTTGCGAGCTGTCCACCGTCACCGTGTAGAACTGCGCCAGCGGGATGGGCATGTGCGCCCACGCCTTCCCGCCGTCGTTCGTGGCGTAGACCCCGCCGTCGTTGCCGAGGATCATGTGCTCGCGGTCGGCCGGGTCGATCCACAGCGCGTGGTTGTCCACGTGCACGTTGTGGAGCGACTCGGCCGCGAACGTCCGGCCGCCGTCCTTGGAGCCGAGCAGGAAGGTCGCGCCGACGAACACGCGCGCCGTGTCCGTCGGGTCCACCCAGACGTCGTCGTAGTAATAGTGCGGGACGGCCTGGAAGTCGTTCACCTGCGTCCACGTCGCGCCCGCGTCGCCGGAGCGGAACACGCCGCCGTAGCGCCCCTGCTGCGCGTCCACGACGCCGCGGTCCACCTGGATCATCGCGTACAGGATCTTCGGGTCCTGTGGCGCGATCGCGATCCCGATGCGCCCCATCTTCTCGTGCGGGAGACCGTTGTTCGTCCCGGGGTCGGTGAGCCTGGTCCACGTGCGCCCGCCGTCGGTGGTCTTGTAGATCCCGCTCCCCGCGCCCACCCCCTCCATGCGCGAGCCCCCCCACCGGATGCGGTGCCACGTCGCGGCGTACAGCACCTCGGGGTTGGTCGGGTCCATCTCGAGGTCCACGACGCCGGTCGTGTCGTCCACGAACAGCACCTTGCTCCAGCTCTTCCCGCCGTCGGTCGTCTTGTAGAGCCCTCGCTCGCGGTTCGCCCCCCAGAGGTGGCCGAGCGCGGCGACGTAGACGACGTCGGGGTTCGTGGGGTGGATGAGGACGCGCCCGATCTCGCGCGTCTCGGCCAACCCCATGTGCTTCCACGTCCGCCCGCCGTCCGTGGACTTGTGGACGCCGTTGCCCCAGCTCTGCGACCGGAGCGAGTTCCGCTCCCCGGTGCCCACCCAGAGCACGTTCGTGTCGGACGGCGCGACCGCGACGTCTCCGACCGACTGCACGCCCAGACTGTCGCCGACCGAGCGCCAGGTCATCCCTCCGTTCGTCGTCTTCCACACCCCGCCCCCGGCGGCGCCGACGTAGAACGTCTTGCGGTAAGGCCGTGGCACGGCGAGCGACGTCACGCGCCCGCTGAACGCCGCCGGACCCAGCGCGCGGTACGCGAACCCCTGGACGAAGCGCGTCACCGGATCGGCCGGAAGGACGGCGGGCACCGTGTCTCCCCGCGCCGGCTGCGCACGCCCGCTGCGCGTCGCGCCCTCCCCGCGGGGGTCGAGAGAGCTGGTGTCGGAGCGGGTGCTGTCCTCGCGGATGCGTGAGCTCTTCTGGGCCGCGGCGGGCTGGGCGCCGAGCAGCGCGGCCAGGCCAGCCACGGCGGCGAGACTTACGGGTCGACGGTTCAGGGGCATGCGGAGCGGGGTGGGAGTGGGGCGCGACGAACCTGGGGATGCTATTCGGCGGCGCGGAAACGGACCAGTCTGGCGTCGGATGCCGGCCCCCGCCGCCGGCCCCCGCCGCCGGCCCCCGCCCGAGCCCTGTTGTGCTCCGCCTCTGCGGCCGCTACCTTGCAGGAGCGACCGGGGCGGTCCGACCACGCCCCGACCAACCATCGGGCACGGCCTGGGGACTGCGCGCGAAGCGGTCCCTTTTGCGTTCACCAAAATCGAACCGGTGGCACCGGCGATTGCTGGCGGCCACCACCGCGGCCGCGGCCGCGTGTGAACGAATCACTTCAGGGGGAACGATGATCGAAGTCACGCTCGAAGAGGGCGATCGCCTGGATTGGGCGCTCAAGGCCTTCAAGAAGAAGATGGTGCGCTCGGGGATCCTGAAGGACCTCCGCCGGAAGCGGTTCTACGAGAAGCCGAGCGTCGCCCGGCAGCGCAAGGCCGCCGAGGCCCGCCGCCGCAGCAACAGCCGCGCGTCCAAGGCGCGGGGCTAGCTCCGACATCGGGCGCGCCCCCGGCGCGCCCTCGGGATTGGGGAATCGGGAGTGGGACGCACCACTCCCGCGTCGCGTTCGACTGCCGGGCGCGACCCCCCGCACCCGAATCCCGTCTCCCGCTCGCTCCGGGCCGGACTCGCATGCACGACGTCGGACGGTACGCTCGCCTCGCGAGCTACGTTGTCGACACGCGTGACGCCCCCCCGGACCACTTCCGGGACCTGAGCGCCACCGACTGGTCTCGCCTGCGCTGGCGCGACGTCGGCCGCCCCTACACCGTCGAGCGCTGGGCGGAAGGGAAGAAGGCCTGGGAAGCCGAGCGCGGGGAGTCGATGCCCGTGCGCGAGGGGTGGAAGCACTTCAACCGCAGCTTCCACCGGCTCTTCCTCACCGACGTCCCCGAAGCGCAGCGACGCGCCCGAGACGAGGCGGTCGCCGCCCTCGCGAGGCTCGACGTGCAGGGCGCCCGCGAAGCGCTCGGCGAGCTCGTGCAGCTCGCCGTCTGGAACAAGGTCCACCGCGTCGAGGACGCGGTCTGGGATCCGCGAGGCAAGCGCGCCCTCTTCGAGGGGCTCGACCTCCGCCGCCCGCGCATCCTCTTCCTCGGCGCCGCCGACGGCTACGAGGCGATGCAGCTCGCCGCGATGTATCCCGGCGGCCACGTCACCCTCGTCGACTACGACGAGTTCTGCGCGACGGACCGCTTCGGCAAGTTCCCCGAGGCGTACCCCTTCCTCGGCGTCGACCCCGCCACCGGACACCGGCGCGTCTGGTACCGCGAGGAGATGGCGATCGACTACGAGATCGCCGACATCCGCGACTTGCACTACGGCCGCGAGTTCGACGTCGTCGTCAGCATCGGCCTCGTCGAGCACTTTCCCGACGAGCACAAGCCGACGGCGTTCGAGTTCCACCGCCGCTTCCTCAGGCCGGGCGGCTACGCCATCCTCACCACCCCGCGCGACCAGCTCCGCGGCCGCGCCTTCTACACGGTGATGGCCGACTACATGAACTACGGCTACCGCGAGCTGATGACCGCGCGCCAGCTCGGCCTCTACGCGTACGAGAACGGCATGAGCGTGCTCCGCGCCGGAGTGATCAAGGCGCACAATGGCGTGGTGTGCGGGATGCGGTAGCCGCGGCCGCCGGCGTCCTCGGCGCCGGGTCGTCGCCCGCCCGTTGACACCGCCGGATTCTCGGCCGAAACTCCGCGCTGGCCCGCCGACGCCGGCACGGGCCGTGCGCCCGGCTGGGCGCGCGCGGCGCGCCTGACGGGCGACCCGCGCCGCCGCGCCACCGTGTGGTGCGACGGACACACCAGGACCCACGTTGCTCCCGATGATCCAGCTTCCGGCGTCTCCGGACGCGTTCGCCAGCGCCGTCTGGCCCGATATCGCGCCGTACTACGAAGCGCTCGCCGCCTACCCGCTCACGCGTGAGAACGCCGAGGAATGGCTCGCCGCGTGGAGCCGGCTCGAGGAGATGGTCGGCGAGGCGGGGACGGTCGCCATGACCGCCTACACCGGCGACACCGCAGACCCGGCGAAGGAGGCGGCGTATCTCCGCTTCTCCACCGAGATCTTCCCGCAGATGGACGAGCAGCAGGTGCGCCTCGCGCGCCGGCTGCTCGACGTCGGCTTCACGCGCCCCGACCTCGAGGTGCTGCTGAAGGAGTTCCGCACCGACGCCGAGATCTTCCGCGAGGAGAACGTGCCGCTCTTCGCCGAGCTCGAGGAGCTGAGCGCCACCTACCAGAAGGTCACCGGCGGCCTGAGCGTCGAGTGGGACGGCGAGCGCAAGACCATCCCGCAGCTTCAGCCGTACCTCAAGTCGCAGGACCGCCCCGTGCGCGAGCGCGCCTTCCGCGCCGGCTCGGAGGCGTACCTGGCGAAGCGCGACGAGCTGGCGACCGTCTTCGACCGGATGTACGAGCTCCGGCAGCGCGTCGCCGCGAACGCCGGCTTCGCCAACTTCGAGGATTACGTCTTCCGCGCGAAGCACCGCTTCGACTACACCCCCGAGGACTGCCGCCGCTTTCACCGCGCCGTCGAGCAGACGGTCGCGCCGGCGGCCGAGCGGATGCTCGCCTACCGCCGCGAGCGGCTCGGCGTCGACCGCATCCGGCCGTGGGATCTCGGCGTCGACCCCGACAACGCGCCCCCGCTCGTCCCCTTCCGTACGGTGGACGAGTTCGTGGGCGGAGCGCGCCGCATCTTCGACCACGTCGACCCGGGGCTTGGGCGCGACTTCGGCATCATGGCCGACGAGGGGCTCCTCGACCTCGAGAGCCGCCCCGGCAAGGCGCCGGGCGGCTACTGCACGAAGCTCAGCTTCCGGCGCCGCCCCTTCGTCTTCATGAACGCCGTCGGCGTCGCCGACGACGTGAACACCCTCGTCCACGAGGCGGGGCACTGCTTCCACGCCTTCGCCGCCTCCGACCTCCCCTTCATCTGGCAGCGCGGCACGGGCTCGGAGGCCGCCGAGCTGGCGTCGATGAGCATGGAGCTCCTCGCCGCGCCCTACCTCGCCGCGCCCACGGGCTACTACGCGCCCGCGGAGGTGCGCCGCGCCTGGGTCGAGCACCTCGAGGACGTGCTGCTCAGCCTCGCCCACATCGCGAGCGTGGACGCCTTCCAGAGCTGGATCTACACGAGCGGCCAGGGACACGACCGCGACGCCCGCGACGCCGCCTGGCTCGACATCCGCCGCCGCTTCGAGCGCGGCGTCGACTGGACGGGCCTCGAGCACGAGCGCGTCGCCCGCTGGTACCGCCAGCTCCACATCTTCGAGCACCCGTTCTACTACATCGAGTACGGCATCGCGCAGATGGGCGCGCTCCAGGTCTGGCGCGCGAGCCTCGAGGACCCGGCGGGCGCCGTGGCCCGCTACAAGGCCGCCCTCGCCCTCGGCGGCACCCGCTCGCTCCCCGAGATCTACCGCACCGCCGGCGCCTCGCTCGTCTTCGACCCCGAGCCGATGGCCGAGCTGGTGTCGCTCGTCGAGTCGAAGATCGACGAGATGCGAGCAGCGCCCGTGGGGTGAGCGAACGGCGAGGGGCGGAACGCGGAACGAGGGACGGGACGCTACGAGGAGCCAATCAGGCATCCCGTAGCGTCCCGTCCCTCGTTCCGCCTCCCGCCTTTGCCGTTAGTTCCGCAGCCCTTCCGTCCGGCACCGCCGGTCCGCCGCGTACGCCATCGCCTCGAAGTACGCGAGACGCTGCAGCTCGTCGCGCCAGCCCCATCCCTTCGGAGGGCTCGTCGGCGGCGCGCCCTGGTGGAGCCAGGAGACGAGCGCGAGTCGCTTCTGCGCCGACACCCAGCTGCTGTCGGCGATCACGTGCTCCGCCGCCTTCACCATGCGCGCGACGGGCGCCGTCGGCATCGACCGGCGAAGCGACTTGGACTCCGCGACCACCGCCCGGTACAGTGACTCGGCCTCCTCGGGGTCGCGCCCGTAGGCGAGGATCGTGTGCATCGACTTCCACGCGTCGAGCGCGTCGCGCTCCGTGAAGCCGATCTGCGTCGGCCCGCCCGACGCCGGCTCGGCCCGCCGCAGCCGCTCCACCAGCCGGCGCTGCCCCTCGGCGTCGAGCCGGAACTGCGTGAGGTGCACGAGCTCGTGGTACACGGTGGAGCCGTTCCCCGGGCTTTCCATGTTCCAGGTGAGGAGGCCGCGCCCCGCCACCATGGTCATGCTGGCGGCGGCCGGGAAGCGGTCGGCCAGGTCGCCGGAGACCGCGAGCACCGTCACCGAGCGTCCCGCGTCGGAGGGCACCCCCGCGGCGCGCCCGTCGGCCAGCGTCTGGATGACGCGCTGCACCTCGTCGGCCGAGCGCGGCGCCGCCGCGCAGGCGAGCCGCAGCGCGTCCGTCGCCGCGCTCCGGCCCGCGGTGCGGTCCGAGCGCCGCTCGGCGAGCCGCGCGGACGCCGACCGCGGGTTGCCGGCAGCGACGGTGAGCATCCCGTTGCGGATCGCCCACGCCACCGACCCCGCCGCGGCGCCGCCGAGGAAGACGAGCACCAGCAGCGCGAGCCCGAGGTGGCGGAGGAGCGCACGCGCGACGCGCGCGGCTCGGCGCCGGGAGGCGGGCGGCATGACTGCTGGGGACGGGCTGCGGGGCATCGGCAGCGACTGCGGAGGTGAGGCGGGGCCGGCGATGGGGAAGTGCCCTCGGCGCACTCCCCTCTAGCGGAAGACGCCGGCGGGCCCGGCGCGTCACGACGGTGGCGGAGCGTCGGCTCCGCGACCGCGCACGCCGGACGCCGCGGCGTCACGACCGTGTCCTACTCCATCGGCGAGCGAAAGTTCGCCTCGTGCACGGTCGCCTCGCGCACGGTCGCCTCGCGCACGGTCGCCTCGCGAGGTCGGAAGCGGGGCCGCGGATCGCGCGCGCCGCCACGTCTCACTCCGCGAGGCGCCGCCGCCCGCGCGCCTCGACCGGCCAGCTCGTCTCGACCGTGTCGTTCCGCACCCCGTACACGACCTCGTGGAGGTGAACGGCCACGCAGACGTGGTTCGGCACCACGCGCACCGGGTCGCCGACGGCGGGCCGCCACGCCGTGCGCGAGAGGTCCAGGATGCCGTGCTCCTCCGACATCGCCTGCACGACCACCTCGGGCCGATCGAGCAGGGCGCCGAAACCCTCGTGGTCCGCCCCCACGGCGCCGTTAGGCGCGGCGGGGAGGGGCTCGCGACCCAGCGCCTTGCTGCCGGCGTCGATCACCGCCTGGTCGGGCACCGCGGTGCTGACGACCGTGGCGAGCACCGTGAGCGCGCAGTCGTCCCAGTCGCACGCGTCGAGCAGTGCGGTCGCGCGGTCGTTGTAGACGTACGTCCCGGGGCGCACCTCGGTCACGCCGGGCACCTCGTGCATCCGCCAGGCGGTGGGCGTCGAGCCGCCGCTCACGACGGGCGGCCGCAGCCCCGCGCGCTCGAGCGCCGCCAGCGTCTCGCCGAGCTCGTCGCCGAGCGCCCGCAGCGCCACGCCCTGATCCGCGACCGGCGAGCGCACGTGCCCCGGATAGAAGGCGACGCCGGCATAGCGCAGCCACGGGAGCTCGGCGACGACGCGGGCGAGCGCCACGGCCTCGGCCGCGCCCGCCACCCCCACGCGGCGCATCCCGACGTCAAGCTCCACGTACACCGCCACCCTGCGCGCCGCGGCCTCGGCGGCCATCGACAGCTCGCGGGCGGCGTCCTCGGAGTCGAGGGCGACGGTGAGGCGGAGGGCGTTGGGCAGCGAGAGCAGCCGGTCCACCTTCCCCGCACCCACCGGCGGATAGGCGAGCAGGAGGTCGCGCGCGACGTCGCTCATGACCTCGAGCTCCCGCGGCGTGGCGCACGTCAGCCCCACCGCGCCCAACCGCATCTGCTCGGCCGCGACCCGCGGAGCCTTGTGCGTCTTGACGTGCGGCCGCAGCGCGAGCCCGTGGAGCGCCGCGTAGGCCGCCATCCGGTCGAGGTTGAGCGCCAGTCGATCGAGGTCCACGATCGGTACCGGCGTCTCGAGCGCGGCGAGCGCGCGTGGCGGGCCGTCGGTGGCGCCCCAGGGCGCGTGGCGGGCGTCGCGGGTGGGCATGAACTGCTCGGGAGTGGGGCGAATGCCCGCCGACGGCGAGCCGTTGGCGTGGGGAGCCGGACCGACGCGCTCGACCCCACACACCGACTCCTTCAATACTGGCCGACGTGCCGCCGCCCGGCAACCGACGAGCGGCCGGTCGGCCGCGACTCCCACGCCTGGTGAGCGCGACACCGCCCGCCTACCTTCGCCGTAGGTGAAGGCTGGGCCGGCGGCCGCGCGGCCCGCCGTCGCCCACCCCCACCCCCGACCCGCCGCTCGTTTGCCCAATCCGCTCCGCAGCCTCACCTCGCCCCAGAGCTACTGGCGGACGAGCAAGACGCACCGCTACAGCCTGCTCTTCGCGCTGCCGCTCCTCGCGCTCTACGAGACGCTGGCGGCCCTGCTCTCGCACGACCCGCGTGGCGAGGTCCGAAACGGCGCCGACGTCCTGCTCCGTGACGCGTTCTACGCCGTCGCCGGCCCTCGTGGCGGCCTTCTGTTCGGCGTCTGCCTGATCGGCGGGAGCATCTGGCTGGTCGCGCGCGACGTGCACAGGAGTGGCCCGCCAAACCGCGGCTCCGTCTTCGCCGGCATGGCCGCCGAGGCGGCGACGCTCGCGTTCGGTTTCGGTTTCGTGGTGAGCGCCGTCACGGCCCGCCTCCTCGGCCTCCTCGCCGTGGGCGCCGGCGAAGGCGTCGCCGCCATGCCCTGGTCCACGCGCCTCATGGTGTCGCTCGGCGCGGGGCTCTACGAGGAGCTCCTCTTCCGCGTCATCCTGGTCGCGGCCATCGGACAGCTGTGCCGCCGCGTCTTCGGCTTCGGACCCTGGTCCGCGGGCGCGATCGCGGTACTCGTCGGTGCCGCGATCTTCTCGGCCTTCCACTACGTGGGCCCCTACGGCGACCCGTTCGAGCTGCGCTCCTTCGTCTTCCGCATGATCGCCGGCATCTTCTTCAGCGCGCTGTATCTCCTGCGCGGCTTCGGGATCACCGCGTGGACGCATGCGCTGTACGACGTGTATCTGTTGCAATAGCATCCTGCCGTCCCGTCCGGCCCTCGTCCCTCACCGCATGCTCAGTCTCGCGTCCCCCTCCAGCACCGCCCTCACCACGAACGCCGTCGCCGTCGTGTAGAGTCCCGTCACCCGGACCTCCCGCACCATGCCGCCGAGCTCGACGCCCCCGCCGAGCGGGCGGTTGAGCGCCAGGGTGAGCTGGGAGCGAACGTCGTCGAGCTGTTCGCCGACGTTGAGCCGTCCGTGCCCCGTCGCCTGCTCGATTGCGCGCTTGACCAGCGGCGCGCCGAGCGTCGTCTTGAGGCGCGTCATCGCCGTGCGCGACTCGATCGTGTAGCGCAGGTCGTCGAGCGTGAGCGCCCGGGCCGCCGTGTCGTAGCCGAAGCGGCCGACGAGGAGGAAGGTGCCGTCCAGCTTCCCGCGCATGTCGACGCGCACCACGGCGGTGTCGGCGCTGCTCCAGAGACGCACGCTGTCCACCACGATTCCGCTCCGCGCCGCCTCCGGGGCGAGGAGCGCGGCGGCGCGGCGTCCGAGGTCGGCGAACGGGACCTCGACGTCCACCGGCACGTGCAGCCCGCCCGAAGGTCGGTCGAGCGTGAGCGAGGGAAGGGGGCGCCGCTCCGGCGTCGGCCGCGCGCCGAGCACGACGCGCGGCCGCGCCGTGATGACGATGCCGGTCGACAGGAAGCCCGCCACTCCGGCCAGTGGAGCGACGCTGACGCGCTCCGGCGCCATCACGAGCCATGCCGTCTCCGTCGAGTCCACCGCGACCGGCTCCTGCATGGAGCGCCAGAGCGAGTCGGCGGCCCGGCGCAGGTCGGCGAGCGCGAGCACCGCCGAGTCCACGCGCTGCGTGAGGTCGCCGAGCTGCGCGTCCACCACGCGCCTCATGAGTGGCGTCGCGTCGACGTCGAGCACCGTGACGCGGCACGCGTCCAGCAGGTCGGCCGCGAGCGCGGTGGCGCGCGTCGCCAGACGCCAGTCGGCGCGCCAGTAGAGCGTCGTCGCCAGCCGCAGGTCGGCGCGCCGCATCGCTTCCGGCGCATACCCACAGCTCCCCAGCCCCCCGACGCCTGGTGCCGCGATGCGCCCGCGGTAGCTGAGGCGCGTCGCGAGGCTGATGCGGTCCCCCTCCATGGCGAGGGCGACCGAGTCGCGGCGGTACACGTACTGGTGGCACACGAAGCCGCCCAGGGTCGCGCACCTGGCGCGATCGAGGCTGTCCGACGGCGGCAGCGCGCGATCGATCTGCGCCCGCAAGGCGGTCAGGGAGAGCGTGATCGGCAGCGCGATCGTGGCGGCCTCGCGCGGCGGCGGCGCGAGCGTCGCGGCGCCGGCCTGGAGCGCCGGCGCGGGCACCTGGGTGCCTGACGAGCATCCGGCGCTCGCGGCGAGCGCGAGCACCATGGCGTGGCGGGTCGTTGGGCGGGGCACGGGGCGGGGAGGAGGGACGGGAACGATCGCCCGATGTCAGCGACGACGGAAGCCTCCGCCGCCGCGCGGGGCGCGCGCCCGCCCTCCAGCCCCCCCCCCCAGCTCGCAGCGAGCGGTGGACCACTGACGATCCGCTCGCCACCACGAACTGCCAACTTCCAACTGCGAACTAACAACTGCCAACTTCCAACTACCAACTTCCAACTACCAACTTCCAACTACCAACTTCCAACTGTCTCTTGTTTCCTCCCCTGACCTCGCCCCCCTCCATGCTCGCCGTCGTGATCTCCCGCCCCGGCGGTCCCGAAGTCCTCGAAGTGCGCGACGTTTCCACGCCGGAGCCCGGCCCCGGCGAGGTGCTGGTTCGCGTCCGCGCCTCCGCTCTCAATCGCGCCGACCTGTTGCAGCGCGAGGGGCGCTATCCGGCGCCGCCGGGCGCTCCCGCGAACATCCCCGGACTCGAGTTCGCGGGCGAGGTCGCGCGGCTCGGAGCCGGCGTCGCCGGGTGGAGCGTGGGAGACCGCGTCTTCGGCCTCGTGGCGGGAGGCGCGCACGCGGAGTACCTCGTGACCCACGAGCGAACCCTCGCCGCCGTCCCCCCGTCGCTCGATTGGCGCGAGGCGGCCGCCGTGCCCGAAGCCTTCGTCACGGCGCACGACGCGCTCGTCGAGCGCGCGGCCGTGCGCCCCGCCGAGCGCGTCCTCGTGCACGCGGCCGGGAGTGGGGTGGGACTGGCGGCGCTCCAGCTCGCGCGCCTGCTCGGCGCGATCCCATACGGCACCGCGCGAACCGCCGAGAAGCTCGAGCGGGCGCGCGACTTCGGGATGGAGGATGGAGTCGCCCTGCCGTCGGGCGGCCTCGCGCCCCTCGCCGAGCGGGTCCACGCCTGGACCGGGGGACGCGGGGTGGACGTCGTCCTCGACCTCGTCGGCGGCGCGTACGTCGCGGCCGGCATCGCGGCCCTCGCTCAGAAGGGGCGGCTCGTCCTCATCGGCACCGTCGCCGGCCGCCGCGCCGACGTCGATCTCGGGCAGGTCCTCTCGCGCCGCCTGACCATTCGCGGCACCGTCCTCCGCGCGCGCCCGCTGGAAGAGAAGATCCTCGCCGCGCGCGCCTTCGCCGCGGAGGTCGTCCCGTTCCTCGCCTCCCGGCGCCTCCGGCCGGTGATCGACAGCGTCTTCCCGCTGGACGACGTCGCGGCCGCGCACGAGCGGCTCGCCGGCAACCAGACGTTCGGCAAGGTGGTGCTCGACGTCGCGCCGTAGCGCGCGTGGCATCGCGTCGCGCGCGTGGCGGCGCGCGGTGACGGCGCGCCGTGGCGTCGCGGCCGAGCGGCGGCTACCCTTGGGCGCATGACTCCCGCCCGGCCTCGAGCGCACCGCGCCCTGCTCGCCTATGTGGTCGCCGTCGGGCTGCCGCTCCTCGCCCTTCTCGCGGTGCTCCGCCTTGGCGCCGGTCTCCACCCCACCGGCGCGGCGCCCGCGCCGCCCGCGCCGCTGGCGGTGCCTCCGCCACCGGTCGCCGCCGGAGCGGGCGCCGCGGCGCTCGACGTCCCGCTTTTGCTCCTGCAGGTCGCGGTGGTGCTCGCGGCGGCGAGGCTGGCCGGTCGCGCGGCGCGACACCTCGGCCAGCCGCAGGTGGTCGGCGAGATGCTCGCCGGAATCCTCCTCGGCCCCTCGGTGCTCGGCGCACTGGCGCCGGCCGCGGCCGCATCGCTCTTCCCGCCGGCGAGCCTCGGCTTCCTGAATGCGTTGAGCCAGCTCGGGCTCGTGCTCTTCATGTTCGTCGTCGGCCTCGAGCTCGACCCGGCGCTGCTGCGCGGACGCGGCCGCACCGCCCTCGTCACCAGCCACGCGAGCATCGCGGTCCCCTTCGTCCTCGGCGCCGCGCTCGCGATCCTGCTCTACCCGACCCTCGCGCCGCGGGGGGTGCCGTTCGCCGAGTTCGCGCTCTTCATGGGCGCGGCCATGAGCGTCACCGCCTTCCCCGTGCTCGCCCGCATCCTCACCGAGCGGCGACTCGTCGGGACCCGCCTCGGCGCCGTCGCCCTCGCCTGCGCGGCGGTGGACGACGCCACGGCGTGGTGCATCCTCGCCGGCGTGGTCGCGCTCGTCCGGGCGCCCGCGAGCACGCTCCCCCTCTGGGCGACGGCGGCGGGGACCATCCTCCTCGCGGCGCTCGTCCTGGGCCCGGTACGACGGGCGCTCGACGCGCTCGGTCGCCGGGTGCGGGCGGACGGGCGTCTGGGCGAGGACGTGCTGGCGCTCCTCCTCCTCGCCGCCCTCGCCGCCGCCTGGACGACCGAGCGCCTCGGCGTTCACGCCCTGTTCGGCGCCTTCCTCGTCGGCGTCGCCGTCCCCAAGCGCGACGGACTCGCCGCCGCGCTGTCGGCCCGCTTCCAGGATCTAATGGTCGTCCTCCTGCTCCCGCTCTTCTTCGCCTTCACCGGACTCCGGACGCGCGTCGGCCTCATCGCGGGAGGCACCCTCTGGGCGTGGTGCGGGCTCGTTACGGCCGTGGCCGTCGCGGGAAAGTTCGGCGGCTCGGCCCTGGCCGCGCGGGCGACGGGAATGGCGTGGCGCGAAGCGGGCGCGCTGGGCGCGCTGATGAACACCCGCGGCCTCATGGAGCTCGTCATCCTGAACGTCGGCCTCGACCTCGGGGTGCTCTCCCCGACGCTGTTCGCCATGATGGTCCTCATGGCGCTGGCGACGACGTTGATGACGACGCCGCTGCTGGAGCGTCTCTACCCCGAGACCCGCGCCGCCCGCGCCCCCGCCCCCCGTGCGGCGGCGCCCGCCGGCCGGTGACGCAGTCATGTGTTTCTCGTTAGGCACGCCCGCCTAACGAAGTCGGCCAGGCTTCGGTCCGGATGGTGATCGGCGTTACGGCCGGGCTCGCTTTCTCGTCCTACCTTGCGAGGCGAGTACCCGGCAGCGGAGGCCATCCGGCCTCCGCGGTGCTCGCTGGAGCTGACCCTCCGCCTGACGACGCCGTCACCCCATGCCCGCAAAGCGCTCCCTGCGGCGCGCCGCTCTGTCGGCCGCCGCGCTTACGCTGTGCGCTCCACTCCTCGCCGCCGGTAGCTGGCACGGCGGCCACCGCTGGCACTCCGCCGGCGCGCGGGCGGCCGCCGGAACCCGGGTCTCGCTCCCCCGCCGCGACTCCGCGGCCAGCCGCCCGCGCACCACGGCGGCTTCGCTCCGCGGCACCTACCTCGGGGAGATCCTCGCCGAGCGCGACTCATCGCTCGCCCGCTGGCCCGACCGCGTCGCCAGCCCGGTGCGCGTCTGGGTCGAGCGCGGGAGCCCCACGCTCCGCGGCTGGCGCGCCGGCTTCCCGGCCGAGGTGCGGGCGGCGTTCGGCGAGTGGTCGGCGCAGGGCATCCCTGTGCGATTCGCCTTCGTCAGCGACCCCGCGCGCGCGGAGGTGCGAGTCCGCTGGGTGGAGAGGCTCGGCGGCGACTCCTGTGGCGAGACGACCTGGACGTCCGACGCCGCCGGCTGGATGCGCCGCGGCGACATCACCCTCGCCATGCGCTCGAGCGACGGCGTCCTGCAGGACGAGGAGGACATCCACGCCATGGCGCTCCACGAGGTGGGTCACCTGCTCGGGCTCGGCCACACCAGCGACACGACGGCGATCATGGCCCCGTGGGTCGCCGCCAACGGGCTCAGCGCGGTGGACCGCGCGACGGTGCGCGTCCTCTACGCCCTCCCGCCCGGCCCATTCGCCCTCGGCGCGACCGACTGATCCGGCCGTAGTTCCCCGGAACGCGACGCGGCCCCGCTCTCTGCAGAGAGCGGGGCCGCGTCGCGTTCCTTCGCCGGGTGGCGGCCCCGTGGCCGCCGGGACGCCTAGTGCCCCATGGGGGCGTTGTCCGCCCGGCTCGCGTCGCCCATCTGGGAGCCGACGTCGTTCCCCGGCTTGTAGCCGGAGAAGTGGATGCGCGTCGCGACGACGTTGATGACGATCGCGAGGATCACCACGAACAGGGCCACGCCCCATCCCTGGTTGAAGTTCCCTTCGATCCGCTTCTCCTGCATGGCGTGGTCTCCTGGCTGAGCGCCGCGGCGCTGGGCGCGGGCGCGGCGGCGGTTCGGTCGCTTTGGTGAGCGCGGCGGCGGCCGCGACGGCCGCAATCTATTCGCTCGCCCCCGCGCGTGCACCTGCCGCGCCATGACCTCGGCCTGCACCTCCCGCGCCGTCGCTTGCCGGGCACCCGGGGAGGGCGTAAGGTGAGGGGCGCCGGCGTCGCCCCGGGCGCCGGCGCCCCTCGATACGCGCGAAACGGAGAACCCGCATGCAACCCACCGACGCCCCGCCGCCCGCCCCGGCCCCCGCGGCGGCCGCACCCGGCGCGGATGGCGAGACCGACCTCGCGCTTCAGGTCGAGGCGCGTCGCCACGGGCGGGAGCATCACCTGACCGTGACCCGCACGGCGCGCTACGTCACGCTCGGCCGCCCCCACGAGGGGCTGCGCGAGCTCTGGATCGTCTGCCACGGCCACGGGCAGCTCGCGGGACGGTTCATCCGCCACTTCGCCTCGCTCGACGACGGCACCCGGCTCATCGTCGCCCCGGAGGCGCTCTCCCGCTACTACGTGGACCCGGTGAGCTCGGGGAGCGCCGCCGACCGCCGCGTCGGAGCCACCTGGATGACGCGCGAGGACCGGCTGAGCGAGATCAACGACTACGTGAACTACCTCGACGCGCTCCACACGCACCTCTTTCGCGAGGTGGATCGCGCCTCGGTGCGTCTCCACGTCCTCGGCTTCTCGCAGGGCGTGGCGACGGTGTGTCGCTGGCTGGCCGGTGGTCGGGCGCACCCCGACGACCTCACCCTCTGGGCGGGCGTCGTCCCGCCCGACCTCGACCTCGCCGCCCAGGGGAGCGCGCTGCGCGCGGCGCGCCTGAATGTCGTGTTCGGCGCGCGCGACGAGTTCGCGACGCCGGCGACGGTCGCCGCGCAGGTGGAACGGCTCCGCGACGCCGCCATCCCGTTCACCTCCCACGTCTTCGACGGCGGCCACCACCTCGACGCCGGCGTGCTCGCGCGCCTCGCGCACTCCGGAACTGGCGCGACGAACGGCGGCGCGTCCGCCAGCGCCGGACCCGACCGCCCCGCCCAGCCGGGCGCAGCGGGCGAGTCTCCACCTCTGGCGTGACCGGGGCCGGCACGAGCGGCCGCTCGTGCCGGCGGTGATTCCGCCGCCGCGGCGCGCCCGAGCGCCGAGCCTCACTCGACGCGCGCTCAGCCGCGCCGTCGCTCGTCGCGGAGCCGATCGAGCTCGCGCCGGTCCTTCTTCGTCGGCCGCCCTCCCTCCTCGTAGACGAACGCCGCCGGCGCCATCTTGTGCTGCGCGGCGAGGCGCGCGCGCACCTCACGGCTCGCCGCGGTCTCCTCGTACAGCGTCTGCGCCACGCTCGCCGGCCCGCGGCGCTCGGAGACGTCGCGAACCTCGACCACGTGCTCGTACGGCCCGAGCCGGACGCTCACCGCGTCCCCGACCTGCAGCAGCTTGGCGCGCTTCACGCGCTCGCCGTTGACCTGCACCTTCCCTCCCTCCACCGCATCGGCCGCGAGCGAGCGCGTCTTGAAGAAGCGCGCCGCCCAGAGCCACTTGTCGATGCGGACCTTGCCGCGCTCGTCGGAATCCATGCCCTGGCCAGTTTGATCGTTGACTGAGTTCGGCGTGACGCGTCCATAACCGCTCCACGCTACACGCTCGCGGTGCTGGCCACGTGGCCGCGTGAGCGCGCGTGTAGCGTGCAGCTCCCCTCCGGACCCCGTTACACGTACACGCTATTTCTCCGGCAGCAGCACCACCCGCACGTAATTCTCCTCGTTCAGGTATCGCCGCGCCGCCTCCTGAACGGTGCGCGCGTCGAGCGCCGAGATGAGCTTGTCGGCGTCCGGGATGTCGGCGATCGGCCAGCCGTTCGCGTCGAAGAACGCGATCTGCGAGAGCCAGTAGCCGTTCTGCTGCAGGCTCGTCTCGCGCGAGCGGCGCTGCGCCTCCTTGACCTTCGCGAGCGTCTCCGCCTTCGGGCCGCGAGCCTTGAGCGTGTCGAGCTGCGCGAACAGCGCCTTCGTGAGCTGCTCGGCGCGATCGGGCGCCGAGCCGAAGCCGATCGAGATCGCGTACCGCTCCTTTGGCTCGCGCTCCGCCGAACCCTGGACCTGCACGCCGTAGGTGCCGCCGAGCTCCTCGCGCAGCGTCTCGCGCAGCTGGATGTCGAGCACGTCGACCAGCGAGTTGAGCGCGTACCGGTTCGCGCGCGTGAAGGCGATCGGCCCCGTGAAGACCACCGCCGTCTGCGCCTTGGGCTCCGTTCCCCGCCGCACGGTGCGCTCTACGACGCCCGTCGGCGGCGAGATGCCCGGGTCCCGCGCCTTTTCCTTCCTGTGCGTGGACGGGAGCGTGGCCAGGTAGCGCTCGGCCAGGGGCCGGAGCGAGTCGGCGCTCACGTTGCCGACGAGGACGAACGTGAAGTCGCTCGCGTCGGCGAAGCGGTCGCGGTAGACGGCGAGCGAGCGCGCGAGGCTCATCTCGTCCACGAGCTGCGCCGTGAGCGGGCGCGCGCGGACGTGGTGCTGCGCGAGCGTCACCTGCAGCGTGTCCTGGAACGCCGCCTCCGGGCTGGCGCCGCGGTTGGCGAGCGCCGCCCGTGCGCGCTGCTGGAACGAGGCGAACGCGGCGCTGTCCGCGCGCGGCGCGGTGAAGTAGAGGTAGGTGAGCTGGAACAGCGTCTCCAGGTCGCGCGGCGACGCCTGCCCGCTCACCCCCTCCTCGCTCTCCGAGATCGTGGGCGCGACGCTCACCGCCTTCCCGGCGAGCTTCTTCTGGAGGTTGACGAGGCTGAAGCGGCCGACCCCCCCCTGGGTGACGACCGCCGACGCGGTCGCCGCCGGCACGTAGTCCCTGTCCGAGGTCAGCGACGAGCCGCCGGGACTGTAGGCGCGCATCAGCACCTGGTCGGCCTGGAAGTCGGTCGGCTTGATCAGCACGCGAGCGCCGTTCGAGAGCCGCCACTCCGTGACGCCCACCTCGGGGATCTTCCGCTCGCTCACGATGCGCCCCCCCTCGGGCGCCGTCGCGAGGAGCGGCTCGGCGGAGGCGGAGTCCACCCACGCCGTCACCCGCTGGCCGCGCACCCTGTCGAAGACGGCGAGGAGGGCCGCGCGGTCCGGAACCTTCGTCCCCGCCTTCTCGGGCGCCGCGACGAGCAGGACGCGGTTCCGGTCCGAGATCCACTCGCGGCCGAGCCGGTTCACCTCGTCGAGCGTCACCGTGGGGAGGAGCTGCTCGGCGGCCCGGTACTCGTACGCGATCCCCGGCGCCGGCTCGCCGCTCAGAAAGTTGTCCACGTACTCGTCGACGAGCGCCGACGAGTACGTCTTCTCGCGCTCGGCGTAGGCGCGCTCGTAGCCGCGGAGCAGCTCCGAGCGCACGCGGTCCAGCTCCCCGGCCGTGAAGCCGAACTTGTCCACCCGCTCGGCCTCGGTGAGCACCGCTTCCAGCCCGCGCTCGATCCCGCCGTCCGGCACCACGGCGGCGATCGAGTAGACCTCCTTCGAGCGGATCAGCCGCCCCTTGGACGAGCCGGCAGCGATGTACGGCGGGTTCGCCCGCTGCGCCAGCTCGGCGAGTCGCCGGTTGAGCATAGCGTTGTAGAGCGCCTCGACGAGCGACGCGCGATAGGCCGCGACGGTCCCCTCCGGCTCGAGCGGGAGCTTGTACAGCACGGCGACGCTCGAGCTCGTCGCCTCCCTGTCGGTCGCGACGGCGACCAGCGTCTCGTCATGGTCGGGAACCGGGAACAGCGTGCGCGGCCGCCGCGACGCGGGGCTCGCGAGGGGGGCGAACTGCTGCTTGATCCGCGCCTCCACCTGGCCGGCATCGAAGTCCCCGACGGCGACGACCGCCATCAGGTCGGGCCGGTACCAGTCGCGGTAGAACCGCCTGAGCGCCGTGACGCTCGCCGCGTCGAGGCTCCCCTTGGTGCCGATGGGGAGGCGCGTCGCGTAGCGCGAGCCCTGGAAGACGACCGGGAACTGCTTGTTCTGGATCCGCGCGCCAGCCCCCTGGCCGAGCCGCCACTCCTCCTCGACCACCGCGCGCTCGCGCTCGACCGCGGCGCTGTCGAACGTCAGGCCACGCGCCCAGTCCTGAAGGATGAGCAGTCCCTTGTCGAGCGCCGCCGCGCTGTCGGTCGGAAGGGTGAGCATGTAGACCGTCTCGTCGAACGAGGTGGAGGCGTTCAGGTCGGGCCCGAAGCGCATCCCGATCGATTCGAGATAGTTCACGAGCTCGTGCTTCTTGAAATGCGTGGAGCCGTTGAACGCCATGTGCTCGACGAAGTGCGCCAGCCCGCGCTGGTCCCCGTCCTCGAGCACCGAGCCGGCGTTGACCACGAGGCGCAGCTCGGCGCGCTTCTCGGGCTTGGCGTTGGCGCGCACGTAGTAGCGCAGCCCGTTGGGCAGAACGCCCGCGCGTACGGCCGGGTCGAGCGGGATGCTGTCGCCGGGCGCGAGCGGCCGTGTCGCCGCGGCGGGCGCCTGGGTCGGCGTTTGCGCGGCAGCCGTTGCCGCCTCGGGCGCCGGGACCTTGGCGCCGGGCGCGCCGGGCACGCCGGGCGCCTGCTGCGCGCTCAGCGGTGCGGCGCCGGCGAGCGCGAGGAGGGTGAGTGTCGCCCCGCCGAGCCGGAGGGGGAGGACGCGGAGGGGGCGTGGGGCAGGGGACAACGGAGACCTCGGTGAAATGTCAGGACCGGAACTTCGCGCCGCGGGGTGATACACTTCAACACCTCGGCCGGCCGCGGCGGCCACCGAGGCGCCCGCCGGCCCGAGGCGACGACGCCGAGCCAGGACCATCGAACCCGAATGACGAACCCCCCGCACGCACGCCCGGGAACCGAGGGCGATGCCCCGTCGACTCCGGACCCGCTCGCCCCCTCCGCCACGGTCGAGTCGGGTGGTCACGATCCCTACGCCGCGCTGCGCGTCCGCGACTTCCGGCTCTATCTCGTCGGCAACCTGATCGCCACGATCGGCACGCAGATGCAGACGGTCGCCGTGGGGTGGGAGCTGTACGAGCGCACGCGATCCCCGCTCGCCCTCGGCGGCGTCGGCCTCGTGCAGGTGCTCCCCGTCATCGCCCTCACGCTCCCGGCGGGACACGTCGCCGACCGCGTCGAGCGGAGGCGCGTGCTGATGGCCTCGCTCGCGCTGCTCGCGCTCGCGTCGCTTGGCCTCGCCGCCGCCTCGGCGCTCCACGCCGGCATCTTCTGGTATTACGCCTGCCTCCTCGTCGCCGGGATCGCGCGCGCCTTCCAGGGTCCGGCGAAGGAGGCGCTGGCCCCCCAGCTCGTCCCCCGCGCGCTCTACGCGAACTCCTCTACGTGGCGAAGCTCCTCCTGGCAGCTCGCTTCGGTGGTCGGGCCGGCGCTCGGCGGCGCGGTGATCGCGCTCACCCGTGGTGCCGTCGCCGCCTACGTCCTCGACGCCACGGCGGCGCTCGCCTTCCTGCTCCTCGTCGCCGCCATCCGGCGCCCCGCCTTCACCCCGGCCGCGGGCTCGGCGACGCTCGAGTCGGTGGTCGCGGGTGTGCGCTTCGTGGCGCGCACCAAGGTCATCCTCGCCGCCATCACCCTCGACCTCTTCGCCGTGCTCCTCGGCGGCGCGACCGCGCTGCTGCCGATCTTCGCGAAGGACATCCTCCGCGTCGGCCCGACGGGGCTCGGGTGGCTGCTCGCGGCGCCATCGGTCGGGGCGCTGCTCATGGCGCTCACCCTCGCCCACCGGCCGCCGATGCGGCGCGCCGGCCGCGCCCTCATCGTCGCCGTGATCGGCTTCGGCGCGGCGACCCTCGTCTTCGGCCTTTCCCGAAACTTCTGGCTCTCGCTCGCCGCGCTCTTCTTCACGGGCGCGTTCGACAACGTGAGCGTGGTCGTGCGCTCGACCCTGCTCCAGCTCATGACGCCAGACGAGATGCGCGGGCGCGTCGGTGCCGTGAACAGCCTCTTCATCGGCGGCTCGAACGAGCTGGGCGGCTTCGAGTCGGGCGCCGTGGCGCAGCTCGTCGGCCCCGTCGCCTCGGTCGTGCTGGGAGGCGTGGGGACGATCCTCGTCGTGCTCACCGTCGCCCGCGTCTGGCCCGAGATAGCGCGGCTCGGGGCACTGAGCGAGGAGCTGCGCGCCGCCCCCGACGGTCGCGCGGCGGCGAATCGCGCCACGGCCTGACTCGTGGCCCCGTCGGGGGGGGAACACATGGCCGAGTCCCGGGATTCGCATGGCAGTAACCGCCGGAGCTCGCCTCATGTCCGTCGTCGTCACCACACCGACCGGCTACGTCGGGAGCCGAGTGGTCGAGTGTCTCCTGGCCGCGGACGTCCCGCTCACGCTCGTCGCCCGCGACCCCTCCCGGCTCCCCGTTGCGGCACGCGAGCGCGCCACCATCGTCCAGGGATCACTCGACGATCCCGCGGTGCTGCGCCGGGCGGCGCGTGGAGCCGACGCGCTGCTCGTCGTCGTCCCCGTGCCTTCGCCCGCCCACGACTGGCGCGACTGGCACCTCGCGCTGGGCCGGAATGCCGCCGAGGCGGTGCGCGACGGGGACGTCCGCCGCGTCGTGCTCCTCTCCAGCGTCGGCGCCCGATGCCCCGACTCGGGCCCCGCGAGGGCGCTCGGCGAGGTGGAGGAGCTGCTCGCCGCGGTGACGCCGAACCTCGTCAGGCTGCGCGCGGGCTACTTCATGGAGAACTTCCGCTACTCGCTCCGCACCATCGTCGAGCAGGGGATGATCTTCGGCGGCTTCCCGGCCGAGCAGCCCCTCAGGATGGTCGCCATGCGCGACGTCGGCGAGGTCGCCGCGCGCTGGCTCGGTGACGCCTCGTGGTCGGGCACGCGCACGGTCGGCGCGCACGGGCCCGCCGACGTCTCGCACGCCGACGCCGCCCGGGCCATCGGCCAGCTCGTCGGGCGGACGATCACCTACGTGCAGGTGACGCTCGACCAGATGGGCCAGGCCCTGGCCGCCCTCGGACTCGGCCCGTCGATCGTGGACGGCTACCAGGAGTTCGTCGGAGCCTACTCTCGCGAGCCGCGCTTCGTGGCCGAGCCGCGCACCCCGGAGTCCACCACTCCGACGACCTTCGCGCAATTCGCGCGCGACGTCCTCAAGCCCCCGCTCGATCGGGCCGCGGTCGCCGCCGCGGCCCGGCGCTCGTCACGTCACTGATGCCGCGTCGGGCGCCCGCCCGTCGGTGTCTCGCCATTAGCTTCCCGGAGACCCAACCAGCCGAGGAGCAGGATGAGCGAACGAGGGCGGACGTGGATGCCGGTCACTCTGGGGGAGGGGTATCCGGCGCCGAAGGGGGCCTATTCGCCCGCCGTGCGCGCCGGCGACCTGCTCTTCGTCTCCGGCCAGGTGCCGCGCGATCCGAGCAGCGGCGAGGTGGTGGACGGCGACCTCGTCGCGCAGGCTCGGCGTACGCTCGAGAATCTGCGCCTCGTCCTCGCTGCCGCCGGCGCCTCGCTCGAAGACGTCGTCTCCGTCACCGTCTATCTCGCCGACGAGAACGACTGGGGCGCCTTCAACGAGGTCTACCGGGAGACGTTCCGCCCCCCGTACCCGTCGCGCACGGTCGTCGGCGCCTCGCTGCGCGGGGTCCTCGTCGAGATCAGCGCGGTGGCCCGCCTCCGCTGACCGGCGCGGCGAGAGGACGCGTCGTCGCCCTCCGCGCTGCCGCCAGATCCCTCCGTCACGAAAGCGCCCCATGACGCACTTCCGTCCGCGGCGCGCCGCCGCGCGGCTTCTGCTGGTCGCCGCGGCCGCCGTCCTCGCCTCCGCCTGCACTGTCTCCGAAGACCGGGAGACGGAGATCGGCGCCCGGAGCTCGGCCCAGGTCAACGCGCAGCTCCCGCTCGTCACCGATCCCGTCGTCGTCCGCTACGTCACGGACCTCGGCCTCGACATCGCGCGACGCACCAGCCGGGGCGAGCTCGACTGGCGCTTCTACGTGATCGATAGCCCCGAAGTGAACGCGTTCGCCATGCCAGGCGGCTTCATCTACGTGAACCGCGGGCTGATCGAGCGCACCGGTCAGCTCGACGAGCTGGCGGGGGTGCTCGGTCACGAGATCGGCCACGTCGTCCGCCGCCACTCGGTGCGGCAGATGGAGGAGGCGCAGCGCACCAACCTCGGCGTCTCCCTCGTCTGCTCGTTCACCGACGCCTGCAAGAGCGACGCGGCACAGGCCGCGATCAACGTCGGCGGCGCGGCGCTCTTCGCGCGCAACAGCCGGCTCGACGAGCTGCAGGCGGACTCGGAGGCGGTCGCGAACGTGATCCGCGCCGGAATCGACCCCGACGGGATCCCCTCGATGTTCGAGCGGCTGCTCGCCGAACGACAGGCGTCGCCGACGGCGCTGGACGGGTTCTTCGCCTCGCACCCGCTCGAGGAGCGCCGCATCGACGCCGCGCGCCGGCTCATCGACGCCTACGACCCGGCTGAGCTCGAAGGGCTCGTCACCGACGCCCCCGAGTTCCACGACTTCCAGGCCCGCCTGCGCTCCCTCCCGCGGGCGCCGGCGCCGCCTCCGGCGCGTCAGGCGCGTCAGGCGCTTCCGCCGCGGCCGTAGCAGTCGCGGCAACGCCGTCGCGCCACTCCGCGGCGTCAGTCGTCGGTCGCCTCGACGTACACGTGTGCCGCCCCCGCACCGTCGTAGCTGACGACGACGCGCCACGGGCGGCAGCAGACCTGACAGTCCTCCACGTACTCCTGCGCGGCGCCGCTCCCCGGATCCACGGCGACCTCGTTCGCCTCGCCGCAGTAGGGACAGCGCACGTCGGCGGTCGTGTCGGCGGTGCCGTCGCCGAGCGCGAACTCCTCGTCCAGCAGGGCCTCGAGGTCCGGGTCGAAATCCTCGAAGGGGTCGGGTAGGGCGTCGTTGAATCGCATCTGTGAAGCCACTCCGTCGCGCGGTACGCTCAGGCGCCGCGCGTGCTCTCGAGAACGACGGCGCGCACGCCGTCGATGATGAACTGGCTGGAGCCGACGGCCAGGAAGAGCAGGCCGCCGGTGATCCGGAAGGTGGTCGTGGTGACGCCGAAGAGCTCCAGTATCCACGTGCCGGCGAACGCGAAGGCGACCAGCACCACGATCGACGTCAGGATCGCCGCCCGCAGCGTCGTCCGCCGGTGCTCCCGGTCGCAGCCGCTGGTCACCGAAAGATAGAGGGGTACCGCGCTCACCGGGTTCACGATGGCGAGGGGCGAGGTGACGACGACGAGGGCGAAGGCGATCTGGTCCGAGGACCTGAGGCGGCTGGCGGGTGGCGGCGAGCACTTCGCAGGCAGCAGGAAGCAGACCGGAGCGGAGCTCCCGCTTCTGGCGTCCTCCCGCTTCTGGCGTCCTCCCGCGCCGGCGTGTAGCGTTCGGGAGCGCAGGGGGACGCGGGCATCGACACGGCCCGGAACGCCCGGCGGTTGCCGCGCCCACCGCCCCCCGCCCGGAAACGCCCTGGCCGATCGCCCCCATGCCACGCTCCCCGAGCGCCAACATCCGCGCCCTCTGGACGCGCCTCAGCGGCGTCCCCGGGGGCAAGGCGCTCTTCTCCTGGTCGCTCGGCCGGATGGTGCCCTACACCGGCACTATCCGGCCCCACGTCGTCGAGCTCCGGGCGGGCTACGCGCGCGTCGAGATGGCCGACCGGCGGCGGGTGCGCAATCACCTCGGCTCGATCCACGCCGTCGCCCTCGCGAATCTCGCTGAGGTCGCTTCCGGGCTCGCCGTCATCTACGCCCTCCCCGACGACGCGCGCGGTATCCTGCTCGGCCTGTCGGTCGAGTACCTCAAGAAGGCGCGGGGGCGGCTCACCGCCGAGTGCTCGTGTGACGTTCCGGACGCGCGCGAGCGGCGGGAGTACGAGATCGAGGTGACGGTCCGCGACGCGGCCGGCGACGTCGTCGTCCGGGCTCGCCCCCGCTGGGTGATCGGCCCCGCGGCGGCGCCGCTCGCGGCCGCGGCCGCCAGTCGGAATGCGGCGCCCGGACCGTCCGAAGAGGCGGCCCGGGGGAAGGGACGGGGGGCGACGGTCTAGTCCGTCACGCGCGGGCCCCGTGGCGCCCCGCTCGCTCGATCGTCTTTCCCTGCAGCCTTGCCCCGCCGTGCGATGCCGCGTCCGCGGCTCGCGGCACCGCCCCTGGCCGGAATGCCCACCGAACAAGTCAACGGCCTCATTCAGTTCATCGGCCTCGTCTCGCAGCTCGGCGGGGCCATGCTGCTTGTGACGCTGTTCGCGGTGCTGCGCGCCCACGCCCTGCACCGGGACTACTTCCTCGCCTGGGGGCGGGCCTGGCTCGCGCTCGCCGTCGCGCTCGCGGCGACCGCCACCCGCTACGCGATCCTCCCCACGTTCGACGCCCGGCTGCTGAACGCCGACTTCGACAGCGTGCGGCCGGCGTACTATCTCTATCAGTTCGCCAAGCTCCTCTACTTCACCCTGCTCGTACTGGGGACAGCCGCCTACGTGACGGGTGCGCGGTCGCGCCGCCTCATGCTCGGCGGCGTCGGCGCCGCCGCCGTTTACGCGCTGTCCTCGGTCGCCGGCTCGACGACGCTGCGCAACGTCGTCGTCTGGCAGATCCCCGTCGCCGTCGTGTCGCTCGTCTGGTGCTCGCACGCACTGCTCGCTCTGCCGCGGTCGCGACGCAGCGTCGGCAACCGCGTCACCGGCACCCTGTTCGGCGCCATCGCGGCGATGTGGATGCTCTATCTCGTCGCCTTCAACTACGAGACGCTCGCCGAGGGCACGCTGCTGCGGATCGCGCTCGAGCGCGTCGTGCGCTACAACGGCTACGTGGACCTCCTGCTGCAGATGCTCCTCGGCTACGGCATGGTCGTGATGCTCATGGAGGACGCCAAGCGCGAGGTCACCGACGCGCACGCCGAGCTCGCCGTGGCGCACGACCGCCTGCGCCGCGTCTCGCTCTACGACTCGCTCACCGGCTCGCTCAACCGGCGCGCGTTCGACGAGGGCGTCGGGCTCGAGTCGGCGCGCCACACTTTCGGGTCCGTCGTCGTTCTCGACACCGACAACCTGAAGATGGTGAACGACGGGTTCGGCCACCGGGTCGGGGACGTCATGCTCCAGCAGATCGCGGCCGCCCTCCGCGGCGCGCTCCAGCCCGCCGACCGTCTGTATCGGTGGGGGGGCGACGAGTTCCTCGTCGTCTTTCCCGGCACCCGCGCCGCGGACGCGCAGGCGCGCCTCGAGGCGGCACTCGCCGCCTGCGGCCCGCTCCGGGCCGAGGGGGTCACCTCGGTCATCGAGATCCTCGTCAGCGTCGGCGCCGCCGACTACGGCGGCGGGGAGGAACTGACTGCGGCGATCGAGCGCGCCGACGAGCGCATGTACGACCAGAAGGCCCGCCGCCGGATCGAGCGCTCGGGGGTGACTCCCCCCACCGGCCTCACCGTCGTCGGGCAGCGCGACGCCGCCCCCTCCGTCCCCGGCGGCACGCGCCGCGGCTGAAACCCGCCGTCCCACGCGACCGTTGTGACGGCGCGCCCCGTGACCGGGTAGGCCGGGCTGCGCCGTCTTCACGACGCGCTCCCAACGACTCCGGGAGATCGACCCATGCGAACCCGTCCATTCTCGCTCGCCCTCGGCATCGCGGCGGCCCTCGCCGCCGCGCCGACCGCCGCGCGCGCCCAGCTCTTCGACCTCCGGCAGCCCGCTCCCCAACGACCGCCCCGCTTCTTCGGCGGCATCGAAGGGATCTACGCCGTGCCCCAGCGCGAGTTTGGTCGGTACGTCGACCACGGATGGGGGATCTCGGGATACTTACTCGCCGCCGTCGACCAGCGGGGCGCGCTCGCGCTGCGTCTGGACGGCGGCTTCCTCAATTACGGGAACGAGAAGAAGCGCGCCTGCATCAACTCGACGATCGGCTGCCGGATCGACGTCGACGTCGAGACCAGCAACAACATCGCCTTCGTCGGCGTCGGCCCGCAGCTCATGGTGCCCAACGGACGATTCCGCCCCTACGTCAACGGCACCGTCGGGTACTCCTATTTCTTCACCGAATCCTCCCTCGAGGGGTCCAACAGCGGCGTGTCCTTCACCCGCACCACGAACTACGACGACGGCGTCCTCTCCACCGCCGCCGGCGCCGGCGTCTACGTTCCCCTGCGCGCCGGCCGCACGCCGATCTCCATCGACCTCGGCGCTCGCTACCGCTGGAACGGCAAGACGCGCTACCTGCGCGAGGGCAGCATCGTCGACTTCCCCGACGGCAGCATCGAGATCACGCCGATCGAGAGCCGCACGGACTTCGTCACCTACCAGCTCGGAGTGACGATCGGAGGCGGATGACGCACCGCGGCCGGCAGCGCGGCCGCGGGACGAGCGATGGCAAAGACGCGGACCTCCACGGATCGCCCTTCCGATCCGTGGAGGTCCGCGTCTCTCTGTTTCGCGGTGCCGGCGGCCCCGATCTCGCGCGGCTGGCGCGTGTGATCCGCGAGCGCCCTGACTACTTTTGGAACGAGGACCACGACCAGAGGACCCCCGCCCGTGCGCGACGCTTCCACCGCGAAGCCACCCGTCGATCCCGTTCCCGCGGCGCCCCCGCCGGCGCCCTCCGACTGGTGCGCCTACTGCGGTCGGCCGTTCGCGCCCGACGAGGAGACGCTGGTGCTCATGCGCCACGGCGCGCCCGTCGCATCCTTTCACGAGCGCTGCCACCCGCACCACCGCCGCAGCGGCTGCTCGGCCTGCTGAGCTCCGCCCACGACGCGACACTCCGCGTCACACTCCGCCGCATGCCCAAGAAGACGACTCCACCCCGCACCCGCTCCGCCGGAACCGCCGCGCGCCCGACGACGCGCGCCGAGCTCCCCTTCGAGGTCCGCCGCTCCGCCATCCAGGGGCGCGGCGCCTTCGCCACCCGCCGGATCCGCGCCGGCCAGCGCGTCATCGAATACGTGGGAGAGCGCATCTCGCGCGACGAGGGGGACCGCCGCTACGACGACGAGCACATGGGGCGGCACCACACCTTCCTCTTCGCTCTCGAGGACGGTTCCGTCATCGACGCCGCCATCGGCGGCAACGAGTCCCGCTTTCTGAATCATTCCTGCGACCCGAACTGCCAGGCGATCGAGGAGGACGGTCGGATCTTCATCGAGGCGATCAGGAACATCCAGCCCGGCACCGAGCTGGTCTACGACTACGCCTACGAGCGCACCGATGACCACACCGAGGAAGACGAGCTCCTCTACGTCTGCCGCTGCGGCGCCGACAACTGCCGGGGCTCGATCCTCGCGCCGAGGAAGCCCCGGAGCTCGGCGAAGAAGAAGCGCTGACGCGGCGGGAGTCGCTCGGCGGCCAGTCGTCCGTGGACAGTCGCTCTGGGATTCTCCCAACAGACGACTGCCGACTGAAAACTGCCGACTGAAAACTGCCGACTGACAACTCCCAGCTGACAGCTCCCAACTGACAACCGCCGTCACTCTCGCCAAGCACGACAACCCTGTCCAACCCCCGCCTCAGTCGAACTCCCCCCGCCTGTCCCGCTTCCGCTCCCCGCGCCGCTTCTTTTCCGCCAGTCGCGCCTCCTTCGCCGCGCGGCTCGGCTTCGTGGGACGGCGCTTCTTCCGCACGACGAGCGCGTCGCGCACGAGGGACGCCAGGCGCTCCTCGGCGCGCTCGCGGTTCTGCCGCTGGCTGCGGCTGTCGCTCGCCACGATCCGTACGTTCCCCTCCGCGTCCGCGCGCCCCGACAGCCGCTCGGCGACGAGCGCTCGCTGCGCCTCGTCCAGCGCCGCCGAGCGCGCCGGATTCCAGAGCAGCTCGATGCGGGTCGAGGAGGTGTTGACGTGCTGCCCGCCCGGCCCGCCCGACCGCGTCGCGCGGAAGTCGAGCTCGGCGCGCGGGATCCGCACGCGGTCGTTCACCGTCAGGTAGCGGTCGCCGTCGTCGCCGGACGGGGCAGGGAGCGGCGTCGTCATCGACTCGCCCCCGCCGTGTCCATCCGGTGCACCCGCACCGCCGCCACTCGCCGCCCGTCCATCGCCACCACCTCCAGCTCTCCCCCGGGAAAGGGCACCCGGTCGCCGATCCGCGGGAGCCGGCCGAGCCGCGAGAAGACGTAGCCGCCGAGCGTCGTCCACTCCCCCTCCGGGATTGGGAGATGATAGTCGGAGCGGACGTCGATCAACGAGAGCACACCGGCCAGCTCCAGCACCCCGTTCATCTCGAACGAGGTGCGGCTCGCCGCGTCGTACTCGTCCGCGATGTCCCCGATCACCTCCTCGATCAGGTCCTCCATCGTGATGATCCCCGCCGTCCCCCCGTACTCGTCGAGCACCACCGCCATGTGGGCGCGCGTCCGACGCAGGTCGTCCAGCACGCGCTCGGCGCGGCGGCTGTCGGGCACGTAGAGCGGCTCGCGCAGGAATCGCTCGAGCGAGAACGGCTCCCTCGCGCCATTCCCGGCGCCGTCACCGCACGGCTCGTGTAGCCACAGGTCCTTGGCGAGGAAGACGCCCACCACGTCGTCGAGCGACTCGCGGTAGACCGGATAGCGTGAGTAGCGCTCCGTCCGGAGCACCTCCCAGACATCCTGCTCCGACGCGTCGATCGGCAGCGCCGCCACCTCGGTCCGCGGCCGCATGACGTCGTGGGCCTTCTTGTTGTGGAAGTCGAAGACGCCGGCCAGCATCGCCGTGTCCGTCTCGTCGAGCGCCCCGTGCGCCCGTGACTGCATCACGAGCAGCCGCAGCTCCTCCGGGGAGTGCACGCGCTCGCTCTCCGACACCGGCTTCACCCGGAACAGGCGCAGCAGCCTGTTCGCGGCGCCGTTGAGCACCCAGATGAATGGGCTCATCAGGCGCGAGAAGAGGATCAGCGGGCGCACCACGATCCGGCTCACCCCCTCCGGCGAGAGTAGCGCCACCGATTTCGGGGCGAGCTCGCCGAGTACGATGTGCAGGAAGGTGATCACCAGGAAGGCGGCGATGATCGCCGCGCCGCTGTGCGCCGCCTCCGGCGGGGCGCTCACCCCGAGTAGCGCGAGCAGCCGGTCGATGGTCGCCGCCAGCGCCGGCTCCCCGATCCACCCGAGCCCGAGCGAGGCGAGCGTGATTCCGAGCTGCGTGCCGGAGATGTAGCGGTCCAGGTGGTCGAGCGCCTTCTGAACCGCCCGCGCCCCGCGGTCTCCCTCCCCGGCGAGCTGGTCGATCTTGCTCCGCCGCGCGGCCACGAGCCCGAACTCGGCCGCCACGAAGAACGCGTTGAGGAGCACGAGCGCGAGCACCGCGCCGAGCCGCCACCCCAGCCCGCCGATGCTCACTTCGGCCGTCATCCCGTCGTACAACGTCCCTCCCTGGTTGGAAATCCGCGACGCGCTCTGCGCCCGCCGCGTGCCGCGTCACGGAAACCCGGACCGGCATCGATCGTCCACCTGTAGCATAATGCCACACCTGCCTGCCCGAGGCGCGTGTGGCGTTTTGCGACACCCCGCCCCCCTCAGTGCCCGCCACCCACCCGACGTCCACCGACCCGAAGCTGCAGGCGCTCCTCGACTCCCGCCGCGTGTTGCGATGGGTGTACGTGGCGCGCCTCTCGCTCGCCGCGGCGATATTCGCCGCGGCGGTCTACGTCTGGGACCGCTTGGCCAGCTCCGACACGCTCGTCGTGTCGCTCGCCTTTGCGATCACGATGGTCGCCACCGGCGCCTCGGTCGCCTATGGCGACGTCGCGCGCCGCCCCATCGGGCGGAACTTCCTCTACGCGCAGTCGCTGGTGGACCTGCTCCTCGTCACCGCGGTCGTGCACGTGACGGGCGGCGCCCTCTCCCAGTTCGCCGCCCTCTACATCCTGGTCATGGCGGTCGCCGCGCTCCTGCTCCCGATCGGGGGCGGTCTGCTGGTCGCGGCGGTAGGGTGTGTCTTCTACTTCGCTGACGTCTTCCTCGTTCGCGGCGCGGCCCCCGACCTCCCGCTCTTCCTCCAGCTCGGCGTCTTCGGCACCGTGGCGGTCGGCAGCGCCTTCGTCAGCGCCCGTCTCCGCGCGGCGGGGGCCGGCTCCGCCGAGCTCGCCGCCGAGCTCGTGAAGGTGCGCCTCCAGGCCGCCGACATCCTACGCAATATTCGCAGCGGCATCCTGACCGTGGACGCCGACGGCACGCTCCTCTACGCGAACCCCGCCGCCGCCGCCCTCCTCGGCCTCGACCTCGAGGAGCTCTCCGGCCGCCCCGTGCTCGCCGAGCTCGCCCGCGTCTCCCCGGAGCTGGCGCGCGCCCTCGAGCGCGCCGCGGGCCACGCCGAGCGCGTCTCCCGCGGCGAGGCGACGATCACCGCCGCGGCCCGCACCTTCCCGATCGGCCTCGCGACGACGACCCACGCCGACGCCGTGCCCCGGGGCGAGGGCGTGGTCCCGGCCGGCGCCACCGCGATCTTTCAGGACATCTCCGACCACAAGCGGCTCGAGAGCCTCCACCTCCGCGCCGAACGCCTCGAGGCGGTCGCCGAGCTGAGCGCGTCGCTCGCCCACGAGATCAAGAACCCGCTCGCCTCGATCCGGAGCGCCGTCGAGCAGCTCGGGCGCATGCCGTCGCTCGCCGCCGGCGGCGCCGACCCGGACGACGACGCCGCCACGCTCTCCCGCCTGATCGTGCGCGAGTCCGACCGGCTCTCGCGCCTCCTCTCCGAGTTCCTCGACTTCGCGCGCGTGCGCGTCACCCGCCTCGCCGCCGTGGACATCGCCGCCGTCGCGCGCGACGCCGCCGGCCTCGCCGCCGCGCACCCCGACCGCCGCGAGGGCGTCGCCGTCACCTGCGCCACCCCCGACGAGCCGGTCGTCGTCGAGGGGGACCACGACCTGCTCCACCGCGCCATCTTCAACCTCACCCTCAACGCGGTGCAGGCCGCGACCGCCCCCGGACGCGTCAAGGTGGAGGTCGTGCCGCTCGCGGTCGACGAGACCCCGAGCGGACTCTCCTTTGACCGCGGCGCCGTCGCCCTGCGCGTCACCGACGACGGGCCCGGCATCCCCGAGGAGATCCGCGACTCGCTCTTCGAGCCGTTCATCAGCGGGCGTCCCGGCGGGAGTGGGCTCGGCCTGCCGATCGTCCACCGCGCGATCGAGGCCCACAATGGCGTCGTCTTCGTCGACTGCGACGACGCGGGCACGCGCTTCACCGTGCTGCTCCCCAGGCAGCAGGACGACGGAGCGAGCTAGCCACCGCCTACCAACGACTGTCGACTGCCAACTGCGAGCTGCCAACTGCGGACTTCCCACCATCGCTCGCTCACCGCCGACCGCCCACGCGTGGCCGTCGCCCCCGGGAGTCGGCAGTCGCCAGTCGGCAGTGACGAGATCCTCGATCACGACCGCCCGAACACACCAACCTCCTCGCGATGCTCGCCTCCAAGCCCAACGTCCTCGTCATCGACGACGAGTCCGGGATCCTCGACACCCTCCGCATCCTTCTCAAGAACGAGGGGTTCACCCCGCATACGGCGCTCGGCGGACGCCAGGGGCTCGATAAGATCGCGGAGCTCGCGCCCGACATCGTCCTCAGCGACGTGCGGATGCCGAGCGTGGGCGGCCTCGAGGTGCTGAGCGCCGCGCGCGCCAACGACCCCGACACGCCGGTGATCCTCATGACCGCGCAGGCGACGCTGCAGTCGGCGGTGCAGGCGGTCAACGAGGGTGCCTTCTACTACATCCAGAAGCCGTTCCGCAACGACGAGCTGGTGGCCATCCTGCGCCGCGCCGCCGAGCATCGCAACCTGCGCGTCGAGAACAAGACCCTCAAGCAGGAGATCCGCCGCCGCGAGCGCACCGACGGCGGCCGCCCGGTGGGGGCGAGCAAGGAGTGGCTCGACGTGCTGCGTCTCGCCGAGACCGTGGCTCCCACCGACTCGACGGTGCTCATCCAGGGCGAGTCGGGAACCGGAAAGGAGGTCGTCGCGCGCTACATCCACGACCTGTCGCGTCGCGCCGAGGGCTCCTTTCTCTCCATCAACTGCGGCGCGCTCCCCGAGAGCCTGCTCGAGAGCGAGCTGTTCGGCCACGTGAAAGGGTCGTTCACCGGCGCCGTGAAGGACAAGAGCGGTCTCTTCACCGCCGCCGCGAAGGGCACCTTCTTCCTCGACGAGATCGGCGAGACGACGCCCGCGACGCAGGTCAAGCTCCTGCGCGTGCTCCAGCACCGCGAGGTGATCCCCGTCGGCGCCACCGAGGCGCAGCCGATCGACGCCCGCCTCCTCGCCGCCACGAACCGCGACCTCGAGGAGGAGATCAAGCGCGGCCACTTCCGCAGCGACCTGTTCTACCGCCTCAACGTCATTCAGCTTCACCTGCCCCCCCTGCGCCAGCGCCGCGACGACATTCCGCTCCTCGTCGAGGCGTTCCTGGCCCGCGCCGGCGAGCTCCAGGGAACGCCGCCAAAAGCGATCGCCCCGGTGGCGATGGAGGCGCTCCAGGAGTACGCCTGGCCCGGCAACGTGCGCGAGCTCGAGAACGCCCTCGAGCGTGCCGTGATCCTCACCCCGGGGGACACGATCGGCGTCGACGCGCTCCCCGAGCGCGTGACCGAGCGACGCGTCGAGCCGCTCGTCGGCGAGCGCGCGGCGGCCAACCCGACGCTCGACGCGATCGAGCGCGCCTACATCCTGTGGGTGCTGCAGAGCGAGGGGGGGAACAAGTCGCGCGCCGCCGACGTCCTCGGCATCGACCCGTCCACGCTGTACAGAAAGCTCTCGCGCTACGGACTGGAGAGCTGATCGGCAGGCCGCCCGACGCGAGAGTGCAACACGAAGCGGCGGGCGCATCGATGCGCCCGCCGCCTTTTCTCTTCTATACGGGGTCCGCAGCCGTCCACAGCTGTGCGGCCGCCGCCCGGCCAGGTCACTGGCAGACGAGCTGCCCCTCCGGTGTCGAGGCTGTCGCCGGCGCGACCGGCACGACGTTGCCGAAGTAGATCGCGCACTTGAGTGGCCACGCCTGCGGGTGCGTGAACGACGCCGACCAGCCGCCGGCGCCCGCCGTCATCTCCACGAGGCTGACGCCCGGCGAGTTCGCGTACTTGAGCTGATTGAGCTGGTCGGTGTAGGTGGCGTTCTCGTAGAAGTACGCCTCCTCGGCCGTCGCCAGGTTGCGAAGGTCGGTCTTGATCGCCGTGACGTTGGCCTTGCCTTTCGTGTTCTTGAACTTCGGGATTGCGATCGAGGCCAGGATGCCGATGATCACGACGACGATCAGGAGCTCGATGAGGGTGAAGCCAGGGCGTCGGGCGGGCATTGTCAGTCCTTTGGGCGGCGGGCCGGGCGTGAGTGCCTCGGCTCTCGTTGCGGCCAACACGCATGACGACGGCCGACGCCGACCCTAGGGCAATGCCCGGGCCGCTCCGCACTGTTGGTCGTATGTTCCTGTCCCGGCGACTGTTACGGCCCTTCGGGCGGGAGCGCTGCTCGCTGAGGGCGGGCCAATCCTGCATCAACTATCGCAAGTTGCAAGAGCCCTTGGTCGCCCCCGCGTCGACCGCACACCGCCGCGCGAAAGTCGTCCGGCGACGGCGTTGCTCCCGCTCGGTCCATGCGTCTTCACGGAACGCTCCCAACGCGACGCGCGAGCGGCGCCGGGAAGACGCCCGGCACGTCGGCCTCGCGTGCGCCACCCCGCGCTCCAGATCTTCCAACGGCACGACGGTCCCATGACCACGTCAGCTCTCGACCGGGTGACGCAGCCCGGCTGGCCGTCTTCGGCGCCGCCCCCATCCGGACCTCGCGCGCCGGCGCACGCGTCGCTCACCCGGCTGGTGCCGCTCGCGATCCTCGCGCTCGCCATCATCGCGTCGTTCACGAGCCTGCGAAGCGGCTTCGCGTATGATGATGTCCACATCATCGAAAGGAACGCGCGTGCCCACGGCCTGCACGCGTGGTGGCGCATCTTTCTCGAGCCGTACTGGCCGGCGCAGTTCGGCAGTGACGTGTACCGGCCGCTCGCCCTCCTCGCCTTCGCGGCGGAATGGGCCCTGGGCGGCGGCGCGACCTGGGTGATGCATCTCGGCAACGTCCTCCTTTATGCTGCCGTCTGCCTCGCGGTGTACGCGCTCGCTCGGACGATGCTCCCTCGCCTCGCCGCCTCGATCACCGCGGCGCTCTTCGCCGTGCACCCGGTGCACGTGGAAGCCGTGGGCAACGTGGTGGGGCAGGCGGAGCTGCTCGTCGCCCTCGCCACCGTCCTGTCGCTGGCGGCATATCTGCGCGCGCGCGCGGCCGGCGAGCTGTCGGCGCGCGCGACGCTGACGATCTGCGCCGCCTACGCCGCCGCCTGCCTGGCGAAGGAGCAGGGCATCATGCTCCCCGTGCTCGTCCTCGCCGCCGAGTGCACGGTCGTCGCCGACCACAAGCCGCTCCTCTCGCGCCTGCGGTCGCTGACACCGCTGATGGTAATGATGGCCGCGGTCGCGGCCGCCTACCTCGCCGCGCGGCTCGCCGTGACCGGCCGCCTTGGAAGCAACCAGATCCATCTCGAGCTGGCGACGCTGTCGCCAGCGGAACGCGCCCTGACCGTCCTCGCGCTCGTGCCCGAGTGGGTCCGGCTCACCCTGTGGCCGGCGCAACTGTCCGCCTTCTACTTCCCGCCGGGCACGCGCGCCGTCCACGAGCTGGACATCGGCGCGCTCCCAGGTCTCATGCTCATCGCGGCGGTCGTCTGGCTGGCCGCAATATCGGCGCGCCGCCGCCCGGTGGTCACGTTCGGCCTGCTCTGGTTCGCCGCCGCGCTGCTCCCCGTCAGCAATCTTCTCTTCCCGAGCGGCGTGATGATCGCGGAGCGGACGCTCTTCCTGCCGAGCGTCGGCGCTCTCCTCGCGCTCGGCGCGGGTGCGGCGTGGATCTCCGAGCGATGGGACGACGTCCCGCGCCCCGGGCGCCTCGCGATCGGCGCCGTGCTCCTCGCGCTGCTGACGGCCGGCGCGTGGCGCAGCGCGGCGAGGCAGTACGTCTGGCGGGATAACCAGACCCTGTTCGAGCAGAGCGTCCTCGACTCGCCACTGAGCTACGAGTCGCATCACATGTATGGCCGACAGCTCCTCGAGGCCCGCCGCTGGCGCGACGCCGAGCGCGAGCTGCGGAGCGCGCTCGCACTCTACCAGCGCGACCCCGCAGTCTACTACGCGCTCGCGAGCGAGTACCGCGAGATCGGCGTCTGCAAGCCCGCCATCGGTCTGTTTCGCCAGGCGATCGCCATGCGCCCCGACGACTCCGACTACCAGCTCGGGCTCGTCGCCTGCCTCCTGCGCGAGGCGCGCTTCGAGGACGCGCGCGACGAGTCGCGCGTCGCGCTCCGGCGGTGGGCGGGAAACCCGAACTTCGAGCGTCTGCTCGCCGTCGCCGACAGCGTGCTCGCCGCCCGGTCAGCGACGGGGACCCCCGTCCCGCCGGCCCGCCGCGCCGCATCTGGCAGCTTGCAAGACACCGTGCAAAACACGGCGGCCGGGAAGTGATCCGGTGTCTGCCGCGAACAGGCATGTTGTTGCCACACAACGTCTTGCCTCCGCGGTTCCGGCTGGTCCGCGCGTTGCCATAGCAGACCGCCGAACCGCAGCACCCCCGCCGAACGGCGGGCTCACGTTCCACCTCCCCCCGGAGAATTACATGCAGAATCGCAAGGGCTTCACGCTCATCGAGCTCCTGATCGTCGTCGTGATCATCGGCATCCTGGCCGCGATCGCGATCCCGAAGTTCTCGAACACGAAGGAGAAGGCGTACCTCGCGGCGATGAAGTCGGACCTCCGCAACCTCGCCACGGCCCAGGAGGCCTACGCCTCGGACAACTCCGGCAACTACATGCCGACCGGTCAGGCCATCGGCGGTCAGCCGGCGTTCAACAACTACTCGCCGACGACGGGCGTCACCGTCGACATCACGAACAGCGGCGCGGGCTGGAGCGCGATCGCGACGCACACCGCGCTGCCGGCTGCCAAGAAGTGCGCGATCTTCGTGAACCTCGCCGTCGGGACGACGGTCCCCCCGGCGGTGACCGAGGGCGAGCCGAAGTGCACCTGATCTCCGCCTGAGCTGAGCGGAGAAGCACGGGCGGGGGCGGTGGCCGATTCGGCCACCGCCCCCGCATCGCGTTCGGCACCGGTGCTACCCCTCGCGTACCGAATGACGCCCGGCGTCGCCGCTCGTCCTTGCAACGAACGTGTCGCTCCCCGTCGCCTCGCATCTCGTGATGGCCGAACGCCAGCCGCCAGCCTCGCTCCGCACGGAGCTCCTCGTCACCACAGCGATCCTCGCCGCCGCCGCCGTCCTCGTCGCGGTGCTCGGCGCGCTCCTCGTGCCCGTCTCGCTCGACACGGTCGCGGGCGCGGCATACCTCGGCGCCCTCCTCGCGGCGGACGTCGGCGTCTTCGTGGTCTTCGGCGCCTACCAGCTCCGCCGCCTCCTCACGCGACCCCTCGCCGACGCGATCGCGGCCACCGAGGCGATCGCCGCCGGCGACCTCACGCGCCGCCTCCCGGCGGGTGAGACGCGCGAGCTCCGGGCGCTCGCCGCGAGCGTGAACCGGATGACGGACAATCTGCTCGAGGAGCAGTCGCAGCGAGTGCGCGCGGAGAAGCTGGCGACGGTCGGACGCCTCGCAGCCGGAATCGCGCACGAGGTCGGGAACCCGCTCGGCGCGATCGACGGCTATGCCCACATCCTCCGCAACCGCGTGGGGCGCTCGCGCGACGAGCAGCCCCTCGACCCGGCGTTCCGCGACGCGCTCGACGGCATCGAGCGCGAGAGCGGCCGCATCGACCGGATCGTGCGCGGGCTCCTCGACTACGCGCGCCCCCGCCGGCTGACCCCGGCCCGCGTCGACGTCAACGACGCCCTTCGCGCCGCGCTCGACCTGCTCGCCGAGCAGGGCCAGTTCCGGCGCGTGACGCTGGATGTCGCGCTCGATCCCTCCGCGGAGCTCGCCCTCATCGGGGAGCGCCACGCGCTCGAGCAGGTCTTCGTCAACGTCCTACTCAACGCGGTGGACGCCGTCGACCGGAGCGGCCGCATTGCCGTGCGCACGCGGCGCGTCGCCGCACGTGATCTCGTCGGCGGCGCCGACGCGCGCCGCGTGCACGACGGGGACGCCGACGTCGCGCTGCCGCGCCGCGCCACCCCGCGCGTCCAGGCGTGGCTCGAGCGCGCCGGCCAGCTCGGCGAGGTCGCGCACGTCGTCATCGCCGACTCGGGTCCGGGCGTCGCCGAGGAGGACGCTGAGCGGATCTTCGACCCATTCTACACCACCAAGGAGCCGGGGAGGGGGACCGGGCTCGGGCTCGCGATCGTCGCGCGTGTCGTCGATTCGCTCGACGGTGCCGTCTGGGTACAGCGGGCGCGCGAGGGCGGGGCCGCCTTCGTGCTCGTCTTCCCGCTGGCCCGCGCCGGCCAGCCCTCCCTCCCCGCCGTCGCGCCCCGGGGCACCTCCCCGGTCGCGCAGCTCTCCGTCGCCGCCACGGGCGCGTACGACGCGGGCGGCATCGACGGTCGGACCGCCGCCATCTCGCGCGCATGAGCGGCGCCCTTCTGGATCGCCGCACGCCCTCGCGCGTCGCACCCGTGGAGCTCTCGCCGCCCGCGCCCCCCGCGTCGCCCGCGAACGGCATGCGCGTGCTGGTGGTGGACGACGAGCACGGCCTGCGGCACACCCTCTCCGTCATCCTCGCCGACGAGGGCCATACCGTGCGCACGGCGGGCGACGGAGCGGCGGCGCTCGAGGTGCTGGCGGCGGACGACGGGATCGACCTCGTGCTGTGCGATCTGCGCATGCCGGGCATGGACGGCCTCGAGTTCCTCGATCGCTACCGCGAGCACCAGGCGACCCGCCGCGGGGGCCCGCGCGCGCTCGTCATCGCGATGAGCGCCTACGGCGATAACGACGCGGCCATCGACGCCATGCGTCGCGGCGCCTACGACTTCATCTCGAAGCCCTTCCGCGCCGACCAGGTCGTGCTGGTCCTTCGTAAGGCGATCGAGCGCGAGGGGCTGCGCCGCCAGGTGGACCGCCTGCGCGAGGAGCTGGCGGCCCTTCGCGACCACGGTGCGCCGGGCGAGGCGGAGGGGATCGTCGGCCGCAGTGCCGGCGTGCGCACCGTCGTCGAGGTGGCGCGCAAGGTGGCGCGCTACCCCTCCACGGTGCTCGTGACGGGCGAGAGCGGGACGGGGAAGGAGCTCGTGGCGCGGCTCGTCCACCGGGCGAGCCCGCGCGCGGCGGCACCTTTCGTCGCGATCAACTGCGGCGCGATCCCCGAGGCGCTGCTCGAGAGCGAGCTGTTCGGCCACGCCCGTGGCGCCTTCACCGGCGCGACCAGTGAGCGGCGCGGCCTCTTCGAGGAGGCCGACGGCGGCACGCTCTTCCTCGACGAGATCGCCGAGCTGCCGGTGTCCCTCCAGGTCAAGCTGCTGCGCGCGCTGCAGGAGGGGGAGGTGCGGCGCGTCGGCGACAACGCCTCGCGCACCGTGGACGTGCGCGTCGTCACCGCCACCGCGCGCGACCTCGAGGCGGAAGTCGCGGCGGGGCGCTTCCGCGCGGACCTCTTCTACCGCATCAACGTCGTCCGCCTCCACCTGCCGCCGCTGCGCGAGCGTGGGGAGGACGTGCCGTCGCTCGCCCGCCACTTTGCCGTGCGCTGCGCCGAGCGATTTGGCGCACCGGCGCGCGGGATCGCGCGCGCCGCCATGCGCCACCTCGTGGAGTACGGCTGGCCGGGCAACGTGCGGGAGCTGGAGAACGTGATCGAGCGCGCCGTGGTGCTCTCGGACGGCGACGAGATCGGCGCCGAGCACCTGCCGCCGGCGCTGACCGGCGGCGCGGCGCCGGCCGGCGCCCTCCGCGACCCGACCGGACTCGATCCCACCGACCTCTCGATCAAGCGGCAGGGGGAGGCGCTCGAGCGCGCCCTCATCGCCCGCGCCCTCGACCGCACTGGCGGCAATCGCACGCGCGCCGCGCAGCTTCTCGAGCTATCGCACCGCGCGCTGCTCTACAAGATCCGCGACTACGGGCTCGACGTCTGAGGCGCCGGGCCGGGGGGGACGGGCCGTACCACGCAAAGAGTGGCGCGGTCGCAACTTCTTGCACGGTCTCGCGCCGCGGCTCCACTTGCAACGCGTTATGCGGTGGTGTGTTACGCCATGGTACGCATCCGGCAATGTGGGCGCGCATCCATCCACTTCGCGGTCGAGCGACGCACAACCAGGAGCTCACATGAGTCGGACGTTCGTCGGGCGACGAAATGGCTTCACGATCATTGAAATGCTGATCGTCTTCGCCGTGATCAGCATTATGGTCGCCTTCGCGGTGCCGCGCGCGCGGGCGGTCAAGACGCGCAGCAACCTGCGCGCGGCCCGCGACCAGATCGCGATCGGGCTCGCCTCGGCGCGCGCGTCCGCGGTGCAGAAGGGTCAGCTGAGCACCTTTGTGATGAACGGCAACGTCATGCGCGTCGCGCTCGGCGGGAACGGGACGGGGATGCGTGTGCTCGGTAGGCGCGACCTGTATGATCTCTACGGCGCGACGGTCGAAGTCGTGACCGGCGGCGTCAGCACGCCATCCGACTCGCTGCTCACGTACGACTCCCGCGGCTTCGTCGCGGCGGGGACCGGGGATCACCGGTACCGCGTGACCGTCGGCGGATTCAAGGACAGTGTGTGCGTCTCCAAGCTCGGCCTCACACTCAAGAACGGGTGCCTGCCATGATCCCGCTCCAACCGTCGCGGCGCGGCCGCCCGAGAGCCGCCAGCCGACGCTCCCCCCACGCGGCGGCTCGCGGCGGCTTCACGGTCGTCGAGATCATCGTCGCCATCATGATCCTCTCGATCGGCGTGCTGGGGCTCGCCAGCACCGCTGCCGTCGTGCAGCGCCAGATGGCGATGGGCGAGCGGCAGGCCGCCGCCGCGACCATCGCCCAGGGGCGCTTCGACAAGCTCACGAGCGTCAACTGCAAGAGCCTGACGGGCACCGACCTCAACGGGACGGCGAGCTGGCGCGGCGGCCAGGTGACGGAACACTGGCTCGTGGTACAGGGCAGCAACGTCAAGCAGATCACCGACACCGTGAAGATCGTCGGCCGCAGGAATCCTCTCGTGTACACCACGTTCATCCCATGCAGAAACTGACGCGCTCGACGCGGGTCCGCCCGCGCCCCGGCTTCACGCTCACGGAGTTGATGGTGTCGCTGGTCATGTTCGGCGTCGTGAGCGGCATCATCATGGGTCTCGTCCGCAGCCAGCAGCGCTTCTACCGCGGCGCGACGGAGATCATCGACGTCCGCAGTCAACTCCGACAGGCGGCCGCCATCCTGCCGCTCGACCTTCGCAGCGTCTCCACGGTGTCGCAGGTGGCCCCGGGTGGAAGCCCGTACAATCCCTCGGTGCTGGGTAGCGACATCAAGACGATGACCGACAAGGAGGTGTGGTTCCGCGCGACGATCGGAAGCGGCGTCGTGTGCGAGGTCGCGGGCAACGCCATCGCCGTGGCGCCCGAAGGGGTACTGGCGCGCGGAAACGTCCTGACCTCGTGGTACACGCCTCCGGCGGTCGGCGACACCGCCTTCGTTTTCGACTACGGCGGCGGCCCCGGCGCGGGCGACGACCAGTGGTGGCCGTACATCATCGCACCGATCGCCGATAGCAACCTGCCCTGCGCCGGCTCGACCATGCTGCTCGCCGGCGACGCCGGCAAGGTGAAGAAGCAGTTCGTGCTCACGGCGGTGCCGCCGAGCCCCGCCGTGCTCCCGACGTCGGTCAAGGCGGGCGCGGTCGTCCGCTTCACGCGCTCCGTGGCGTATGGACTGTACCAGTCGGGCAGCTCCTGGTTCCTCGGCTACAAGGGCCCCGATGCCGCCGCCGGCGGAATGAGCCAGTGGCAGCCGGTGAGCGGTCCCTACCGGGCGTACGCGCCGGGTGGCCCGACGAACGGGCTGCAGTTCCTCTACTTCGACTCGCTGGGCGTCGCGACGGCGAATCCAAACGCCGTCTCACGGATCGACGTGAAGCTTCGCGGCGAAGGCGTCGAGACGCGCAACGCCGCGAGCTACACTTCGCAGAAAAACAGGACTGTCTTCACCGACTCGCTGCTGCTCAGCATCGCGATCCGGAACCGCAGCTGATCCCGGCCGCCGGGCCGCTCTCACCATAGGAGGAGCCACTCAATGCGCGTCTACATGCGGGTCTCCACGCGGGCGCGGCGCCACCCGCCGGCCGGCGCCACCGCGCGCCACGGCCTCGCACTGCCGACGGCCATCTTCGCGATCGTCGTCATCGGCGCCCTGCTCGCCGGGGCCTACTTCGCCTCGTCGCAGGAGCGGGTGATCGGGCGCAACACGCTCATCGAGCAGCGGGCGTTCAACGTCGCCGAGTACGGTCTCAACTTCGACGTCAGCAACTGGGACCAGGCGCGCAACATCGAGGGGAGCTTCCCGGTCGGCAGCGCCGACATCAACCCCCGGTACGTCAACCAGATCGGTGACACCGCGAACGTGACGGTCACGCGGCTGTCGCCCACCAACTTCCTCGTCGTCTCGACCGGCCGGGCGAACATCCCGAACCCGAACACCGAGTCCATCCGTCGGACGAGCATGATGGTCCAGATCGCCTACCCCTCGGTGAAGCTCGCGGGCGCGGTCGTCTCGGCCGGGACCGTGCAGGTCGGCGGGAGCGGAGCGGTCATCGGCTTCGACCACGACCCGGCGGGCTGGGGGCAGGAGTGCGACGCCTACGACACGAGTAACCTGTCGGCGATCGCCGTCGCGTCCCCGAACAATCTGCAGTTGCAGCATTCGACGGACAGCTCGCACAGCGAGCCGACGCAGAACAACCCGGCGGGGATCTTCGCCAGCGCCGACTCGGGTGCCCTCAGGGTCACGCAGATCGCCACCGACCCGAACACCTACATCGCCTACGGCAGCGAGACCTGGACGACGCTCCAGTCGAACGCCGACGTGAAGATCCCGAGCGCGTGGAGCGGCAGGCCGGGTCCCGCAGTCGCGGCCGTCAACGGCACGACCGTCTGCAACCGGTCGCTCGTCACGAACTGGGGACAGCCCGACCACGTCGATTCGCCGACGAGCCCCAATCAGTTCAAGCCGTGCATCAGCTACTACCCGATCATCTTCGTGAACGGTGACCTGGACATCAGCGGCGGGAAGGGGCAGGGGATCCTGCTGGTGAACGGGAGTCTGACGATGAACGGAGGCTTCGAGTTCGACGGCCTGATCATCGTGAAGAACGACCTAAGGCGCGGGAACGGCACGGCCACCATCCGCGGCGGCATCATGGTGGCGAACGGCGTCATCGACTGCGCCGGCAACTCCGGCAGCGGCTCCGGCGGCAGCTGCACGGACGGCGTGAACGCCACCGGTACGTTCACGGTGGCGTTCTCGAAGTGCGCGGTCGAGAACGCGCTGCGCGCCTCCGCGATCCTCGTCCCCGTGAAGCAGCGGGCCTGGGCGCAGATGTACTGAGGGCCGACTCGGCGCCCAGCGCGTCGCATCCGTGGCCACGGCGCACCCGAGACTCGCTCGGGTGCGCCGTGTCGCGTTAGGCCGCGCGCCGCCCGGTGCCGCGGCGGTGCGTTCCCACGCCCCGCCACGCGCTCCTCCGACGCCGATCCTCGACACCGGGCCCGTTACCTTTCCGCCCGGTGGTCGTGTTTCCGGTTGAAGCGACCGGACAGGAGCGCAGAATGACCGACCCGCGCCGACCGCTGTCCGACAACGCAGCCGCAACAGGCCGCAACAGGCCGCGACACGCGGTGACGCGCCGCGACACGCTCCAGCGATCCGCAGCAGCGACAGCAGCAGCGACAGCAGCAGCGACAGCAGCAACGTCCCGACGTTCCCGACGCGCCCCGCTCCGTTACGCGGGCGCTCCCCCGCCGCCGAGCGACGCGCGACACCGACGTCCGCGCGACCCGGCGGTCATCACGCACCACCCCGACACAGGCGCGGCATCCATGGCGCTCTTCGGCCGCAAGAAGACCACGATCGGACTCGACATCGGATCGGGCCTCATCAAGGTCGCCGTCATCGAGCACGGCAAGGGCGAGCCCGAGCTCGCGAAGGTCTCGATCACCCCGCTCCTCGCCGACGCCATCGTCGAGGGGGAGATCATGGACCCGGGCATCGTCTCCGAGGCGGTGCGCAGCGCGCTCGCCGCCGCCGGCGTCAAGGCCAAGAACGTCGTCACCGCCGTCGGCGGGCGGGACGTGATCATCAAGAAGATCCAGATCGAGCGCGTCAAGGAGCAGCAGGCGCGCGAGCTGATGCGCTGGGAGGCCGAGCAGCACGTCCCGTTCGACATGGACTCGGTGGAGCTCGACTTCCAGATCCTCGACCCGGACGCCGACGGGCTGGAGATGAGCGTCCTGCTCGTCGCCGCCAAGCGCGACCTGGTCGCCTCGAAGGTGCGCCTCCTCACCGACACGGGGCTCAACCCGCCGATCGTGGACGTCGACGCCTTCGCCCTCCACAACGCGTTCGAGGTCAATCACCCCGACGCGATGCGCGGCGTCGTCGGCCTGATCAACATCGGCCACGAAGTCACGAACATCAACATCCTCGAGGACGGCGTGCCGATCCTCACGCGCGACCTCACGGTCGGCACGCGCCGCTTCCGCGAGGACCTGCAGCGGTCCCGCGGCGTCTCCGCGGAGGAGGCCGACGCGCTGATCCAGGGCTACGACCGCTCGCCGCACCTCGACGCGGTGATCGAGAGCCGCGGTGAGGAGATCGCCGTCGGCATCGAGCGCGCGGCGGCCTTCCTCGCCTCGGCGTCGCGCTCGGGAAGCCAGATGCGCGCCGTCTATACCTGCGGCGGCGGGGCGCGCATCCCGGGTCTGACCGAGGCGCTCGCCGAGCGGCTCCGGCTGCGCGTCCAGCAGGCGAACCCGCTGGCGAACATAAAGGTGCGTGACGGCGCTCTCGACGAGCTCGTCACTGACGAAATCGCGCCGCTCCTGATGCTTCCGATCGGGCTCGCCCTCCGTAAGGTCGCCTGACCTTCCCGCCAATCGCGATCGAGACATGATCGAAATCAACCTCCTCCCGGGCGCCGGGAAAAAGGCGCGAGGCGGCCGCAGCAGGGGTCCGGGCCTCGGCGCGACCCTCGCCGGCGCCGCCAAGAGCATCAAGGATCCCTTCCTGCTCGGCGGCGTCGCCACCGCGACCCTCTGCCTTCTCGCGGTCGGCGGCCTCTGGTTCACGCAGTCCGCGCAGGCGAGCGACCTCACGGAGCGCGAGCAGCGCGCCGTCCAGGATTCGACGCGCTTCGCCGCCGTGCTCGCCGAGCGCCGCGCGGCGGTGATGCAGCGCGACTCCGTCGTCCGCCAGATCAACGTCATCAAGTCGATCGACAACAACCGCTTCATCTGGGCGCACGTGATGGACGAGGTGAGTCGGGCCCTCCCCGCCTACACCTGGCTCACCTCGATGACCCAGACGAGCGCCGCGCCGACCGCGCAGTCGGCGGCCCCGGCGCCTACCGCCCCCGCTGCCAACGACAGCGCGAAGGGGAAGGGAAGCCCCACCCGGAAGGTCGCCGAACCGGCGTCGCCGACGATGAAGTTCCGCCTCGTCGGCAACACGGTCGACATCCAGGCGCTGACGCGCTTCATGAAGGACCTCGAGGCCTCGCCGTTCATCCAGAACGTGCAGCTCGTCAAGACCAGCATCGTCACGCAGGACCAGAAGGAGGTCACCGAGTTCCTCCTCGACGCGGAGTTCCAGTCGCCCGAGCCGGGCGCGATCCGCACCGTCCCCGTCTCGCTCTCGGTGAGGTAGCCGATGCCCCTTCTTCCCACGAATCAGCGCGACCAGGGCATGGTCGCCGTCGGCATCGTGGCCGTCGCGCTCTCCGTCGCGTACTACATGTACGCCTACACGCCCAAGGCCGAGGAGCTCGCGACGATCGAGGCGCACGTCGAGTCGCTGACCACCGCGAACGACCGGGCCAGGGCCGAGATGGCGAAGGGGAGCGTGAACGAGCTGCGCGCCCAGGCGCAGCAGATGGCCGCCAATCTCGAGTTGATGCGCCAGCTCGTGCCGACGGGCAACGAGGTGCCGGCGCTGCTCGAGCAGGTCTCGACCGCCGCCCGCCGCACGGGCCTCGACATCGGCGCCGTCGAGCCGCAGCCGGTGATCCCGGGCGACGAGTTCGACACCTACCGCTACAAGATCACGATTGTCGGCGGCTATCACGACCTCGGCACCTTCTTGTCCAACGTCGGCTCGCTGACCCGGATCATCGCGCCGGTGAACCTCAAGCTCGTGGTCGCGACGAACCGGAATCAGGGGAGCGGACCCAGGCGGACGCGTAGCTCCGCGAGCGAGGCTCTGCTCCAGTCCGACTTCGAGATGCAAACCTACGTCGCCAAGGCGGCCGCGCCGGCGCGCGTGCCGCGCGGGCCCGCGAAGGGGGAGACGAAATCGTGACCAACATTCGTACTTCGCGCCGCGCCGAGCGCGCCGTGCTGCTCGTCGCGTGGCTGTCGGCGCTCGGCGCTCCGGCAGCAATTGCGGGCGCGCAGAGCATGCCGGCGCTGGGCGCCGCCAAGCGCGCGGCGCAGAATGCTGCCGCAGCGACCAACGCACACACCGCGACCATGACGGCAGCGCAGGACGCGCCCACGGCCGCTGCTCCACGCCAACCGTCGGCGAGCCGGCCCGCATCGTCCGGCGCGCTGGCTGCCGTCACGCCGGCGCCGGCCAAGACGGCGCCGGCCAGGACGGCGCCCGCGAAGCCCGGCACTGCCGGTGCGACGCCGGCCAAGGTCGCCGCTAGCGCCCCGGCATCGACCGGCAAGTCCGCCGCCGTCCCGGCGCCGGCCACTGGCGCGACCCCGCGATACGCCGCCACGGCCGGCGCCGGCGCGACGAAGGGGGGAGCGGCCGCGTCTCCCGCGAGCGTCGCCGTCACCGAGAGCGGTGCGGCGAGTCAGCTCACCTTCTCCCGCGAGACCTTCGAGTACGGCGGGCGCGGGCGGCGCGACCCCTTCGTGTCGCTCATGGCGAGCGGAGAGCTCCGCCCCCTCCTCTCGGACCTCAAGCTCGTCACGGTGCTGTACGACCCGACGGGGCGGAATTCGGTGGCCATCATGCGCGACCTGTCCACCAAGGACCAGTATCGCGTGAAGGTCGGGCAGACGCTGGGACGCATGCGCGTCTCGCAGATCCAGCCCAAGCAGGTGGTGTTCGCGCTCGAAGAGTTCGGCTACGGCCGCCAGGAAGTGCTGGGGCTGACTGATTCCACAACAGCGAGGAAGCAATGAGGCGAGTCTGGACGCTGGTCGCGGGCACGGCGGTCGCGCTGGGCGCCACGGCGCCCCGAGCCCACGCGGCTGTCGCCACGGCCGCGCGACCGGGCAACGCGGCGCGGTCGGCCGACACCGGCCGTGAACACGAGCGGGGCGGCGCGCGCGGCGCGCGCGGAGTGGTCACGGCGCTGAGCGTCGTGCCCGCCACCGGCCGCGCGGAGCTGGTGATCGCGGTCGATACGACGGCTGACGTGCAGGACTTCACGCTCTCGTCGCCGAGCCGCATCGTGCTCGACCTGACGGGGGCGACGCTGAGCATGCCGCCGCGCTTCTACGACAAGGTCGCGCGCGGCGGCATCAGGAACGTCCGCTTCGCGCAGTACAGGGCGAACGTCGTGCGCGTCGTCGTCGAGCTCGACGCCGCGCGCAAGTACCAGCTCACGCGCGGCGCCGGCGAGCTCCGCGTCTCGGTCGAGGGCGGGGGCGCGAACTTCGCCGCCTGGCACTCGGGCCCGGCCCTCGGCGCCTCGGCTGCCGCGCCCGCGGCTGGCAAGGTGGTCGACGCGCCCCCCGCCGACGACCAGCTCCCGGACGTCCCGCCGGCCACAGCGCCGGCGCGCGCGTTCGACCGGCAGGCGACGCCGGCCCGCGGCAAGGCGGCGACGCCCGTCCTCCAGCCGCGCCCGTCGAACCAGCCGCGGATCACGGTGACCTACCAGGACGCCGACATCCGCGACGTGCTGGCGGCCTTCGCCTCCTTCTCGGGCCGCACGATCGTCGTCGGCCGCGAGGTGCAGGGGACGGTCACCGCCGAGGTGCGCGACCAGCCCTGGGACGTCGCCCTCCAGGCGATCCTCCAGGCGCAGGGGCTCGCGGCCGCGGAGGACCAGTACGGCATCATCACCGTCGACAGCTACGCCAACATCCTCGCCAAACAGTCGAGCGAGCCGCTGGCCACCCAGCTCGTCGCGGTCAACTACGCCAACGCCGGCACGCTCGTGCCGACGATCTCCTCGCTCCTCTCGCGCGACTGCCAGGGGGCGGCAGCAGCCGCCGCCGCAGCCGGAGGCGCGGCCGGAGGCGGGCGCCCGGCGTGCGTCGTCCGCGGCTCGGTCACGGCCGACACGGCGACGAACACGCTGCTGATCACCGAGGTGCCGTCGCGCATGAGCGACGTCATCAGCTACGTGCGCGACCTCGACGTCCGCACGCCGCAGGTGGCGATCAAGGCGAAGATCATCTTCGTCAGCCGCACCGACATCGAGCAGCTGGGGGTCGCCTACGACCTCGGCTCCCAGGGCACCTTCTTCAATAAGCTCGTCCAGCGCACCGACCCGCTGACGGGGCAGTCGTACACGGCCTCGACGCCCAGCGTCATCACGCTCGGTGGTCAGGCGCTGGCCGGCATCTCGAACGCGAACCGCACCGGCCAGGCGGGTGCCGCGCTCAACCTGGTCTACTCGACGATGGTCGGCAAGTTCGCGCTGACCTCCTTCATCGACGCGCTCCAGGAAGTCCGGCTCTCCGACACGCAGGCGGAGCCGAACATCGTGACGCTCGACAACCGCAAGGCCGAGATCCTCGTCGGCGAGGAGACCCCGATCCGCGTCGTCGACGTCGGACAGGGGGGCGGCACGCCGGCCCGCGCGACGACGCAGTTCAAGGAGAGCGGCATCATCCTCAGCGTGACGCCGCACATCACGAACAACCGCCAGATCATGATGTCGCTGCACGCGGAGCAGTCGCAGCTCCAGGCAGCCACGGCGGACCTGGGCTTCACCTTCCTCAAGCGCCGCGCCGACAGCCAGCTCCTCGTGGGCGACGGCGAGACGGCGGTCATCGGCGGCCTCACGATCACCCAGGTGACGACGAGCAAGGCGGGCATCCCCTTCCTGGTCGATCTCCCGCTCATCGGGCGCCTGTTCGGGCAGACGAACAGCCAGGAGCAGAAGCAGGACCTCCTGATCCTCATCACGCCACACATCGTCGACGACGGAGAGGCGGTGCGTCCGGGCCGGTAACGGCGAGGACGTGAGGACGAGAAATGAGGGGTGAGGGCCGGGCCACCGCGAAGCGATCGTCAGGCCCGCGCCGCCAATCGCCCGACTCTCTGGTAGACCCGCAAGCCCGGCCACTCGCGCCGGGCTTGCGCATTGCGGGCGGCCCGGCCCTCATTCCTCATTCCTCAACTCCGCCATCTCTTTCATGTTCATCCGCTTCACAACCGCCGGCGAGTCGCACGGGCCGGCGCTCGTCAGCGTCGTCGAGGGCGTCCCGGCCGGCCTCCCGCTGCTCGCCGGGGACGTCGACGCGGAGCTGGCCCGGCGGCAGCAGGGCTACGGCCGCGGGCGCCGCATGCAGATCGAGCGTGACGCGATCGAGTTCCTCTCGGGGGTGCGAGCCGGCGAGACGCTCGGCTCACCGATCGCGATGCTGGTCCGCAACCGCGACTGGAAGAACTGGGAGGACGTGATGGACCCGGCGCCTCGCGAGGGAGAGGGCGAGCCCGGACACGCGCGCCGCCGCGCGGTGACGCGCCCCCGGCCGGGCCACGCCGACCTCACGGGACTCCTCAAGTACGACCGCGCCGACGCCCGTGACATCCTCGAGCGCGCCTCCGCCCGCGAGACGACGGCCCGGGTCGCGGCCGGAGCGGTCTGTCGCCGCCTCCTCGCCGAGTTCGGGATTCGGATCGGGAGCCATCTGGTCCACCTGGGCGGCGTCGAGGCGGCGCGCCCGGCCTCACTCCCTGCAGCGCTCAACGAGGCCGCCGACCGGTCCCCGCTTCGCACGCTCGATCCGGACGCCGAGGCGCGCATGATCGAGCGAGTCGACGCGGCGAAGCGCGACGGGAACACCCTGGGCGGCATCTGCGAGGTGGTATGCGACGGGCTCCCGGTGGGACTCGGCTCCCACGTCTCCTGGGACCGGAAGCTCGACGGCCGCCTCGCCGCCGCGATGATGTCGATCCCGGCGGTGAAGGGTGTCGAGGTCGGGCTCGGCTTCCAGGCGGCGCGGGTCACGGGGGCGGAGGTGCACGATGAGATCGAAGGGGCGCCGGACCGCCCCCTCGCCGGCAACGTCCGCCGCCGGACGAACCGGGCAGGCGGGCTGGAAGGGGGGATGACGACGGGGGAGCCACTCGTGCTGCGCGTCGCGATGAAGCCGATCAGCACGCTCATGCGTCCACTCGGCACCGTGGACCTCACCACCGGCGCCGCCGCCGCGGCGGTGGCCGAACGGAGCGACGTCACGGCCGTGCCGGCGATGGGGGTCATCGCGGAGGCGATGGCCGCGCTCGTCCTCGCCGACGCCTTCCGCGAGAAGTTCGGGGGCGACTCGCTGGCGGAGATGCGGCGGAACTACGACTCGTACCTGGCGCGCGTGCGTGAGCGGGTCCAGCCGGTCCCGGCGGACCTCGGGGCGTCCCGACAGCGCTAGCGACTCCCCATCCCACCCACCCGGCCCTCGATGGCGTGCCCCTCCCACCTGATCCTGATCGGCCTGCCCGGCGCGGGAAAGAGCACCGTCGGGCGCGCCGTGGCGGAGCGCCTGGGGCGGCCGTTCATCGACCTCGACACCGAAATCGAGCGGCGCGAGGGACGCTCCGTGGCCGAACTGTTCGCGACGCGCGGGGAGCGCTACTTCCGGGACCGGGAACGCTTGTTCACCAAGGAGCTGCGGGGCGCGACCGGGCCTCTCGTCCTGGCGCCTGGTGGGGGGTGGGTGACCAATCATGGGGTGGTGGCACTTTTACGCCCACCGGGACGTATCATCTACCTCGAGGTGGCTCCGGAGCGCGCGCTCAGCAGGCTCGGCGACGCCGCGCAACCCGTCCGCCCACTGCTCCAGCGTCCCGACCCCCTGCACGCCCTACGGGAGCTGGCGGAGAGGCGGCGGGCCCTCTACGAGAGCTCGTCGGATGCCGTCGTGCGGACGGATCTTCTTTCTGTACAACAGGTTACTGATGTGATCGTCGAGCTTGCCTCCAGGGCCGGCGCGCGGTAGCTTCGACCTTCGAGCGCCGTTCCGCGACCGCCCTCACGGGTCGATCCGGTACGGCGCGCGATCGATTTGCGCGGCGCCGGACGTCGGAAAAGGTCATCTTGCGGGGTGATTCGGGGTCGCCCGGTCGCCCCGCCGCCGCGATCACGACATCCGAGGAACATGGTCTTTCGAGTCCTGGGCCCACACGAGCGCGGGCGCTTCGCTCCCGAGGCGTGGGGGCATCTGCTCGCGTTGAGCGGGGCCGGCGTCCTCAGTGGTGCCGAGCTCGAGCATGTCATCGAGCGTGCTCTCACCCACATCGACGGGCGGATCGCGCTCGACGACCTGCGGTCGCTGATCGAGTCGGGCGGGGGCGGAGACCCGCGCTCCCTCTCCGGCGTCGGCACGGTACACTGACGTCGGAACGGAGCGGTCCGCCCGTCGGTAACTGGACCGATCTGGCAGGGGACATTCTGCGTGACGCGCGCCGCGCGACGGCGAACGCCGGTCTCGGCGCGCCGCTCGACGCATCGAGCCGCGTCACGCATCACGCTTGAAGCATCGTCATCTATGGCATCGACTACTCGAGGAAAGCGAACGGCGACCGAGGAGCCGCGCGGCGGGAACGCCGCGGGGCTCGATCCGGCCGCGGCCGGCAGCGAGCCGGAGGGGCGGGAGGGCGCCGACACGGACGCCTCCGTCGCCGAGCCGCGTCGGAAGTCGCCGGCCCGGAAGGCGCCGGCCCGGAAGGCGCCGGCGAAGGCCAAGGCGCGCGGCGCGGCCAAGAAGTCGGCCGCGAAGAAGTCGGTGTCGGCGCGCACGAAGGCGGCGGCGGACGACGGCGCCTCGGATGACGGGGCGTCGGGCGACGGCGCCGTGGCGGGGAGCACCTCACTCGTCATCGTCGAGTCTCCCGCCAAGGCGAAGACGATCGGCAAGTATCTGGGGCGCGGCTACCGTGTGAAGGCGACCGTCGGCCACGTGCGCGACCTCCCGGAGAAGAAGCTCGGGATCGACGTCGAGAACGGCTTCGAGCCGGAGTACGTCACGATCGAGGGGAAGGAGAAGACTCTCGCCGAGCTGAAGAGCGCGGCGAAGGATTCGCGCGAGATCTTCATCGCGACCGACCCCGACCGGGAGGGGGAGGCGATCGGCTGGCACGTCGCCGGTCAGATCCGCCGTAAGGGCGGAGCGCCGATCCGCCGGGTCCTCTTCCATGAGATCACCCGGGACGCGGTTCGACAGGCGCTCGAGCGCGCGGGCGACATCGACGAGAAGAAGGTCGAGGCGCAGCAGGCGCGCCGCGTCCTCGACCGTCTGGTGGGCTACAAGGCGAGCCCGCTGCTCTGGAAGACGGTCAAGAAGGGGCTCTCGGCGGGGCGGGTGCAGACGGTCGCGCTGCGACTGCTCGTCGAGCGCGAGCGGGAGATCCGCGCCTTCAGGCCGGTCGAGTACTGGACCGTCGAGGCTCTGCTCGAGCACGAGGGGCAGCAGTTCACGGCGAAGCTGCACCAGCTCGACGGTAAGAAGGCGGAGATCGGCACCGAAGGCGCGGCGCAGGCGATCCTCGCCGACCTCGCCGGCCGAGAGACCTTCCCGGTCACCGACCTCAAGCGGCGCGAGCGGCGGAAGAACCCCGCCGCACCGTTCACGACGAGCACGCTCCAGCAGGAGGCGGCGAAGAAGCTCGGTTTCGGCTCCAAGCGCACGATGCGCCTGGCCCAGGACCTCTATGAGGGAATCGAGCTCGGGAAGGAGGAGGGGGGCGTCGGCCTCATCACCTACATGCGTACCGACTCGACGCGGGTTGCGGAGAGCGCGGCGGGGCAGGCGCGCGAGTACCTGCGCACGCTGTTCGGCGGTGAATACCTCGCCGCCGGCCCGCAGCTCTACGGGAAGTCGGGTACGGCCAATACGCAGGACGCGCACGAGGGCGTGCGCCCGACCGACCCGACGCGCCGGCCGGACTCGGTGAAGCGATACCTGAAGGAGGACCAGTACAAGCTCTACGACCTGATCTGGAAGCGCTTCATGGGGTCGCAGATGGCGCCCGCCGTCTTCGATACCACCACGGTCGACTTCGACATGGCCGGCGCGTCGGCGGCGGCTGGGCATCGGTATCTGTTCCGGTCGACGGGGAGCGTCGTGAAGTTCCAGGGCTTTCTCGCGCTCTACAAGGAAGCGCGCGAGGAGGGGGACTCGAAGGCGCTCGAGGACGAGCAGGCGCTGCCGGCGGTCGAGGTTGGCGAGAACGTGCCCGTGCGGTCGATCACGCCGTCGCAGCACTTCACGGAGCCGCCGCCGCGCTACTCGGAGGCGAGCCTGGTGAAGGAGCTCGAGCGGCTGGGCATCGGCCGGCCGTCCACCTATGCGTCGATCATCTCGACGCTGGTGGACCGACGCTATGCGCAGCTCGAGCAGCGGCGATTCTTCCCCACCGAGCTCGGCGAGTCGGTGGAGAAGGTGATGGTGAAGCAGTTCCCCGAGATCTTCGACGTGCGCTTCACCTCACAGATGGAGGGGGAGCTCGACAAGGTCGAGGAGGGAGAAGTCGGCTGGCGCGAGGTGCTCAAGGGGTTCTACTCGCCGTTCCATCACTCGCTCAGCAACGTCAACGTCGACGCGCTGATCGGGGAGGCGCACGACCTCTCGAAGCTCGCGGACGAGCGCTGCCCGGACTGTGGGGGGCGACTCGTCGCCAAGGGTGGCTTCTTCGGACCCTTCGTGGCCTGCGAGAACCATCCGAAGGCATGCAAGTACACGCGTCCGCTGAAGGGGGAGCGCAAGCCGGCCGAGCCGACGGACTACAAGTGTCAGGAGTGTGGCGCGCCGATGCTCAAGCGGCAGGGGCGCTCCGGCGACTTCCTCGGCTGCAGCCGGTTCCCGAAGTGCCGCGGCACGCGCTCCATGCCCACGGGCGTGCTCTGCCCGAAGGACGGCGGGGAGATCGCCGAGCGGCGGTCGAAGAAGCGCGGCAAGGCCTTCTACGGCTGCGAGAACTACCCGAACTGCGATTTCGTCTGCTGGGACAAGCCGGTCCCCGAGACGTGCGCCGAGTGCGGGTACGTGGGGGCGGAGGCGAAGTCGAACAAGACGCGTGGCGCATACCGCAAGTGCCTCAAGTGCGGCAACGAGTGGGACGTCCCCGAGCCCGCCGAGCAGGCATCGGAGGCCGTGGCCGTGTGATCGGCCCGGCCAGGGTGCCGGGCGAAGGACCGCGTACGCTGCCGGGCGGGGCGACGGAAGTCGCGCGCAGGGATGGCCGCGGAAAAGGAATTCCCACGGACTCACACGGATCCGTCCCTACGACAGCAACGCCCCTCCCGGCCGGGCCGGGAGGGGCGTTGTTCATTTCGGGATGTCTCGCGCCGCCTTCTGGCTGCATGCCGTCCGGCTGTATAATGAGAGCATGACGTCCACGAGAGTGAGCTCCGAGGAGGTCCACGTCGTCGGCGGGGGGCTCGCCGGATCGGAGGCGGCGTGGCAGCTCGCCGAGCGAGGGCACGCGGTGGTGTTGCACGAGATGCGGCCCGTGCGCGGGACGCCCGCGCACAAGACGGAGCGGCTCGGCGAGTTGGTCTGCTCGAACACCTTCAAGAGCACGGAGACATCGAACGCGCACGGGCTGCTCAAGGCCGAGATGCGGCAGTTCGGCTCATTGATTCTCTGGGCGGCGGACCAGGCGCGGGTGCCGGGTGGGACGGCGCTCGCGGTCGACCGCGACGTCTTCGCGCGGGCGGTGACGGAGCGTGTGGGGGGGCACCCGCGGATCAGCGTCGTGCGGGGCGAGGTCACGGAGCTGCCGTCGCCGGGCATCGTCGCCACCGGGCCGCTGACGTCCGACGCCCTCGCGGCGGCGGTGCGGGCGCGGCTCGGGGTGGAGTCGCTCGCCTTCTATGACGCGATCGCTCCGGTCGTGGCGGGCGATTCGCTCGACGAGTCGGTCGTCTTCCGTGCGTCGCGTTATGGGAAGGAGACGATGGAGGAGGCGGCGGGCGGCGACGGCGCGTATCTCAACTGTCCGTTCACGCGCGAGCAGTACGACGCCTTTCTCGACGCGCTGGTGGCAGCCGACCAGTACCACGGCCACGAGTTCGACGAGGTGCCGTACTTCGAGGGGTGCATGCCCGTCGAGGTCATGGCGCAGCGAGGGCGGGACGTGCTGCGCTTCGGGCCGCTCAAGCCGGTCGGGCTCCGCGATCCCCGGACGGGGAAGGACGCGTGGGCGGTCGTGCAGCTCCGGATGGAGGATCGCGCGGGCCGGATGTGGAACCTGGTCGGCTTCCAGACGCGGCTCCGCATCCCCGAGCAGCAGCGTGTCTTCCGGATGATTCCGGGGCTCGCCGAGGCCGAGTTCCTGCGCTACGGATCGATCCACCGCAACTCGTACGTGAACTCGCCCGCAGCGCTCTCCGCGCACCTCGCGCTCCGCGATGCGCCGAGGACGTTGTTCGCGGGGCAGATCACCGGTGTCGAGGGCTACACGGAGAGCACCGCGACCGGGATCCTGGCCGCGGTGAACCTGTCGCGGATGCTGCGTGGAGAGGAGCCGGTCGTGCCCCCGCCGACGACCATGCTCGGCGCGCTCTACCGCTACCTTCGCGAGGCCGACCCGCGCCATTTCCAGCCGATGAACGCGAACTTCGGGTTGGTGGACGACCTCGAGGGGCGGGTGAAGGACAAGCGCCGCAAGCGGGAGCTGATCGCCGAGCGCGCGCTGGCCGAGCTCGGGCGGTGGCGCGAGGCCAACGGCGTGGTGGCGCTGGAGCCCGGCGCCGTGGCCGCGGCGTGAGCGGCCCGCTCCGCCGGGGGATCGCGGGGAAGCGGAGCAGGGGGGCCCCCCCCCAGGGTCAAGGTACGGCGGAGATCGCTCCACCGTCCAACCCGAGCGTCGCGCAGGGAAGCCCCGCGCCGCATGACACACATACGTTTCCAAATACGGGCGCGGTCCCCGCTCCTGTCGATCGAGGAGCGCGACCGGGCGAGGAGGGGGGCCCTGGAGCGATACAGGGACCGCCTCCGCGCCCGACCGGGCTCCGGCCCGCCCCCTCTCCTACGCAGGGGTCCACGAGACCATCAGCCGGTGGCGCGGCACCCGCCGTCGCCGACTCTGAGGTCGCCCAGTACCTGCTCCACCTCGAGAAGGAGCGGGACGTATCGCCGAACACGCTCCAGGCGTACTCGCGCGACCTCCACGAGCTCGTGGCCTTTCTGGGCGGATACTACGGCGGGGGCGCGTGGAGCTGGCAGGGGGTGGACCGGCTCGCCATCCGCGGTTTCCTCGCGCATCTCACCCGGCGCGGACTCAAGAAGCGCTCGATCGGGCGGGCGCTGTCGTCCGTTCGGAGCTTCTACCGCTGGCTTCACCGCAACGAGCTCGTGGAGGCGAACCCGGCGCGCGGGGTCGGGACCCCGAAGCTCGAGAAGTACCTGCCGGGCTACCTCGACCGGACGCAGATCGACCTGCTGTTCCAGATGGCCGAGGTGCGGGCGTGGGAGGGGAAGTTCAACGACGTGAGGAATCTGGCGATCCTGGAGCTCTTCTACTCCACCGGGATGCGCCTGTCGGAGCTCCGGTCGCTGAACCGAACGGACGTCGACCTCGTCTCGCAGCAGGCCAAGGTGCGGGGGAAGGGGAGGAAGGAGAGGATCGTTCCCGTCGGCGACCACGCCGGGCTCGCCCTGCGCAACTACGAGTCGAAGCGGGACGAGCTGATCCGGGCGATCGGTGCCGGCGCCGACCGGACCGCGTTCTTCCTGAACAACCGTGGCCGTCGGATCGGCACCCGCGGCATCCAGCTCGTCGTCGGCGCGTTCCTGAAGCAGATCGACGAGAGCGCGGGACTGTCCGTCCACTCGCTGCGACACACCTTCGCGACCCACCTGCTCGACGCGGGGGCCGACCTCCGCGCGGTCCAGGAGCTGCTCGGCCACGCCTCGATCTCGACCACCCAGATCTACACTCACACGAGCGTCGAGCGGCTGAAGCAGGTGTATCAGAAGGCGCATCCGCGGGCGTGACGCCGAACGCCGTTCAGGCCGCCAGCCAGCGGTCCCATGCCTTCGCCCGCCTCTTGCATGGCTTGCTCGGCCATGAAGGCCGAGCTCATTCCCGTTCTCTTCGGCGTGGTCGTGGGGCTGGTCGGGTTGGCCCTGCTCGCTGACGCCAGGCTGCCGGACGACGGCACTTTCGTGCTGCGGGAGCGGCGGCGCCGGGCGCGCGCCGAGCGCAGCCGGGGCGGGGAGGCGGCGATCGGGATCGGCACCCTCTGCCTTGCCGCGGCGCTGATCGGGCGCGACGCCTGGCGGTTCGGTACCCTGGCGATGATCGTCGGGACCCTCCTGCTCGGCGCCGGGGTCGTGATGAACCGGCGCTATCTCCGGGAGGTGTTCGCGTTCCGCGGACCCGCCCGCCGGATGCCGGACGGAGCGCCGCCGCCCGGCGCTCCGCCCGAGCCGCCCCCCCGGCGGATGCGCATCAGGTAGCCCTCCGGCGGACGCATGGAGGGACGAGGCGAGCCCGGGTAGCAGCTACCCGGGCTCGCTTTCTCCACCGGTGCGCGCCGTTCCGGCCGCGCACGTATCTTTAGTGACATGAACTACACCCTCCCACGCATCCGCGCGACGACGATCCTCGCCGTGCGCCGAAACGGCAAGGTCGCCCTGGGCGGTGACGGTCAGGTGACCGTCGGCGACACCGTGATGAAGTCGAACGCGCAGAAGGTTCGCCAGCTGCGCGGCGGCAAGCTGGTGGCCGGCTTCGCCGGCGCCGCGGCCGACGCGTTCACCCTCTTCGAGAAGTTCGAGGAGAAGATGGAGCGCTACCCGGGGAACCTGCCGCGCGCGGCCGTGGAGCTGGCCAAGGACTGGCGCAGCGACCGCGTGCTGCGCCGTCTCGAGGCGCTGCTCGCCGTCGTCGACCGCGACCACGGCTTCGTCATCTCCGGCACCGGCGACATCATCGAGCCCGACGACGGCATCCTCGCCATCGGCTCCGGCGGCTCCTACGCGCTGGCCGCGGCGCGCGCGCTCATCAAGAACACGGAGCTCGAGCCCAAGGACATCGTCCGCCAGGGGCTCGAGATCGCCGGCGAGATCTGCGTGTATACCAACACGAACATCACGGTCCTGGAACCCAGTATCTGACGAAAGGCGGGAGCAGCGAGCGGGGAGCGACCGTTTCGCGCGCCCGTGCTGCTCCCCGCTTCCCGCTTCCGATCTTCTCATGGCTTCAACACGTACGCAGCAGGCGCTCGCGCGACTCGCGGACCTCACGCCGCGCCAGATCGTCGCCGAGCTGGATCGCTTCATCGTCGGCCAGGGGGAGGCGAAGAAGGCCGTCGCCATCGCCCTCCGCAACCGGTGGCGCCGGCAGCGCGCCCCCGAGGGGATCCGCGACGAGATCTCCCCCAACAACATCATCCTCATCGGCCCGACCGGCGTCGGGAAGACGGAGATCGCCCGCCGTCTCGCGAAGCTCGCCGGCGCGCCGTTCGTGAAAGTCGAGGCGTCGAAGTTCACCGAGGTCGGCTACGTCGGCCGGGACGTCGAGAGCATGGTCCGCGACCTCGTCGAGAGCGCGATCGACATGGTGCGCACCGAGCGCGAGAGCGAGGTCGAGGACCTCGCGAACGAGCGCGTGGACGAGCGGCTGCTCGACCTGCTCCTCCCGCCCCCGTCAGGCGCCGACGGGAGTCCGGCGGGCGGCGACGCCGGGGAGAACGCCGGCAGGGGCGCGCCGCAGCCGGTGGGCGCCGGCGCGGCGGCCGAGCCGCGCTCGGCGGGCGGCGTCTTCGTCGTCTCGTCCGGCGGCGCGGTCGCGCGCTCGCCCTCTGGCGCGCCGGCCGCGTCGGCGGCGGTCGACGCGAGCGGGAACGGCGACGCCTCGACCGTCGGCGACGCGGCGCAGGAGCGCTACCGCCGGACCCGCGACAAGTTGCGCAACCTGCTCGTCGACGGACAGCTCGAGGGACGGGAGGTCGAGGTCGAGGTCACCCAGCAGGGGCCGCAGATGTTCGACATGATGGTCCCGCAAGGCGCCCCGGAGGGGATGGAGAACTTCACCGAGATGCTCCAGGAGATGATGCCCAAGCGCAAGAAGAAGCGCTCGGTCAAGGTCTCCGAGGCCCGGCGCATCCTCCTCGAGCAGGAGCTCGACAAGCTCATCGATCTCGAGGACGTCACCGCCGACGCGCTCGAGCGGGTCGAGTCGATGGGGATCATCTTCCTCGACGAGATCGACAAGATCGCCGGGGAGCGCGGGCAGGCGGGCGGGCCGGACGTCTCGCGCGAAGGCGTGCAGCGCGACCTGCTGCCGATCGTCGAGGGGTCGAACGTGCAGACCAAGTACGGCCTGGTGAAGACGGACCACGTCCTCTTCATCGCCGCCGGCGCCTTCCACGTCGCCAAGCCGAGCGACCTGATCCCGGAGCTGCAGGGCCGCTTTCCCATCCGGGTCGAGCTCAAGCCGCTCACCGAGGCCGACTTCGTGCGCATCATGACGGAGCCGGAGAACGCGCTGACCAAGCAGTACGCGGCCCTCATCGCGGCCGACGGCGCGGAGGTGCAGTTCGCCGACGAGGGGATCGCCGAGATCGCGCGAATCGCCGCGCACGTGAACGACCGGATGGAGAACATCGGCGCGCGCCGCCTCCACACGGTGATGACGACGCTCCTCGAGGACGTGCTGTACGAGCTCCCCGACCGCGGCAACCAGGCGATCAAGGTCGACGGCGCGCTCGTCCGCGAGCGCCTGAAGTCGATCGCGGAGGACGAGGACCTGCGGAAGTACATCCTGTAGCAGTCGGTAGGATCCACCAACTGACGACTGACAACTGACGACTGACAACTACCAACCGCTCTTCACATGCGGTGGGCGGTTGGCAGTCGTCAGTCGCTAGTGTCTCTCCCTCACGTGTCCCCGTCCAGCAGCCCGCCGAGCGCTCCCAGCACGCCTCCCTCCTCGCGCCGGGCGCCGCCGGCGCGCGGGGCGGCGATTATGCGGTCGGCGAGGCGCGAGAAGGGAAGCGTCTGGAGGATGACCTTCCCGGGGCCCGTGAGATGGACGAGGAAGAGCCCCTCCCCACCGAAGAGTGCCGTCTTGACGCCCGGCACCATCTGGATGTCGTACGTCACCGACGCCTGGAAGGCGACGAGGCAGCCGGTGTCGACGCGCAGCGACTCGCCGCCGCGCAGCTCGACCTCGTGGAGCGTCCCCGAGGCGTGCAGGAAGGCGAGCCCTCCGCCCGAGAGCTTCTGCAGGATGAAACCCTCTCCGCCGAAGAAGCCGGCGCCGCGTGCGGGCGCGCGGCGAGAGAAAGGTGCCGCGATTCGCCCGCGGCGAACAGGGTTGACGGGCGCGGTCTCGCTTGCCCGGCGCTTTGGACGGCGGTTAGCTTGCGCCCGCCACCGGCGCCGCCTCATCAGCGGGTGCCCGTCACGACGACTTTCCGAGGACCCATGCCAGCCGCCCAGCACCGCGACTTCCTCGCGATCCCCGATTTCTCCCGCGCGGAGCTCGAGGGCCTGTTCGACCTCGCCGAGCGGATGCGGACCGGCGCCTACACGCGGACGCCGCTCGCCGGCAAGTCGCTGGCGATGGTCTTCATGAAGTCGTCCACCCGGACGCGCGTCTCCTTCGAGGTGGGCGCGTGGCAGCTCGGCGGGCACGCGCTCTTCCTCTCGCCGCGCGACGTGCAGCTCGGGCGCGGCGAACCGGTCAAGGACACGGCGCGCGTCCTCTCGCGCTACGTGGACGGGATCATGATCCGCACGTTCGCGCACACCGAGGTCGAGGAGCTCGCCCGGTACGCGACCGTGCCGGTGATCAACGGCCTCACCGACCTGCTGCACCCCTGCCAGATCCTCGCCGACCTGCTCACCGTCCGGCAGCACCTCGGCGGCTACGAGGGGAAGAAGGTGGCGTGGATCGGCGACGGGAACAACATGGCGAACTCCTGGATCAACGCCGCCTACCGGCTCGGCTTCGAGCTCGTGCTGGCCTGTCCCGAGGGCTACGACCCCGACCCGGCGATCCTCGCCCGCGCCCAGCGGGAGGCGAGCGTCGCGGTGGTGCGCGACCCGAAGGAGGCGGCCGAGGGTGCCCACGTGGTGAACACCGACGTCTGGGCCTCGATGGGGCAGGAGGAGGAGCAGAAGGTGCGCGAGAAGGCGTTCGCCGGCTTCCAGGTGGACAGCGCGCTCATGTCGCGCGCCCGCAAGGAGGCGATCTTCCTCCACTGCCTCCCCGCGCACCGCGGCGAGGAGGTGAGCGAGTCGGTGCTCGAGGGTCCGCAGAGCCGCGTCTGGGACGAGGCGGAGAACCGGCTGCACGTGCAGAAGGCCATCATGGCCGTTCTCATGGGCGGTGAGAAGATCTGACCAGGGCGCGATCACACTTCAGCCAACCCAGCCCATGTATCCCGCGACCGGCTCGCCCGCCCCCGACTTCACCCTCCAGACCGACGAGGGCGCCACGCTCACCCTCTCTGCCCTGCGCGGCCGCAACGTCGTCCTCTTCTTCTATCCGAAGGACGACACCCCCGGGTGCACCACCGAGGCCTGCGAGCTGCGCGATGCCTTCCCGCGCCTCGAGGGGCTCGACGCGGTCGTTCTCGGAGTCAGCCCGGACGACGTGAAGTCGCACCAGAAGTTCAAGCGGAAGTTCGGCCTCCCCTACACGCTGCTCGCGGACACCGAGCACGCCGTGGCCGACGCCTACGGGGTGTGGCAGGAGAAGTCGATGTTCGGCCTCAAGTACTGGGGGAACGCGCGCACCACCTTCGTCATCGGGCCGGACGGCACGGTCGCCCGCGTGTTCGAGAAGGTGAAGCCCGAAGGGCACGCGGCCGAGGTGGCGAAGGCGCTCGAGGAGCTGGCGGCCGCGTAGCGCGGCGGGCGGGAGAGCCGCCCGGCGCCGCCCGGCGCCGCGCCGGGGTGCCCGTCCCGCGCGCCGCGCCACTGGCACCGCGCCAAGACCCCTTCGATATTCCGGGTCCACCCACCTTCCCCGACCCGGAGCCGAACGCGATGGCGCAGGACGCCCGCTCGACGCAGACCCTCAGGCGCACGCCGTTCCACGAGATCCACGCCGCGCTCGGGGCCAAGCTGGTCCCGTTCGCCGGCTACGAGATGCCGGTGCAGTACCCGACCGGAATCACGGCCGAGCACAAGGCGGTGCGCGAGCGCGCGGGGCTGTTCGACGTCAGCCACATGGGCGAGTTCGTCGTGCGCGGCCCGGGCGCGGTGGACTTCGTCAACTACGTGACGACGAACGACGTCGCGGCGCTCGCCGTCGGGCAGGTGCACTACTCGACGATCCTCAACGAGCGGGGCACGATCGAGGACGACTGCCTCGTCTACCGCTACGCCGACCGGGTCATGGTCGTCGTCAACGCCTCGAACCGGGAGAAGGACCTCGCGCACGTCTCGCGCGAGCTCGGGCGCTTCGACGCGACGATCGAGGACGTGAGCGACGACGTCGCCCTGCTCGCGCTCCAGGGGCCGCAGGCGAAAGACGTCCTGCAGCCGCTCACCGACGTCGACCTTTCGGCGATCAAGTACTACCACTTCGCCGAGGGCACGGTGGCCGGGATCCCGAACGTCCTCGTCTCCCGCACGGGGTACACCGGGGAGGACGGCTTCGAGCTCTACTTCGATGGCGGGGAGGGGGAGCGGATGTGGCGCGCCCTTACCGCGGACCCGCGGGTCACGCCCGCCGGCCTCGGCGCGCGCGACTCGCTCCGCCTCGAGATGGGGATGGCGCTCTACGGGAACGACATCGACGACACGACGACGCCGCTCGAGGCGAACCTCGGCTGGCTCGTGAAGATGAAGAAGGGGGACTTCGTCGGCCGCGACGCGCTCGAGCGGCAGAAGGCGCAGGGGCTGACGCGCAAGCTCGTCGGCTTCACGACCGAGGAGCGCTCCTTCCCGCGCCAGGGCTACCCGGTCTTCGTCGGCGGAGCGCCGAGCGGCGCGGTGCGCAGCGGCACCGTGAGCCCTTCGCTCAACGTCCCGATCGGCACCGCGTACCTTCCCGCCGACGCGGCCAAGGAGGGGACGCCGTTCGAGATCGAGATCCGCGGGAAGCGGATCGCGGCGACGGTCGTGAAGCCGCCCTTCTACAAGAACGGGAGCCACCTCTAGTCGGGAGCCGGGACCGGCGTGGGCGTCGGCCCGTGCCGAGTCGGACGGCTCGCCCGCGTCCGACTCCTCCCGACTCCCGGTTCCCACCCTCGCCGGGAGCGCGACGCGCGATGCGGATTGCCATTCTCACGATCTCCGACGCCGGCGCGCGCGGCGAGCGCGTGGACGCGTCGGGAGACGCGATCACGGCCTGGGCGCGCGAGCGCGGCGACGAGGTGGTGGCGCGCGAGGTCGTCCCCGATGAGAGCGTTCGCATCGCCGGGTGCGTGGCGGGATGGTGCGACGGCGACGTCGCCGACCTCGTGCTCACCACCGGCGGCACCGGACTGGCTCCGCGCGACGTGACGCCGGAGGCGACGCGCGCCGTGCTCGAGCGTGAGGCGCCGGGGATCGCCGAGCGGCTGCGGGTGATCTCCATCGAGAGCTTTCCCCGGGCGGCGCTGTCGCGCGGCGTGGCCGGCAGCCGCGGGCGGACGCTCGTCGTGAACCTGCCGGGGAGCCCCGGCGGCGTGCGGGACGCGCTCGCCGCGCTGGCGCCGATCGCGCAGCACGCCGTGGACATCCTGCGCGACCGCCCCACCGAGCACAGCCCCGGGCAGCGCGCGGGACAGGCGACTGACGGCGCGCCCGGGAACGCCCCGCGGGCCACGGCGCTTGGCGAAGGGCAGCGCTAGCCGCTACTTACTAGAAGCCCGCCAGGCTCGCTGGCCGCCGCGCTTCGCACCCGTGACGCGTGGCGCCGCTCGGCCGCCGCGTCGACTCGGCGGCCCGCCGAGGACGAACCAGCCCTTCCCGCACGCATGAAAGTCCTTCTGACCCTGACCGACGTCGAGCCCGCGGTTCGCCTCAACAAGATGCTGGAGGGGGCGGAGGTCGAGACCGAGGTCGTGTCGCCGCTCGACGATGTGCGCGCGGCGATCGCGCGCTTCAAGCCCGACCTGCTCCTGCTCACCGGCGAGCTGCGCGACCCGTCGAACGTCGCGCTCGTGCGCGAGCAGCTCTGGGCCGGCCGCGCCGTCGTCGGGCTTTCCGACGTGGCCGACCCCGAGCTGCTCGACCGGCTGAGCGCCGAGGGGTACACCGAGGTGTACCCGAAGCCCGTGCGCCTCGACGACGTGTTCGACGGCGTGCGCCGCGCGCTGGAGCGGCAGCGCCTGCAGCGGGTGACCGGGCTCGTGGGGGAGTCGGAGGCCATTCGCGAGGTGCTGGTCAAGATCGAGCAGATGGCCCCCGTCTCGAGCACGGTGCTGATCGAGGGGGAGAGCGGGACCGGCAAGGAGCTCGTCGCGCGCGCGATGCACCGCCTCAGCCCCAGGCGCGGCAAGCCGTTCATCGCCGTCAACGTCGGGGCGCTCCCCGAGACGCTGCTCGAGAGCGAGCTGTTCGGCCATGAGAAGGGCGCGTTCACCGGGGCCGCGGAGCGGCGGATCGGGCGATTCGAGCTGGCCGACACCGGGACGCTCTTCCTCGACGAGATCGGCGACATCCCGCCGGCCACGCAGGTCAAGCTCCTGCGCGTGCTCGAGGAGCGGGAGGTGACGCGGGTCGGGGGGACGCACCCCTTCCGGGTGGAGGTCCGGGTCATCGCCGCCACCAACCGACCGCTGCGCGAGGCGGTCGAGCGGGGCGACTTCCGCTCCGACCTCTACTACCGCCTCAACGTCCTGCACATCTACCTGCCGCCGCTGCGCGAGCGGAAGGAGGACATCCCGCTCCTCGTGCGGCGGATCGTCGCCGACGTCGCATCGCAGCTCGACCGCCCCTTCATGGGGATCTCGGCGGAGGCGATGCAGCACCTCGCGGACTACCCGTGGCCCGGCAACGTGCGCGAGCTGCGCAACCTGCTCGAGAGCATGGTGGTGCTCGCGCCCGGGCGCGTGATCGGGGCGGACGACATCCCGCGCGAGATCCGGGAGGGGGGGTCGGGGCGGCTCCTGCCCGTGCACGTGTCGCCGGCGCTGCGGGCGGCGGAGGCCGCGGCGGTCGGCGGGCGGGAGCTGGAGTTCATCGTCCGGAGCCTGGTCGAGCTCAAGCTGCAGGTCGAGGAGCTGCGGCGGCGGGTGGACGACGAACGGGAGCTGCGCGAGGGACTCGGCGGCGAGGTACGCGGTCCACTGCGGCCGGCGCGCGGGGGGTGGCTGGAGGAAGTGCGCGAGTCCGGCGAGAGGGGCGCGGGCATCGGGGGGCGCCTCGGCGCGCCCGTGGCCGCGATCGAGGCGCGGGACGCGCCGCCGCCGCCTAACGTCGTGACCATCACGCCGGGCATGACGATGGCGGCGATCGAGCGGGCGGCCATCGAGGCGGCGTTGAAGGAGACGCGCGGGAACCGAAGAAAGGCCGCAGACCTCCTCGGCATCGGCGAGCGGACTCTCTATCGTAAACTTCGTGAATACGAAGCGGAGGGGGGCAGCGTCACGCTTGATTAATTGGGTCGTCTTCCGTATGTTCGCCCGACCCCACCTCCTCGGGTGAGGAGCCCACCCCCGCCGTCGTGCGCTCTCGACCCCGAGCGCCTCGACGCGCAGCGCGGGGAGCCCCGCCCGCCCTCGCAGTACGACAGCCAGCATCCGCTGAGGAGCACGACGTTGTCCGCCCCAGCCAACTCGCCGTACGCGTCGTCTCCGATCGCCGGCAGCGTCCTCCCGATCAAGCGCGCCGAGGAGCTGCTGGCGACGCTTCCCGGCGTGATCGCGGCGCGCATCATCGCGAGCGAGACCGGCGCGGTGGACGAGATTCACGTGCTGACGACCGCCGAGGTGACGCCGAAGCAGACGGTCCGGAACATCGAGAGCGCGCTCATCGCGCACCTCGGCATGCGGGTGGACCATCGCAAGATCTCGGTGGCGACCACCGTCGAGGCGCCCCGCACGGACGGGAAGTTCCTCCCCAACGACGATCCCGCCGCGCCGGTGGCGGCCAAGGGCGACGACCCCGGGCGCCGGCGCTACTACTTCGAGGACGTCGAGGTACGCCGCTCGCGCGCCAGGGGGGTCACCTGCCGCGTGACGTTACGGCGAGGTGAGGAGTCTTTCATCGGCGAGTCGGAGGGAGTCGAGAGCGAGCGCTCGCGCGCCGACCTCGCCGCGCGGGCGACGATCCAGGCGATCCTGGCCGCGGAGGGGAACGAGCGGTCGCTGGCCCTCGACGGCGTGAAGATCGTGGACGCGTTCGACCGGGAGTTCGTCTTCGTCGGCGTGACGGCCCGCTGGGGCCGCGACACGGCGCTGCTGACGGGAAGCTGCGAGATCCGCGACAGCGCGGAAACGGCGAGCGCCCTGGCGGTGCTGGACGCGACGAACCGCTGGATCGCGCACGCCAAATAGTAGGCGGTAGTCGTACGGTGCAGGTCAGGAACGGCTAGCGAACGACGCACCTCACACGACCCACCTCACACGACCGACCTCACTCACACCCGAAATGACCCCCCGTTCTCATCCGAGCGAAGATGAGCGGGTAGACCCAGCCTGACAGCCGAGCGGAGCCGACCTTAGCACCTTCTCGCGAGAGAGGTGACTTGACCCAAGGGAGGTGACGCGAATGTCCGAGCTGTTCTTTTCTCTGATCGCTTGCATGTGCGGCGGTTATCAGAGCTGGACCTAGTACTGAGAGCGGGGGTCCTCTTATGCAGAAGCGGCTGAAGACCTATGTGGCGCTCGTATGCGTCGGCGCAGCGTTGGCTGCGGCCGGCGCGTACTATCTTGAGCCCACGCCCCAGCCGTCGTACGCGATGGCCGCGATCTATCTCGCCGCGTTCGGCGTCGTCGCGGAGCTGTTGAGCTATCGAATGCCGCAGGGCGGGGACGGGTCGATCGCGTTGATCCCGTATCTGGCCTGCGCGCAGATCGCGCCGGATTGGACCGCCGTCGCCGCGATCGGGCTGTCACAGGTCCTGGTCCAGCTGTTCTGGCGCCGTCCCGTCGTCAAGGGCGTCTTCAACACGGCGCAGTGCGTCCTCTCGATCTCGCTCGCGATCCTGGCCTACCGGGCCGCGGGCGGTACGCCGATCGGCGCGGAAGCGAGCCCGTGGTCGTCCGCCCTGGCGAACACGCCGATGGTGCTCGTCGCGCTGAGCGTCTTCGTGCTGACGAACACGTCGACGGTGAGCGCGGCGATCGCGATCAGCCAGGGGGCCAGCTTCGGGACCGTCTGGCGCGAGAACACACTCGGCACCGTCGTGTACACGCTCTTCGCCGGGTCGCTGTCGTATCTGCTCGCCGGCGTGCAAGCGACGTGGGGACCGGTGGGCGCCGGCCTGCTCCTCGTCCCACTCGTCGGATTCCGCCAGTTCTACAAGACCACGCTGCAGCTCCAGCAGACCAACCGTGAGCTGCTCGAGCTCATGGTGAAGGCGATCGAGGCTCGCGATCCGTACACGTCCGGTCATTCGCGGCGCGTCGCGGACGCCGCCACGGTGATCGCCCGGGGGATCGGGTTGACCGCGCCGCAGGTGGAGCGGGTGCGCATCGCCGCGCTGCTGCACGACATCGGGAAGATCGACGAGATCTACGCCCCCATTCTCCGGAAGGAGGGGAAGCTCACGGAAGAGGAGTGGGCGATGATGAAGACCCACCCCATCAAGAGCGCGGAGCTCGTCTCGACGCTCTCCGACCTCCGGGACATCGTGGGCCCCGTCCGGCACCACCACGAGCACTGGGACGGGCACGGCTATCCCGACGGGCTGGCCGGGGAAGACATCCCGCTGGGCGCGAGGATCATCACCTTCGCCGACACGATGGATGCGTTGATGACGGACCGCCCGTACCGCCGGGCCCTCGGCGAGGCGGAGGTGCGCGCCGAGTTCGTGAAGAACTGCGGCACGCAGTTCGACCCCACGATCTGCGGGCACATACTCTCGCCAGCCGTGTGGGCGCAGCTGTTCCCGGCGAGCGCGGAGGGCGCCGGTGCGCGGCTGCGGTTGGTGACGCCGGCGAAGCAGCGAGCGGTCATGGCGTGAGCCCCCGTGGGCCCGCGTGCTCCGAGGGCCCGACACCGAGGCGGCGCATCGCGGCGGAGAGATAGCTGGGTACCGCGCTCGTCTCCCTCCGCTGGACGCTCAGATAGGCCGTCAGCGTGCTGACGGCCTTCTCCTTTTCGCCGAGCGCGTCCAGCAGGCCGACCAGCGCGTGGGCGTTGAAGTCCTGGCCCCCCGCGGTCGCGCAGAGCGCCCAGAGCCGCTCCAGCTCGCCGGCGGCGACGTCCAGACGGTCGCGCGGCTCGACCTGCTTGGCCAGGGTCGCCCAGAGGGCGAGCCAGCTCGCTCTGGCGCGCAGCCGGTCCATCCTGAGAATCTCGTCGAGTCCGAAGGGGAGCCGCGCCCATGCCCCCGGCTCGTCGCCGGAGGTGGCCAGGGTGCGAAGGTAGCACAGGATGGATTCCCCCGAGGAGAAGCGCTCTTCCGTGGATCTCGCCCAGTCGAGGCTCACGAGGGCCCAGGAGAGCGCCTGGTCGAGCCGATCGAGCTCGAGATTGATCGCGGCCAGATGGCTCGCCGCCGCGAGCGCATCGCCCGCCATCCGATAGCGCTCCGCGATCGCGAAGGCCTCGAGGGTGGAGTCCAGCGCGCCGTCGAAGTCCCCCACGCGGAGCCGGGGGATCCAGCTGCCGCGGAGGGCTCGCGCGAGCGCCGCGGCGTTGCCCTCGCTCCGGCGGCGGGATATGAGCTCGGACGCCGCGTCGACGGCGATCGACAGGTCCCCGAAGGACGAGTGATAGGTCACGCTACAGGTCATGAAGTGCGCGTCGCGTTGCGGGAAGCGACTGCTCAGCGACTCGCTCGCGCGGAAGACGTGGAGCGCGCACTCGGCGTCCACCGAGACGTCGGCGAGTCGCATGGCGATGTCGGCGGCACGGAGGCGGTGACTCGGCGCGGCGTTGACGTCGTTGACGCAGCCCAGCGCGCGGATGAGCAGGGGATGGATCGGGCTGTCCAGCCGCCAGTCCGTCTCCATCAGGTCGAGCTCCGCGTCGCAGTGGCTCGCCGCGAACGGGTCCGCGGCCACACGGGCGTGCAGCGCGTCGAGCACCACGCGGCGCGCCTGCTTCCAGAGCCCGGCGCACATGAGCGCGTTGGCCAGGCCGTTGAGGAGATCCCGCCGCTCGCCGGGGAGCTCGCTGAGCTCGAGCGCGGTGCGGTACACTTCGGCGGCTTCGCGTGGAAGCCCCATCTCCATCAGGTGGGTCGCGCAGGAGACGACGAGCGCCTGGACGCGACCGCCCTCGCCCGCGAGACGCCAGTGCCTGGCGCAATCCCAGAGCGCCGCGGCGGACCTCGTCGCCTCGATCTCGCGCGTGAGCGAGAGCGCGGCCCCCCGGTGCAGCAGTCGCTTCGCGGCCTCGGGGAGCCGCCGGAGCGCCTCGTCGACGATGATGGCGTGGCGCGGGCGGATCGCGCTCGCCTGGGGGCCGATCAGGTGCGCGGTCTCCAGCTCCTCGAGGGATTCGAGCAGCTCGTGCCGCGGGTACTGCGTCACGGTCTCGAGGTGCTCGAGCGTGGCGTTGCGGGCGAGCACGGCGCAGGCCTGGAGCACCCGCAGCGACCGGGGGTGGAGACGCGACATGCGCTCGGCCAGCACGCCGAGCAGCGACGCCGGGGGGCGAGAGGACTCGCCCGTCTCGACCCACTGCCGCGCGAGCTCGTTGAGGAAGAAGGGGTTCCCCTCGGCGACCGCGACGCACCAGGCGCGCAGCTCGTCCCCCATCGCGCGGCCGCCCTCGGTGGAGAGCGCGGTCAGGAGGGCGGTGGCGGCCGCGTCGTCGATCGCCCCGACGTGGTGCCGCACGAGGCGCAGCGTCGGGGCGCGCTCGGGTGCGCCGGTGGGGTGCTCGGCGCGCGAAGTGAACAGGAAGAGGAGCCGCCGCGACGCGCTCCAGTCGATCATCTCGCGCAGCACCTCCCACGACACCTGGTCCACCCAGTGCACGTCCTCCACGACCACCACCAGGGTGGACTCCGACGCGACGGCGTCGACGAGGTCGAAGAGCGCCTGTCGGATACAGGAGAAGAGGAACTCCGCGTCGCGGGCGTCCTCGCTCGGCGCCGTGGCGCTGGCGTCGTGCTCGGTGAGCCGCTTCAGGTAGCGCATGGAGCTCGGAGCGCAGCCGAGCGCGCCGGGGAGGGTGAGGAGCACCGGCACCAGGTCCACGAACGCGGAGAGGGGGCGTCGGGCATCGCTCGCCTGGAGGCCGACGCGCGCGACCTGCGCCCCCTGCAGCAGGGCGGCGTTGGTGCACTCGGCCACCAGGCGGCTCTTGCCCATGCCGGCGGCGCCCCAGACGAGGCACGCTCGGCCCGCGCCGCCCCGCGCCTCGCGGAGCAGAGCGGCGAGGAGCTCGACGCTGTCGTCGCGGCCGACGAAGATGGCGTCGGCCTCGGCCGAGTAGCGTGGGCTCGGCAGGCGCTCGGTGATGCGGCGCCGGAGCACCGTCGCGGGGAGGGAGATGTCGCGGGCGGCGGCGCCGAGCTCGCCGACGTAGCGGTCGAGGATCGAGAGCGCCCGGGCCTTGCTCCCGGTGAGCGCGGTGGCCTCGGCGAGGGCGAGCGTCGCTTCCTCGTTGAGCGGGTCGAGGCGGAGGCAGTGGCGGGCGATGGCGTCCACGTCGCCCCAGCACTGCCGCGCGCGTGCGTCGAGGAGCGCGGCGGACAGCGCACGCCGGACGAGCGAGTGCGCGTAGTCGCGCTGGCGCTCGAGCCACTCGGTGAAGGCGCGCGAGATCGCGGGCGCGTAGCCGGGCAGGAACTCGTCCGAGTGCGCGCCCCCCTCGCGCAGCCGCCGCACGTCGATCGCGCCGCCGGCGGCGAGGTCGAGGAAGTCGGCGCGCACCTGCGCGGCGGCGAGCGCGACGTGACTGGAGGTCGCCTCCACCTCGGCGCCGAGCTGGCGGATCTTGTACAGCGTCTGCCGAAGGCAGTGCCGCGCGCGCTCGTCAGGCACGCCGGGCCAGAGGAGCTCGACGAGCGCGGATCGGCCGACGCGTTTGCCGCGCTCGAGAACGAGGTAGAGCAGGAGGGCGAAGAGGGTAGCCGCCTCCGGGCCGACGACCTGGTCGCCGACCTGGATCACACACTCCCCCAGCGCTCGCACGCGGATCATGGACGCCCCCGCGATCACACCACGACGGGTTGATGCGCGGCCGGCATCGTCGCCGGCCATCCCCGCGCTGGCACCCGGGGCGCTCCGGCGGCGAATCTACGGGCCGCGTCAGCGAAGCGTCAGACAGCGCGAATCGTGGGGCGGTCGTGATGACGATGTGCTGCATCGCGGGTGATCCGGCGGACCGCGCCGAACGAGAGCGGGGGGCGACGGCCGCGCCGTCGCCCCCCGCGGTCCACCCGCCTAACGCGGCTCAGCGCCGTCCCGCCGCGCGTCCCTCGTCCAGCGGGAGCAGGCGCTCGACGCTCACGCCTTCGGCCTCGCCCTGGAAGTTCACGACCACGCGGTGGCGGAGCACCGAGAGGGCGACGGCGCGCACGTCGTCGAGGTCGGGGACGGGTCGCCCGTCCATGGCGGCGCGCGCCTTGGCGCCGAGCACGAGGTACTGCGAGGCGCGCGGGCCGGCGCCCCAGCTCACGTAGCGCTTCACCTCCGGGGTCGCCTCCGGGTCGGCGGGGCGGGTGGAGCGCGCGAGGTGCACCGCGTACTTGACGACCGTCGGCGGGGCGGGGAGGCGCCGCACGAGGTGCTGGAGCGCCACGAGCTGCTCGGCGGGGAGCACGCGGGTGACGGTCGCCTCGGTGTCGCCGGTGGTGGTCGAGACGATGCGCTCCTCCTCGTCGCGCGTCGGGTAGCCGACGCGCAGCTCGAACATGAAGCGGTCGAGCTGCGCCTCGGGGAGCGGGTAGGTCCCCTCCTGCTCGATCGGGTTCTGGGTCGCGAGCACGAAGAAGGGCTCGCCGAGCCGGTGCGTCTGGCCGGCGGCGGTGACGGAGTGCTCCTGCATCGCCTGGAGGAGGGCGGCCTGCGTCTTCGGCGGGGCGCGGTTGATCTCGTCGGCGAGGACGACGTTCGCGAAGAGCGGGCCGCGCACGAACTTGAAGACGCGCCGCCCCGTGGCGTGGTCCTCCTCGAGGATCTCGGTGCCGGTGATGTCGCTCGGCATGAGGTCGGGGGTGAACTGCACCCGCGAGAAGGAGAGGTCGAGCGCCTCCGACACGGTCTGCACGAGCAGCGTCTTGGCCAGGCCCGGCACGCCGACGAGGAGCGCGTGGCCGCCGGCGAGGATGGCGGCGATCAGGTTGTCGACGATCTCGTGCTGCCCGACGACGCGGCGGCCGATCTGCTCGGTCAGCGTGCGCCGTGCCTGTGCGAGCTGCGCGAGCAGCTCGAGGTCGCGGTCGTCGCCCGGTCGTGCTCCGCCGGCGGCGGGAGCGCGGGAAGGTGCGTGCATGGCCCGTGTCGTCCTCGCGTAGAGACTTCCGCAACATAACCGCGGGGCGCGGCGCACGGGGAGCGGGGCGGGGACGGGGGCGAACAGGGGAAATCGGGGCCCCCGATGCGGAACGCCGGGCGCGGGACGCGGGATGCGGGACGCCGGGCGCGGGACGCAGAAACGGGACGCCCCTCGCGCCGAGGGGCGTCCCGATGGTCGTTCGCCGCTTCCCGTTTCCCGCTCGCCGACGGCCGGCGGCCAGAGGTCAGGGCAGGCTGAACTCGACCCGCGACTCGACCGGGTGGTTGTCGCTCCTGAGCGTGGCGACGGCGGTGAAGGTGCCGCGGTGGCCGGCGGCGTCCCAGCTCCCCTCGTACGTGGCCGTCTCGCCCGCGTCGAGCACCGTGTTGCGCAGGGCCTGCGTGAAGAGCCGTCCCTCGCTCCAGCGCCAGACCGTACGGCCGGCCGAGTCGAGGATGACGAATTCGTGCGTCTGTCCGCTCGGGAACTGGAGCTCGAGCGCCTTGTCGGAGCTGTTCGTGACGTGGAAGGCGAGCTCCACGCTTCCCTTGACGCTGACGTCGAGGGAGGTGGCGAGCAGCGGGGTGCGGGGGTCGCGGGGCTTCTTCCTGGACACGGGGGCGCCGGCGGGTGTGGCGGCAGTCGCCGTGGGGGTGGCGTCGGAGTGGGGCCGCGGACCGCACGCGAAGACGATCGCGGCGGCGCAGAGAAGCGGGACGAGCAAACGGCTGTTCATGAGGGGGCGGCGGGGCGGGCGGGGGGGGACGAGCGGGCCTGGGGGGGGGAGGGCCGGTCGACGTCCGCGCGCGAAGCTATCGCAAGCGGGACGATCCGTCAAGCAGTCGGTCACATCTAAGTCCAGATCGCTTCGGCAGTTGGCGAGCCGACCTCACACCGGCCCGCAGCTTCGGCGCCCGTTCGGGAAAGAGGGCCTCCGTTTGCTTGCGAAATCGGCGTAGCCCTAGAAGCATGGTCATAGGCCCGTGTTGGTGTCCCTGATGGTGTCCCCGCTGCGTCCGGCCTCAGCCGGGCCCTCGGCGGGGGTGGCGGCCCGGCCCCAGCGCGCCTCGAGCCGCCCGACGGTCCACCCCGCGCCGTCGTACGCGATGGCGATCGGCACCCAGCCGCGCGAGACGCACGCGCGCTGGCCGTCGTCGCCGCGCCGGAAGCCGTCGCGCGCCGCCTCACACATGCGGAAGAGCAGCCCGCGCGAGACGTCGAGCGCCTCGGCGGCGGCGTGGACGGCGTCGTGCAGGCTCGGGGAGCGATCGTCGGGGATGCGGAAGGTCTGCGGCGTCTCAGGCATCGCGCACCGTCCGGAGCATCCGCCGCTGCACGACGCGCGGCTCGGTCTCCCCGTCGAAGGTGACGAGCATCGCCGAGCGGCCGCTGACGCACTTCCCGTCGGCGCGGAGGACGGCGACGCAGCGGCGGCCGGTGGGCGCCGGGTCGGTGTAACGGTCGCCGAGGTAGGTGTAAGCGCGCTCAGGCAGGGGCGGGCACCTCCGTCCGCGACTCGAGCTCCGGCCTCATGGTGACGCGTAGCGGCGTGCCGCACCCGGCGCACCGCTCGACGTCGCCCGGTATCCGGTACCAGTTCGTGTTCCCGCAGGGGCACGGCGCGACTTCGATGCGGGGGCGAGATGCGTCGACAGGGTTAAGCATGGTCCCTCCCGCCGAGGCTACCGTCCGTCGTGCGGAGCTGAGCCGTCCGGAGGAGGCGCAGGGGCGGCAGGGTCTCGTGCGGAGCGTACGCCGACCGCGGCGGGTCGGTGGCACCGGGCCTGCAGGCCACTCCGCTATGTCGCTCCTCGTGGAACTCCGCGCCGCGCTTCCCCAGATCCTGACCGACTGGGCGGAGTTGGCGCGCGAGGAGCCATGGTGCGCGATGCCGGACGAACTCGAGGTTGGCAGCTTCCCCGAGGTCGTCCGCGCGATCCTCGACGCCGCGCTGGGACCGCGGGGCGACCTGGTCGCGGCCGAGGCGATGACGACGGCCGCGGCCCAGCACGGGCGGCAGCGGCGCCGCCAGGGCTTCGCGCACGAGCTGCTGTTCACGGAGTACTACCTGCTGCGCGAGGTGCTCTGGCGCACCCTCAAGCGAGTGGCGCACGCCGCGGACGGCCTCGACGACCGCTCCCTCCACGCGATACTGCACCTGGACGGGGCGATCTGCGTCGCCACGCGCGCCTCGATCACGGGTTACCACCAGGACGAGCTCGAGGCGATGGGCAGGTGGCCCGCCTCGCTGCACGACATCCGCGAGAGCGCGTTGGTCAGCCGGCAACTCGGCATGGAGGCGCACTAGACCCTCCTCGCCGCGTTAGGCCCGGTGGCCTGCGTCGTGCAGCGTACAGAGGCCGCCTCACCGGGGCACGTCCCCACCGGGGTGGTTCCATCGTGACGGGGCGCGGGGCCGGCGACGCTGTCGGTCTCGCGCCCGCTCGCGTCGGGGGCGGCGTACGGGCGCGCGAGGTCGGCGAGGCTGGTGTGCTTCGCCCGCGCCTCGACGCGGCCGGCGCACGCGCAGTTCGGCTTGTGGTACTCGACGAGGCGCCGGATGAGCTTCCCGTCAGCCGCCTTGTCCAGCGTCTCGACCTTGGCCTCCTGCCAGCCGTCGCGGAACGCCAGCTGCACGCCGGCCCACGCCCAATCGCGATCGGAGAATAGCTCGCCGCCGTTCATGGTGAGGACGGCGCGCTTCCGGCCGCGCCGCAGGGTGACGAGATACCGTACGGTCGTCTCAGCCATCGGCCCGGCCCTCCACGCGCCCTGTCGGCGCGCGCTGAACCCACCGCAGGCACAGCGTGCCGTCGACGGGAGACGGCCGCAGCGAGTAGAAGCCGCGCACGCCCTCGCACACGATCTTCACGTAGTGGCAGTCCGACGGCCGCTCCGTGTAGCTCACCATCAGCGATTCCGGCTCGCCGTCGACGATCTGCCGCGCCCAGTCCGGGAAGCCCTTGGCGGCGTGGATCGCGACCTCGCCGCGGTAGTGCGTCGGCCAGCTGCGGGTCTCGATCGTCTTCGCGCCGATGGCGACGAGGGTCGCCCACGGCTGCGTGAGGGTGAGCGCCTTCACGGCGTCCTCCCCATCCGGCAGCCGGACGGCTCGTGGTGGCAGAGCGCCGGGAAGGAGCAGGAGCCGGCGAGCGCCGGGCACTTGGGCTGGGCGGCGGGCGCGCCTGGTGGTGTCCCGGACGGTGCCCCGTCCGCGCGCGACCCCGCGATCGGCGCCATTCCGACCCCGGCGACGGGGGCGGGTTGGGCCGCTAGATTGCGGTCTAAGTGCTTGCCGGCGCTCGCCGTGCTTGGGGCCGGTGTTTGCTTGCGAAAAATTTCACAAGCGCCTAGATTCCCGCCCGCGATGACCCCGGACGACGAGCGGCGCCCGAGCCGGCGCGAGCCGGAACGGGCGCCGAATGGCGCCCGGGAGGAGGGTCCATCGGGGCACGTTCCCGGGGGCTCGGCGGACGGCGGCGGCGCGGCGCGCCGTCGGGCGCCGGGTGGCGGGGCGACCGGCGGCGAGCTCACGCTCGGCGGGTTGGAGTTCGCCGCGACCTTCCTCGTCTTCCTCTTTTTGGGGCGGTGGCTCGACGGCCGCCTCGGCACCACCCCCTGGCTCACGATGATCTTCCTCTTCGTGGGCGCAGGGGGCGCATTCTATAGCATGTATCGCAGGCTGACGGCGGCGCAGAAGCGCGCCCGGGACGAGAAGCGGGAGGGGAGGTGAAGGCCGTCGTCTTGTACGCGGCGGCGACCGTCGCCCTCGTCGCCCTCCTCGGGTGGCTCTTTGGCCTCCACTACGTGGCGCCCGCCGAGCGGCGGGCGCTCTGGACGAGCGGCGTCATCGCGGTCGTCCTGCAGGTCGCGGCCTTCGTCATCGCCCGCGCGGTGGGGAAGCGCAACGTCATCGCCGGGTGGGGGATCGGGGCGGCGCTGTGCATCGCCGCGGTGATCCTGTTCGGCTTCGCGGCGCGGGGGCTCGGGCTGCCGATCGAGGCGGCCCTGCTGAGCCTCGCGACCTTCCTGTTCGTCACCGAGCTCGTCGAACCTCTGCTGCTCAGAGCATGAAGAGCGTTAGATCCGTCCGCACTCTCGCCCTCTCGCTGCTGCTCGCCGGCACGGCGGCGCTGCCGGCGCGCGCGCCCCACGGCGCGCAGGAGCACGGCGCGGCCCCCGCGGCCCACTCCGACACCGATTCCTCCGTCTCGGCCACGGTCTCGAAGGAGACGCACGGCGCGGCGCCGGAGGAGCACGGCGCGGCCGGCGCGAGCGACATCATCACGCCGCACATCACGGACTCGCGCTATCTCGATTATCCGTGCCTGAACCGGGAGCACGGCTTCGCGTGCGAGTACGAGCTGCCGCAGTGGGCGCCGATTCACATCGGCGGCGTCGAGCTCGACATCTCGCCGACGAAGCACGTCGTCTGGATGCTGATCGCGGCGACGGTGTGCGCGGTGGTGCTCGTCTCGGCGGCCGCGGCGCACCGGCGCCACTCGCACGAGGTGGGGCGCCCGCGCGGCTTCGCGGCGGGGGTCGAGGCGGTGGTCCTCTACCTGCGCGACCAGGTCGTGCTGCGCAACGTCGGGCCGCACGGCGAGAAGTACGTGCCGTTCATCCTGACGCTCTTCTTCTTCATCCTCTTCGCGAACCTGTTCGGGCTGATCCCGTACGGCTCGACGGCGACCGGCAACATCTCGGTCACGGCGACGCTGGCGCTGATCACCTTTCTCGTCGTGGAGATCGCCGGCGCGCGCGCGCTCGGCACGGGCTATCTCTCGACGATCTTCTACTGGAACAAGGACCTGCCGATCTACATGCGGATCCCGATGTTCCTGATCATGTCGCCGGTGGAGTTCATCGGGAAGTTCACGAAGCCGTTCGCGCTCGCGATCCGACTCTTCGCGAACATGACCGCGGGGCACGTGGTGGTGCTGGCGCTCATCGGGCTGATCTTCACCTTCCCGGTCGTGTTCTTCGCCCCGCTGGTGATGTCGATCGCGATCATGCTCCTCGAGCTGTTCGTCGCCTTCCTCCAGGCGTTCATCTTCTCGCTCCTGGCCAGCGTGTTCATCGGCCAGATCAGGAGCGCGCACCACTAGCACCACCAGGCAGGTGCCTGGTACCGGGTTCCCGGTACCAGGGTTCGGCGCGGGGAAGGGCTCCGTCCTCGCGTCATCGTACCCGGCCGGGCGGCCGGGGATGCCCGTTGGGACCCGGGTCCCGCTGACGGGCGGCGGTTCGCCGGCGCGCCGGCCTCACGAGCGCGACGGCCGCGGCCGCGGAGCGACGACGCAGGACCACGAAAATCTTTCGGAGCTAGAAATGGCCATTCTTCCGCTTCTTCAGGCCGCCGCGGCCTACACCCGCGAGTACACGGGCGCCTGGGGTCTCATGGGCGCTGGCATCGGCGCGGGGCTCGCCGTGATCGGCGCCGGCCTCGGCATCGGCCGCATTGGCGGCCAGGCCGTCGAAGGCATGGCGCGCCAGCCCGAGGCCGCCGGCACGATCCAGACGGCCGCGCTCATTCTCGCCGCCCTCATCGAGGGTGCGGCGCTGTTCGCGATCGTCGTGGCGTTCCTCATCCAGGGCAAGTTCTAACGACTCGCCGGAGACCGGGGCCCCGGGGCCCAGGCTCCTTCCCATACACTGAAGGTCTCTCCATGCGCATGACGCTGCTCGGTGCACTGACGCTCCTCTCGACGCTGGCCTCGACGGCCATGGCGCAGGAGGAGGCGAAGGGCGGGATCCTGACCCCCCGCGGCGGGCTGATGTTCTGGACCGTCGTCATCTTCGCTGGCCTCTACTTCGTGCTGCGCCGCTGGGCCTTCCCGGTGATCACCGCGGCGGTGGAGGCGCGTGAGAAGGCGCTCGAGGACGCGCTCGAGGGCGCCAAGCGCGACCGCGAGGAGGCGGCGCGGCTGCTCAACGAGCAGCGCCTGCAGATCGAGGCGGCGCGCACGGAGGCGCAGCGCTTCATCGCCGAAGGGCGTGCCGCGGGTGAGAAGATCCGCGTCGACATGCTCGAGCAGACGCGGGCGCAGCAGCAGGAGCTGCTCGAGCGCGCGCGCCGCGACATCGACGCCGAGAAGGAGCGCGCGATCGCCGAGATGCGCCGCGAGGCCGTGGAGCTCGCGATCGCCGGCGCCGGCAAGGTGATCGAGAAGAACCTCGACGACCAGCAGAACCGCCGTCTCGTCGAGAGCTTCCTCTCGACGCTCACGCCGGGCTCGGTCAGGGTCTGATGCGCGAGCCGACGATCGCCCGCAATTACGCGGAGGCGCTGTTCGAGCTCGCCCGGAAGGGCGGCGACCTCAGCGGCTGGGGCGCGATGATCTCCGACGTCGCCGACGCGGTCGAGCGCGACCTCCGCCTCCGCCGCTTCCTCGAGTCGCCGCGGGTATCGGCGGATCAGAAGAACGAGATTCTCGCGAGGGCGTTCCAGGACCGCATGCCGCGCCTGCTGGTGCGCTACCTCCAGGCGCTGGTGCACAACCGGCGGCAGATGCTGATCCCGCAGATCGCCGCCGAGTACCGGGCGCTGGTGGACGCGGCCGAGGGGCGCGTGCACGCGCAGGTGACGGTGGCGCGCGATCCGAGCGACGCCGAGCGCGAGGAGATCGCGCGCGATCTCGGGCGGGTGCTCGGCAAGAAGGTCGTTCCGCACGTCACGGTGAACCCGGCGATCCTCGGCGGCGTCGTCGTGAGGGTCGGCGACACGGTGATGGACGGCTCCGTCCGTCGTCGCCTGACGCTCCTCCGGAACCGGCTCGCCTCGGCGCCCACGGCGCGGTAGAGGCCGCGCGGGCGCGCCGAAAAGACGAAGCTCCTCCCGGCCGGGCCGGGAGGAGCTTCGTCTTTTCCGTGCGCCGCCGTGGTGATCCGTGCGCGCTCTCGGAGGTCCGAGCGCCGAGGCGCCCCGATGCCCGGCCTGTCCCGGGCTCCGGCGGGTCGGATGACTGGAGATCGGGGTGGCGAGTACATTGCGGGGCCGTAGAGATCGCCAGGCACGCCACCCGATCCGCGAACCATGCACGCCGCTCTCCTCGCCGCGCTTCTCGCTTTCCAGCAGCCTACCGTCGACTCCACGTCTCCCACCACGCCGCCGTCGCGCGACACGGTCGGGTACTGGCAGCAGCGCGTTCGCTACGTGATCACGGCGACCCTCGACGAGCGGCGTGCCGCGGCGCGGGGGCGGGCGAGCATGACGTACGTCAACAACTCGCCCGACACACTGCGCGAGCTCTACGTCCACCAGTACCTGAACGCGTTCCGGCCCGGCTCCAAGTGGAGCGCGGCGGACGAGCGGGAGGGGCGGGTCCGCTTCCAGAGGCTCGCGGAGCCGCATTATGCCTACGAGCGGTTCACGGAGGCGCCGACGGTGAACGGGGCGCCGGTGACACCGGAGTATCCGGGGGGGAGCGACAGCACCGTCGCGCGGCTCCCGCTTCCGCGTCCGCTCGCGCCCGGCGACTCCCTCGTGGCGACGTTCGCCTGGGAGGCGCGTCCGTCGACGCTCCCGCGCCGGCAGGGGCGGCGCGGACGGAGCTTCGATTTCGCGCAGTGGTACCCCAAGGTGGCCGTCTACGACCGGGGAGGGTGGGAGGCGCACCCGCTCGTACCGGCGGGGGAGCTCTACGGCGAGTTCGGGGAGTACGACGTCACCCTCGTCGTGCCCGAGGACCAGGTGATCGGCGCGAGCGGCGTCCCCGTGTCGGGGGACCCGGGATGGTCCCGGGCGCTGCGCTGGGGCGCGGTGCATGCCGCGGCGGGCGCCTATAGCGACGTCGCGACGACGGCGGACGGCGAGATGGTGCCGGCGGGATTCAAGCGCGTGCGATTCGTGGCGCGCGACGTCCACCACTTCGCGTGGTCGGCGTCGCCGGACTATCGCTACGAGGGGGGCGTGTACGTGCGGCCGGCGGGCGCTCCGACGATGCGCTTTCCGACGTGGGACACGGTCGCGGTGCACGTGCTCTACCGGCCGGGTGACGAGCGCGAGTGGGGAGGCGGGCAGGGGGTCGAGCGGACGCGTCGCGCCCTGCGCTGGCTCGAGCACGTGTACGGCCCGTACGGCTACCCGCAGATGACGAACCTCCACCGCATCGAGCCGGGCGGCACCGAGTTCCCGATGATGATGATGAACGGCTCCGCCTCGCAGGGGCTCATCCTGCACGAGGGGGGGCACGTCTTCACCTACGGCATTCTCGCCAACAACGAGTGGCGCTCGGGGTGGATGGACGAGGGGCTCACGGAGTACCAGACCGAGTGGGCGCAGGGATTGACGCGCCACGACCGCGCCTCGCGCGTCGCGCCGCTCGATTCGCTGGTCGCCGCCGAGGGGGGGACGCCGGCGGTGCCGCGCGCCACGGCGCCGCGGCGCGGCGGGTACCGGGCGCTCGCCGTGCGGCCGGGACCGGACGACGCTGGCGCGCTCCAGCAGTACCGTCTCGACCTGATCGGCCGGGCGGAGCCCATCGGGACGCCCGGGGACCGGTTCAACGAGTTCGGCATCTACAACTCGATGATCTACGACCGCGCGGCAATGATGTACGACGCGCTGCGCGACGTGCTGGGGGAGGAAGCGTGGCGCGCCTTTCTCCGCGGCTACTACGCGCGCTGGGCGTTCCGGCACGTGGACGAGGCGGCGATGCGCGCCGAGGCGGAGCGCGCCCACGGCCGCGACCTCGGGTGGTTCTTCGCGCAGTGGGTGCACCGCACCGGCCTCGTGGACTACGCACTGCGGGGAACGGAGGTACGGCGCGAGGGGGACCAGTGGGTGACGCGCGCGCGCGTCGCGCGGGTCGGGCGCTACGCTCACCCGGTCGCGGTCGGAGTGCGCACCGCCGACGGCTGGAGCTCGGCGCGCGCCGACTCGCTGGCGCCGGAGCAGGACGTGGTCGTGCGCACCGCCGGCCGGCCGGGCGAGGTGCGCCTCGACCCGATGCGCACGAGCCCCGACTGGTACCAGCCTAACGACGGCGGATCGGCCGGCGGCCTCCGCGGCGCGCGCTACGTCGTCGACTGGCCCTTCCTCGACCAGGCGCTCGCCGACCGGTACGTGGTCGCGCTCACGCCGATCGCCTGGTACGGCGATCCGGGGAGCGTGAGAGTGGGTGGGCGGGCGCGCGCGAGCTATCAGGGGTGGGTCGATCGCGTCGAGCTCGGTGTCGCGGCGACGACGGAGCTGCCGGGCGGCATCTGTCCGGCCGGGGTCGTGGAGGGCGTCGAGCGGTGCGCGGGACGCTCGTCGTCGCTCTCGCGCTGGCAGGGCTGGCTCTCGGTGGCCGACCCGCGGCTGCCCGGCAGCGGCGGCCGACCCGTGGTCGGGCTCTCGGCGGGCGTGTGGCGGCTCGACGGGATCACGAAGGTCGACCTGCGGAAGAGCTGGGACCGGAGCCGGTTCCTGCTCTCGCGCGGCAATCGCTCGTCGGTCACGCTGGCGTTCACGGGGACGTACCCGTACGACCACAATCTCTTCGATCCCGCCCGATGGAGCGGGCTGTCGGCGTCGGAGGCGAGCTTGGGCTACTCGCTGCGCACGCCCGATCCGCGGCCGCTCACGTTCCGCGCCGGGCTCGCGGGCGGCGTGCTCGGCGGCGGCGACGTGTCGGGCGGGGACCGGTGGTACGCTCGTGGCGAGCTGGAGGGGACGGCGACGCGGCGCTCGGCGAGCGGGCGGTGGACGACGCTCGCGCGCCTCTACGGCGGGTGGGCCGAGAACTCGCCGCTGGAGCGGCAGGTGTATCTCTCGGCGAAGAGCCCCACGGAGACGTTCACGAGCCATTTCCTGCGCCCCGCCGGCGCGCCGCTCGCGCGCGCCGACTGGCGCTACACGCCGCTCGGCGGGGCGGGGCTGCGCGGCTACTCGCCGTTCCTGGCCGCGGGGCGCGTGGCGAGCGTGAGCGCCGAGCAGGACATGCTGCTGCGCGCGTTCGGGCCGGCGTCCCGCCCCCTGCGCGTCTCGGCCGCGGCGTTCGGCGACTTCGGCGTCGTCTTCGCGGGGGACCAGGCGACGGCCAGCCACGGCCTCGGCGACCTCGGCCTCGGCCTGGTGGCGCGCGGGGCGCTGTTCGACCGCGACGTGCGGGCGCGGGTGGACCTCCCACTGTATCTGTCGCGCCCCGAGCTCGCGGTCGGGCCGGGTGCAGGCGCGGCGAGCCGGGAGTGGCGGGCGCGGGTGACCTTCTCCTTCTCCGACCTCTGGTGAGGGGCGCAGCGTTGCCCGCGCCGCCGTCGCGCTGAGATATTGCACAGCCCGCGGCGCAGGTGGCCCGTCGCGGGAGATCGGGATCACCACTTGGGAGAGCGAGATGAGCGGTCGGGCCGACGTCAAGCGCGTCGAGAAACCTTGGGGCTACGAGATCATCTGGGCGCACACCGACCGCTACGTCGGCAAGGTGCTGCACATCAACGCCGGCCACGCGCTGAGCGTGCAATATCACGAGCGCAAGGACGAGACGATCTACCTGCTCTCGGGGGAGCTGAAGTACTGGGTGAAGCTGGACGACGACGCCGAGCTACGGGACGTGCGCCTGTCGGTCGGCCAGGCGTTCCGCATCACGCCGGGCACGATTCATTACATGGAGGCCGTGACCGACTGCGACGTGCTCGAGGCCTCGACGCCCGAGCTCGACGACGTCGTGCGGCTCAAGGACCGGTACGGCCGGGAGGGTACCAGCGCGCCATGAACACGCCCATCAACTTCCCCATGGGGACGCCATGAAGGTCATCATTCCGCTCGCGGGGAAGGGGACGCGCCTTCGGCCGCACACGCACGTGACGCCGAAGCCGATGCTCAAGGTGGCCGGCAAGCCCGTGATGTCGTACGTCATGGACGACGTCCAGAAGCTCGGCGACGTCGAGCAGGTGATCTACATCACCGGGCACCTGAAGGAGAAGGTCGAGGAGTACGCGCGCGCGACGTGCGGGATCCCGTCGGTGTTCGTCGAGCAGGTCGTGCAGGACGGCACGGCGGGCGCGGTGGCGCTCGCGCGGCCCTACGTCGACCAGCCGGTGCTCATCATCTTCGTCGACACGATCTTCGACGCGGACCTCTCGATCGTGCACTCGACGGACGCCGACGGCATCATCTGGACGAAGGAGGTCGAGGACTACCAGCGCTTCGGCGTGGTGGTGACCGACGCCGACGGCAACATGACGCGGATCATCGAGAAGCCGTCGACGCCGGTGTCGAAGCGCGCGAACATCGGCCTGTACTACATCCGGAACTGGAAGCTCCTCTACGAGGGGATCGCCCACGTCCTGACGCAGCCGAAGAACAAGGGCGAGTACTACCTGACGGACGCGTTCCAGTACATGATCGACAAGGGCGCGAAGATCCGCGTCGTGGACGTCGCGGGGTGGTACGACGCGGGGAAGCTCGACACGCTGCTGGAGACGAACCGCGCGATGCTCGAGCGCGGGCGGGCGCGGAAGCCGGCGACGCTGGGCGACGGCGCGCGGATCGTCGATCCGGTGTACGTCGAGGACGGCGTGACGATCACGAACTCGACCGTCGGCCCCAACGTCTCGATCGGCGCGGGCACGGTGATCGAGGGCTCGACGCTGCGCGACACGATCGTGGGCGACCAGAGCGCCATCCGGCGCTCGACGCTCGCGAACTCGCTGATCGGGGACGAGGTGGTCGTCGAGGGGCTCCGGGGCGAGACGACGATCGGCGACCACTCCGAGGTGCGGGTCGGCTGACGCCCCGGCGGCGGATGCCTCGTCGGGGGTGCCTCGTCAGGCGAGGCCGGCCGCGGCGACGAGGATGGTGAGCGCGCGGCCGATGCCGAGCGGACCGTCGACGTTGTCGAACCACTCGTCGGCGGTGTGGGCCTCGCCGCCGCGGCCCCCCGCGCCGATGGCGACGGCCGGGATGCCGAGGGCGATGGGGACGTTGGCGTCGGTGGACGCCGTCGAGAGCTCGGGGTCGCGGCCGACGAGGCGCGTCGCCTCGATCGCGGAGGCGACGAGTGCGTCGTCGGCCGGCACCTCGCCGCAGGGGCGGTCGCCGATCGTGGCGACGTCGTGGGCGAGCGGCGGGGTGCCGGCGGCGCGCCGCTCGTTCTCTTCCTGCTGCGCGGCGCGGGCGGCGAGGCGGAGCTCGCGGTCGTAGCGCTCGATGACGGCGGGCGAGGTGGAGCGGAGGTCGACCTCGAGCCACGCCTCGGCGGGGATGGAGTTCACCGACAGCCCACCGCCGATGCGCCCCACCGTGAGCGTGGTGCGCGGCTCGGCGGGGAGGCGGAGGGCGGCGAGGCGGGCGGCGGCGCCGGCGGCGGCGTTGACCGCGTTAGGCATGCCGAAGGCCGCCCAGCTGTGCCCGCCCGGTCCGCGGAAGGTGATGCGGTAGCGGCGCGAGCCGAGCGCCCGGTGCACGATCCGCTCGTCCCCGGCGCCGTCGAGGGCGAGGGCGGCGACCGCGCCGGCGCCGGCGGTGGCGAAGTAGTGCTTCGCGCCACGGAGGTCGCCAAGCCCTTCCTCGCCCGTCGTCGCCACGAACTCGATGGGGCGGAGCGTGCGCAGCCGCCGGCCGTCGATCTCCTGGGCGAGCGCCAGCATGCCGGCGAGCCCGCGTCCGTTGTCGCCGATGCCCGGCCCGACGAGCCGCCTGCCGTGGCGGCGCACGCCGAGGGCGGTGTCGGCCGGGAAGACGGTGTCGAGATGGGCGCAGACGACGACGGGGGCGCCGGCGTCGGCCTGCGGCGCGCCCGGCCGGCAGCCGATGACGTTGCCAGCGCGGTCGGTGCGGACGTCGGCGAGGCCGAGGGCGGTGAAGCGCTGGGCGACCCACGCCGCGCGCCGCTCCTCCTGCCCGGTGGGGGCGGCGATCTGGGTGAGCGCCACCTGCGCGCCGACGATCTCGTCGTCCCGCCCGGCGAGGCGGTCGCGGGCGTGGCGCAGCGCGTCGTGGGCGCGTGCCGTGCGGGAAGGGCGTGGCTGAGCCATGACTATCAGATGTGCGACGCGCGCGGGTTACGCAAGTCGCGTCCGGAGCGGAGCGGGGGCGGGCGCTCCGGGGCGCCGCGGCCGGCGCGCCCGCACTAGATTTCCGCCCTCCCGATCCCGACCGACCAGACGATGCACGACCTGATCCAGGAATGGAGCGCCGCGTGGGGCGGCCGCGGGTGAGCGCGCCGCCGACGCCCACACCGGAGCGCGCTCGCGCTCGCTCGACGGCGGGGGCGCACGCGCCCCGCCCGCAGCGCGGCGCGCGGCGCCTTCCCCGCAACGTCGTCGCGCTCGCCGTCGTGAGCTTCTTCACCGACGTCTCGAGCGAGATGATCTATCCGCTGCTCCCGGTGTTCCTGAGCAGCGTGCTGGGTGGGAGCGCGAGCTTCATCGGCGCGATCGAGGGGGCGGCGGAGAGCACGGCGGCGCTTCTCAAGCTGGCGAGCGGGTGGTGGTCGGACCGCGTCACGCGGCGCAAGCCGCTCGTCGTCGCCGGCTACGCGCTGGCGTCGGCCGCCCGCCCGCTGATCGCCGCGGCGACGTCGCCGGCGCAGGTGCTCCTGATCCGGCTCACCGACCGGGTGGGGAAGGGGATCCGCTCGTCGCCGCGCGACGCGCTGATCGCGGACTCGGTCGACCCGGCGATCCGCGGGCGGGCGTTCGGCTTCCATCGCTCGGCGGACCACGCGGGGGCCGTGGTGGGGCCGCTGGTGGCGTTCGCGGTGCTCCAGTGGGGCGGAGTGCCATTGCGCCCGGTTTTCTGGCTCGCCGCGATCCCGGGGCTGATCGCCGTGCTCGTCCTCGTGACGGCGGTACGCGAAACGCCCGGACGCGGGGAGAGGGGCGCGCGCGCGACGGGGGCGGCCGAGCGTGCCGGCGGAGCGCCGGCGGACGACGCGCCGGCGGTGATGGCGGAGTGGGAGGGTGGGGCGGCCGGGCTGCCGGCGAGCGGGGTGGCGCGGGGGGCCCCCCCCGAGAACCACGTTAGCAGCGACCCCTCCACCGCGCACCACCGCGCCGCCGCCGCTCGCACCGAAACAGCGCCACCACTCAGCCGGCGCTTCTGGGCCTTCCTCGGCGTCGTCCTCCTCTTCACGCTCGGGAACTCGACCGACGCCTTCCTGATCCTCCGCGCGACGCAGCTCGGGGTGTCGGTCGCGCTCGTGCCGATCCTGTGGGCGATGCTGCACGTGGTGAAGTCCGCCTCGAGCGCGCCGGGCGGCGCGCTCTCGGACCGCATCGGGCGGAAGCCGCTGATCGTCGCCGGCTGGCTGCTCTACGCCGTGGTCTACTTCGCCTTCGGTCGGGCCGACGCGGCGTGGCAGGTGTGGGTGCTGTTCGCGGTCTACGGCGTCTTCTTCGGGCTCACGGAGGGCACCGAGAAGGCGCTCGTGGCCGACCTCGTTCCCGCCGCTCGCCGCGGCACGGCCTTCGGCTGGTACAACCTCGCCATCGGGCTCGGTGCGCTCCCGGCGTCGATCCTGTTCGGCGCGATCTGGGACCTTCGCGGCGCGGGCGCGGCCTTCGCCTTCGGCGCCGCGCTCGCGCTCGCCGCGTGCGTGGGGATGGCGCTGGTGGCGCCGGGCCGGCGGCCGCCGCGCGCCGCGTCCTGACCGCGAAGCGGGGGCGGGCCCGCGGGCGCCGCCTGTCGCGCGAGAGCCGAGGGCCGGAGAGGCGCCGTCAGCAGCAGCGGGAGCCGGGTCGCTCGTAGCGCGCCCGGAGGCGCGCGGCCACGAACTCGTCGCGCGACATCGGGCGCGCGCCCGGATGGCGCTCCTCCAGGTGGGCGACGTAGCGGCCGTAGTCGGGGACGCCGAGGACGTCGCGCAGCGCGCGGCCGGCGCGCCGCAGCCAGGCGCCGGCGACGACGTCGAACGCCATCGGGGGGGCGGCACTCCGGCGCGGCGAGGGCGGCCGCATCAGTCGCCCGCCACGGCGGCGCCCGCCGCCCGCTCGAAGGGAACCTCGGTCGACCGGGCCGGCTTGCGGCCGGCCAGCACCTGGAGCCACTCGCGCAGCGAGTCGCCGAGGATCACGGCCACGGAGAGCATGAAGAAGGCGGCGACGGCGGCGTCGAGGCGCGCGTTGAATGCCATGCGGGCGGCCGCGGTCGCGTCCGCGACGCCCGGCGGGAGCGCGCCGGACGCGGCGGCGTCGGTGAGCGCGCGTGCGGCGGCGAGGAAGCCGAGCTTGGGGTCGGGGGAGAAGATCTTGAGCCACCCCGCGCTCATCGTGACGACGACGAGCCAGGCGAGGGGGAGGAGCGTGACCCAGGCGTGGCGCGCCTTCCCCATCTTCACGATGACTGTCGTGCCCACGCACAGCGCGACGGCCGCGAGGAGCTGGTTGGCGATGCCGAAGAGCGGCCAGAGCGAGTTGATGCCACCGAGCGGATCGGTCACGCCCTGGTAGAGGAAGTGCCCCCACATCGCCACGAAGAGCGCGCTCGACAGCACGACGGCCGGGTACCACGAGACGCGCCCGATGGGGGCCCAGAGGTGGCGGCCGAGGTCCTGGAGCATGAAGCGGCCGACGCGCGTCCCGGCGTCGAGCGTCGTGAGGATGAAGAGCGCCTCGAACATGATGGCGAAGTGGTACCAGAGCGCCATCGCGCCGCCCCCCGCGCCGCCGAGGAAGGCGAGGGCGCGCGAGAAGATGTGCGCCATCCCCACCGCGAGGCTCGGCGCGCCGCCGGTGCGTGCGAGGAGCGACGGCTCGCCGACCTGCTTCGCGAGCGCCGCGAGCTCCGCGGGCGAGACGGCGAAGCCCCACTGCTGGATCGCGCGCGCCGCGCTCTCGACGGTGGGGCCGAGGAGGGCGGCGGGAGCGTTGATCGCGAAGTAGACGCCGGGCGTGAGCACGCAGGCCGCGATGAGCGCCATGATCGCGACGAGCGACTCGACGAGCATCGCGCCGTAGCCCACCATGCGCGCGTCGGTCTCCCGCTCGAGGAGCTTGGGCGTCGTGCCGGAGGCGATGAGGGCGTGGAACCCGGAGATCGCGCCGCAGGCGATCGTGATGAAGGCGAAGGGGAAGAGCTTCCCCGCGAACACCGGCCCGGTGCCGTCGGTGAAGCGCGTGAGGGCAGGCATCTCGAGCGGCGGGAGCACGGCAACGATGCCGACGGCGAGCGCGACGACGACGCCGATCTTGACGAAGGCCGAGAGGTAGTCGCGGGGCGCGAGGAGCAGCCAGACCGGGAGGACGGACGCGGCGAAGCCGTACGCCATGAGCAGCCAGGCCAGCGTCGTCCCGCGCAACGTGAACGCCGGCGCGAGCGCGGGATTCTCGGCGACCCAGCGGCCGGCGTAGAGCGCGAGCACGAGGAGCACGACGCCGATCGCGCTCGCCTCGAGCACGCGGTGCGGCCGCACCCACCGCAGGTAGACGCCCATGAGCATCGCGATCGGCACGGTGAGGCCGATCGTCACCGTGCCCCACGGGCTCGCCTTGAGCGTGTTGACGATGACGAGAGCCAGGACCGAGATGAGGACGATCATGATGCCGAGCACGGCGACGAGCGCCGTGAACCCGGCGAGGGGACCGATCTCCTCCTTCGCCATCTGTCCGAGCGACTTGCCGTCGCGCCGCACGGAGGCGGCGAGCACGACGAAGTCCTGCACCGCGCCGCCGAGCACGACGCCGACCACGATCCAGAGCGCGCCCGGCAGGAACCCGAATTGCGCCGCGAGGGTGGGCCCGACGAGCGGGCCGGGGCCGGCGATGGCCGCGAAGTGGTGGCCGAAGACGATCCAGCGGTTGGTCGGCACGTAGTCGCGCCCGTCGCCGAGGCGCACGGCGGGGGTGGGGCGCGTCGCGTCGAGCGCGAAGACGCGGGTGGCGATGAAGCGGCTGTAGAAGCGGTAGGCGGCGAGATAGCTGCAGACGGCCGCCGTGAGCAGCCAGGCGGCGCTCACCGTCTCGCCGCGCGAGAGGGCGAGCCAGGCGAACGCGCCGGCGCCGGCCAGGGCGACGAGCGCCCAGAGGACGGCGGACGAGCTCTTGGACATGCGAATGGGGCTCCGGGGGATGGCGGACGCGACCAATGTGCGGACACGAGCCGGGCCGGTCAACGTGGAGCCGGCACGTCGCGGAGGCCCACGACCTGCAGAGCTTTCCCTCCCCGCGTCGATGGCGGGGTCGTGCGGCGGCGCGCGCCCGCACGACAGCCGTGGCAGTACCCGTTCGAGGCAGTGAGTCCGATGGATCCGATGGAGCAGTCGTCCTCGACACGCTGGCAGCCCCTGGTGGAGCCGCCTGAGGTGTCCGTCGTCATCAGCACGCACAACCGTTGCGACCAGCTTCCGGCAGCGATCGCCAGTGTGCTCGATCAGCAGCCAGGGGGGCCGAGCTTCGAGCTCATCGTGGTCGACAACAACTCCATCGATAACACCAGGCGGGTGGTCGAGGAGCTGCAGCACGCGGCGGCCGGCGACGGCCGGCTCCGCTACGCGTTCGAGCGGCGGCAGGGGCTCTCCCACGGCCGCAACGCCGGCGTCGCCCGCGCGCGCGGCCGGATCGTCGCCTTCACGGACGACGACGTGCGGGTCGCGCCCGACTGGGTCGCGGCGATCGTCCGCGCCCTCGACGCGCACCCGGACGCGGACTTCGTGGGCGGCAGGATCCTCCCGCGGTGGCCGGCCGATCCCCCGCGCTGGCTGACGCGCGAGCACTGGGCGCCGCTCGCCATCAGCGACTTCGGCGACGAGCCCCGCTACGTCGACCGCTCCAAGCCGCTCTGCCTGGTCGGCGCGAGCCTCGCGGTGCGGCGCGAGGTGTTCGACGAGTTCGGCGGCTTCGACCCGGCCTTCCAGCACGAGCCGGGCGCCGTCTCGGCGGTCGAGGACCACGAGTTCGAGCTCCGCCTCTGGCGCGCCGGCCGGCGCGGGCTCTACTCGCCGGACATCTGCATCGCCGCCGAAGTCCAGCCGAACCGCCTCGAGAAGCGCTATCACCGGCGCTGGCACTCCGACCACGGCCGGATGGTCGCGCGTCTCGAGCGCGCGGACGAGCACTACGACCGGTCCGGCGCGCTCGTCTCGGCGCCGCCGTACTGGCTCACGCTCTTCGGCGTGCCGGCGTGGCTGTACCGGTCGATGGCCTACCACGTGGCCGCCGGCCTGTATGCGGGGCTGCTCGGGCGCGGAGCGCAGGCGTTCTGGCACGAGACGCAGCTCCGCGAATCGCTCGGGCAGATGCGCCACTACCTCGCGACGCGGCCGCGGGAGCGCCACACGTCGCACCTGGCGGAGGTGGGGCAGTTCGCGCTCGCGCTCCTGCGCCGGCGGCGCTCGCACGACCGCCTTCGAGCGCTCTCCTGAGCGGCGGTGACCGGAGCCGCGCCGGCGCGACGGTCGTGCCCCGCCGGCGCTCTCTGCCGTTCGCCGGGGTCGGACGTTAGCTTTCGCCGACCGCCATGACACGCCTGCCCGCTCTCCATCCGAAAGTCGTCGCGCTGGCGATCGCGCTCGCGGGGGCCGCGGGCTGCGCGTCGCGCCCTGCGGCCGCCCCCGCGAGCGGCGACGGCTCGCGCCCCGCGCCGGCCGCCGCGCCGCTCGCCGCCGTCGCTGGCGAGCGCATCGTCCTCGTCCCCGCGCAGCGGCTGCGCGACGCCGGTGCGCTCGGCTGGCTCGCCGAGGCCGGTTCGCCGGCGACGTATCTCGCGAACCTCGACGACGAGATCGCCTTCGCGCTCGCCGATCGCGGAGTGGGGCGCGGGTGGGTGATGCCCCGCGACGTCGTCCGCTCGGCGCGCCGCAACCCGACCTTCGCGACCGACCCGCACGCGCTCGGCGTCGCGCCGCTGCTCCCCGGCGCCCGCGCGCCGCGGGGGGGCGAGCCGCTCGCGGAGCCGCTCGCGTCGGAGCTGCGGACGGTCGTCGCGCTCGGCGACGCGCGCTACGTGCTCGTCCCCGTCGAGCTGCGCTTCGAGCGGGTGGCGGCGCCGGCGTCGGCGGGCGGCATCACGGCGCCGGGCGCGGCGGCGGCTTCCGGACGCGCGATCCTTCGCCTCGCCCTCGTCGACGCGCGCGCCGCGAAGGTGCGCTGGTCGGGTGACGTGGCGAGCGACCCCGCGCCGCGCCTCTCACCGGCGCTCGCCGCCGGCGTCGCCGGCCGCGTCGCCGACCTCGTGGCGCCCCGCTGAGCCCGGTGACCGTGCTGGCTCTCCCGACGCTCTCCCCCGTTCCGGCGCGCTCCGGCGCGCGCGCCGGCTGACGGACCCGCCGCACCGCCCTCCCGCACGCAACGACCGAACGCACTCATATGGCCACGAAAGTCACTCTCATCCCGGGCGACGGGATCGGCCCGAGCATCACCGACGCGACCGTGCGCGTGCTCGAGGCCGCCGGCGCCGACATCGAGTGGGACCGGCAGCTCGCCGGGATGTCCGCCGTCACGCGCTGGCACGACCCGATGCCGGACGTGACGCTCGACTCGATCCGCCGCACGGGACTGGCGCTCAAGGGGCCGCTCGAGACGCCCGTCGGTGAGGGGTACCGCTCGGTGAACGTCGCCCTCCGCAAGACCTTCGACCTGTACGCGAACGTCCGGCCGGCGCACGTCATCCTCCGCAACGGCCGCTTCCAGAAGGTCGACATCGTCCTCGTGCGGGAGAACACCGAGGGGCTCTACATCGGCATCGAGCACTACGTGCGCATCGGCGACGACCCCAAGGCGGTGGCCGAGTCGCTGGCCGTGATCACGCGCTTCGGCTCCGAGCGCGTCGTGCGATACGCCTTCGAGTACGCCCTCGCGCACGGGCGCCGGAAGGTGACGATCGTCCACAAGGCGAACATCCTGAAGTACTCGCAGGGGCTCTTCCTCGACGTCGGCCGCGAGATCGCCAAGGAGTACGCGGGGCGCGTCGAGTTCGAGGAGCAGATCGTCGACGCGATGGCGATGAAGCTCGTGCTCCACCCCGAGCGCTTCGACGTCATCGTGACGACGAACCTCTTCGGCGACATCCTCTCGGATCTCGTCTCGGGGCTCGTCGGCGGGCTGGGGCTCGCGCCCGGCGCGAACATCGGCCGCTCCGGGGCGATCTTCGAGGCGGTGCACGGCACGGCCCCCGACATCGCCGGGAAGAACGTCGCCAACCCCGGCGCGCTGCTGCTGGCGGCCTGCATGATGCTCGACCACATCGGCGACCGCGAGCGGGCGACCCGCATCCGCGGAGCCTTCGAGGGGCTGGTGCGTGAGGGCACGGTTCTCACGCGCGACCTCGGCGGCACGGCGACGACGGACGAGTTTACGGACGCGATCATCGAGAGACTCTGACGGCGGCGTGAAGCGGGTAGTGGCTCCCTCCGCGCTACGCGCTCCACGCTCCCTTGCCCCGCCACGTGGCCCGCGCGCCGAGCCTGGCGCGCCGAACGTGGCGGGGGCCACCACCCGCGACTCGTTCTCATGCCCCTGAGAGTCCTCCACGTCTCGGACCTCCACTTCGGCCGGCCGGCCGTGCCGACGCAGATCGAGGCGATCGAGGCGACGATGGAGCGCGAGCGGTTCGACGTCGTCGCCGTCTCGGGCGACCTCTCGCAGCGCGCGCGCGCCGGCGAGTTCCAGCGCGCGGAGGTCTTCCTGCGCGACGCGCAGCGGCGGAGCGAGACGATCGTCGTCCCCGGGAACCACGACGTCCACTGGTGGCGCGCGCCGCTCGGCCTCGGCGACCGCGACCGGGTGTACGAGAACTACCGCGCCTACATCAGCGAGGACCTCGAGCCGGAGCTGCGCGTGCCCGGGGCGATCTTCGTCGGACTCAACACCTCGCACGGGGTCACGCACCGCACCCTGACCTGGAACGTGCGCGACATCTCGATCATCGGCGACCTCACGCGCGCGCAGCTCGAGCGCGCGCGTCGCCTGTTCGGCGACGCTCCGGGGAGCGACGCCCGGGTCATCGTGATGCACCACAACCCGGTGAAGGGGGAGCTCTCGCAGCGCCACGGGCTCAAGAACACGCCCCGCATCCTCGGCGCGTTCGCCGACATGGGGGTGGACCTGGTGCTCTGCGGGCACGACCACCAGGAGGCGATCCACTACGTCGAGCACACCCGCAAGGGGACGATCGTGTCCACGGCGGGGACGGTGTCGAACCGCTCGCGCGGCGGCCGCCCCTCGTCGTACAACGTCATCTCGATCACGCCGAGGACGATCGAGGTGGTGACGCACATCTGGCACGCCGACGCGCGACGGTTCGACCCGGGCCCGGTCCGGTGCTTCGAGCGCTAGTGCAGGGAGCGCTGACGCATCTCTTCGGCCTTCCGGCCGGGGCGAAGGGGAAGGGAGCGGCGGACCGGTCGCAACTCACGCTCGATCTCGCGGCGCCGCGGTCCGTGCCGCCGGCCACGCCGCACCCGGCGCCGCACCCGCCGGCCGCGCCGGTCGCCAGGCCGCGCTCCTCCCGACGGGCCGCGCAGCGCGCCGCCGACGAGCTCCTGGCGCGGCTCCGCGCCCACGGGCTTCCCACCACCGCCGCGCCCGGCGGGGGGATCGACCGCTGCCGCCTGACGCGCAACCGCACCGTGATGGTGAGCTTCCGTGGCGGCGAGCTGCGCGTCCACCAGGGCTACGCGGAGGCGCCCGAGGACGTGCTGCGCGCCATCGTCGCCTTCGTGCAGGCGCGCAGCCGCGCCCAGCGCGCCGCCGCGCAGCGCGTGATCCTCGCCCACCCGGTGCACGCCGTGAGCGAGCGGGGCGCGGCGCCGCCGGCCGCGCCGCTGCGCGCCCGCGAGCGCACCCGCCCCGAGGACGAGCCGATGGTGCGCGTCCTCGTCGAGTGGCACCGTCGGTACAACGACCGCTACTTCGGCGGCGCGCTCCGCCCGGTGCCGATCCGCGTCTCGCGCCGTCTCCGCCGCCGGCTCGGCCATTACACGGCCGCCACACCGTCGGGGCTCCCGGCGGAGATCGTGATCGGGCGCTCCCACATCCGGCGGCACGGATGGGAGGAGGCGCTGCACACGCTGCTGCACGAGATGGTGCACCAGTGGCAGGACGAGACGGGGCTCCCGATCGACCACGGCGCCGGCTTCCGGCGCAAGTCGCGCGAGGTCGGGATCACCCCGGCGGCGCGGCGGGTGGTGGGGCGGCGCGGGGAGTCGGCGGCGTAGCCGCGCCGGCGGCACCCGTGCGGAAAGCGCCCCGCGGCCACATCTTGGGGGCATGTCCGAGCGCACCCCCCCCTCGACGCACCCGCTCTTCCGCGCCGACGGCAGCGCCCCGCGCGCGCTGCCCATCGCACCGGACGACCCGGCCGCGCTCGCGCCGGCGTCCACCTTCGACCGTGCCGTCCGACTGGCCGCGGCGCTGCTGCGCGTCCCCATGGCGTCGATCGCCGTCGCCGGCGGTGTCGGTCTCCACGCCCGGAGCTGTCTCGGATTCCCCGGTGACGGTGGACCGCGCCCGGGCACGCCGTTCGGCTGTCCGCTCTCGCAGCACGTCTTCGCCACCGAGACGCCCCTCGCCGTGGCCGACGTGCCGAGCCACCCGCTGGGACGCGGGCACGCGGGGCTCGCGGCGCTGCGCGTGGCCGCCTTCCTCGGCGTCCCGATCCGCACGCCCGACGGACACACGATCGGAATGCTGAGCGCGTTCGCGCACGAGCCGCGCGAGTTCACGGACGCCGAGCAGGCGCTCCTCGCCGACGTCGCCCAGGCCGTGGCGGTGGAGGTGGAGCTGCGCGCCGCCGCGCGCGCGGCGAGCGCCGCCGACGACGAGGGGCGCGCGATGCTGCGCGAGACCGAAGCGCGCTACCGGCTCCTCTTCGAGGCCAACCCGCGTCCGACGTGGGTCTACGACGTGGACACCTTCCGCTTCCTGGCGGTGAATCGCGCCGCGGTCGAGGCGTACGGCTGGTCGCGCGAGGAGTTCCTCGCCATGACGATCCTCGACATCCGTCCCCGGGACGACGTCGACCGCGTCGTCCGCCGCGTCTCGGAGATGGCGAGCGTGCCGGACGGCGCGAGCGAATGGCGCCACCTCACGCGCGACGGGCGCGTGCTGGACGTGCACGTCCTCTCGCACCCGGTGCCGTTCGGCAGCCGGCGGGCGCGGCTCGTCCTCGTCGACGACATCACCGAGCGGCGCCGGCTCGAGACGCAGCTCCGCGACGCGCAGAAGATGGAGGCGGTCGGGCGCCTCGCCGGCGGGATCGCGCACGACTTCAACAACCTGTTGACGGCGATCAAGGGGTACAGCCAGCTCGGGCTGGTCACGCTCGACGCGCTCGCCGAGGACCCGGGCGCGGCGGGCGCGCCATCGCCGGCCGGCGGCGACGACGAGGACGCGCAGCCGCCCCTCGACCAGCTCCGCACGGACCTCGGCGCGATCCGCAGCGCCGCCGACCGCGCCGCGGCGCTCACGGCGCAGCTCCTGGCTTTCAGCCGCCGGCAGGTGCTGCAGCCGGTGGTGCTCGACCTGAACGCCGTCGCCGCCGGGATGGAGGGGATGGTGCGCCGCCTGATCGGCGAGCACATCGACGTGCGCCTCGAGCTCGGCGCGCGACCCGGCCACGTGAAGGCCGACCCGTCGCAGCTCGAGCAGGTGCTCCTCAACCTCGTGCTCAACGCGCGCGACGCGATGCCGGCCGGGGGGCACCTGACGGTGGCGACGGCGGACGTCGTGGTCGGCGCCGGCGCCGCGGCGCGCCGCGCCGGGCTACCGCCGGGCGCCTACGTCGCGCTCTCCGTCCGCGACACGGGCGTCGGGATGGACGAGGCGACGCGCTCGCGCATGTTCGAGCCGTTCTTCACGACCAAGGACGTCGGCCACGGGACGGGGCTCGGGCTCGCCACGGTCTACGGGATCGTGAAGCAGTCCGGGGGAGAGGTGCGCGTCGAGAGCGCGCCGGGGAAGGGGACGACCGTTCGCGTCCACCTGCCGGCGACGGACGAGCCGCTCCCCGCGCCGCGTGAGACCGGGGCCACCCCCCTCCGGGACTCGGTGCCGCGGCAGGGCGCGACGGTGCTCGTGGTGGAGGACGAGACGAGCGTCCGCGAGCTCGCCTGCGCCGTGCTGCGCCAGACGGGCTACCGCGTCCTCTCGGCGCCGAGCGCGGCCGATGCGCTCCGGTTGCTCGAACGGCTCGACGGTGCCCTGGACCTCCTCGTCACCGACGTCGTCATGCCCGGCGCGAGCGGTCCCGAGCTCGCCGCCGACGTCAAGCGCCGCCACCCCGGCGTCGCCGTCATCTACATGTCGGGGTACAGCGAGCGCGCCGTCGATCAGCGACGCGCCCGCGCCGACGGTGCCGCGTTCGTCGAGAAGCCGTTCACGCTGGAGGAGTTCCGGTCCAGGGTGGCGGCGGTGATGGGGCGCGGCTAGGGCGCGCGGATGCGGGAGTCGCCGGCGCCGCGCCGGCGACTCCCCACTCCCGGCCGCAGCCGCTCTCGCCCATCTTTCACCTCGACACTGCCGCGCCGCACGTCGGCGCCCTCACGCTGGCTCTGCCAGCCCGACCCATCCGTCGCATGGCTACCGAAATCGCCCCCGGCCACGCCGAGACGGCGACGGCGCTGCCGTCCGCCCATCTCAAGCCGCGCGAGAGCGACCTGTTCAACATCGACGCCGCGCTGAGCGAGGAGGAGCGGGCGATCCGCGACTCCGTCCGCCGCTTCGTCGACGAGCGCGTGCTGCCGATCATCGGCAAGTACTACGTCGAGGGGAAGTTCCCGAAGGAGCTGATCCCCGAGATGGCGGAGCTCGGCGTCCTCGGCGCCAACCTCCCCGAGGAGTACGGCTGCGCGGGCCTCAACAACGTCGCCTACGGGCTCATCATGCAGGAGCTGGAGCGCGGCGACTCCGGGATCCGCTCCTTCGCGTCGGTGCAGGGCGCGCTGGTCATGTACCCCATCTACGCCTTCGGGAGCGACGCGCAGAAGCGCCACTGGCTGCCGCGGATGGCGAAGGGTGAGGCGATCGGCTGCTTCGGGCTCACGGAGCCCGACTACGGGTCGAATCCCAGCGGGATGATCACCACCGCGCGCCAGCAGGCCGACGGCACGTTCGTGCTCAACGGCGCCAAGATGTGGATCACCAACGGCTCGCAGGCGCACGTCGCGGTCGTCTGGGCGAAGACGCAGATGCACGGACAGCCCGAGGACAGGAGCGACAAGTCGATCCGCGGCTTCCTCGTGCCCACTGATACGAAGGGCTTCACGGCGAAGGACCAGAAGGGGAAGCTCTCGCTCCGCGCCTCCGACACGAGCGAGCTTGTGCTCGAGGACGTGCGACTCCCCGCGGACGCGATCCTCCCGAAGTCGAACGGGCTCAAGAGCCCCCTCATGTGCCTCACGCAGGCGCGCTACGGCATCTCGTGGGGCGCACTGGGCGCGGCGATCGCCTGCTACGAGGAGGCGGTCTCGTACTCGAAGAACCGCGTCATGTTCGACAGGCCGATCGGCGGCTTCCAGATCCAGCAGGCGCGCCTCGCCGACATGCTCACCGAGATCGTGAAGGGGCAGCTCCTCTCGCTCCACCTCGGCCGCATGAAGGACGCGGGCACCTTCACGCCGACGCAGGTGTCGCTCGCCAAGCGGAACAACGTCAGCATCGCGACGGACATCGCCCGCGAGGCGCGGCGCCTGCTCGGCGCCAACGGCATCCTCGCCGAGTACGCGTCGATGCGCCACATGGCGAACCTCGAGAGTGTCTACACGTACGAGGGGACGCACGACATCCACTCCCTGATCCTCGGCCAGGCGATCACGGGGCTCAACGCGTTCAAGTGACGAAGACCGACTCGCACCTCGCTCGGCACGCCCAGGTACCCGGTACCTGGGCGTGTTTTTCGCGCGCCGCCCTGGTCGCGCTGGCGGCGGCCGCACTCCTCTCGCCGCGCGCCTTCCTAGCGCAGGGCGCCCCGCGCGTGCCGCGCGCCGCGCGCTCCACCCCCGAGCCGCCGCCGCCCATCCGGCGGGAGTTCCGCGGCGTCTGGGTCGTCTCCGTCGCCAACGGTGACTGGCCGTCGCGACCGGGGCTGCCGGCGTGGCAGCAGCAGACGGAGCTGCTCGCGATCCTCGACCGCGCGGCCGCGCTGCGCCTCAACGCGGTGGTGCTGCAGGTGCGCCCCGCCGCCGACGCGCTCTACGCCTCGCCGTACGAGCCGTGGTCGGAGTACCTGACCGGCCAGATGGGGCGCGCCCCGGAGCCGCGCTGGGACCCGCTCGCCTTCGCGGTGGCCGAGGCGCACCGCCGGGGCCTCGAGCTCCACGCGTGGTTCAACCCGTACCGGGCGCGCCACCGGAGCCACGTCGGCGACCCGGCGTCGACGCACGTCTCCCGCACCCGGCCGGCGCTGGCCCGCGAGTACGGCGGCTACGTCTGGCTGGACCCCGGCGAGGCCGAGGTCCGGCGGGCGACCGTGCGCGTCCTCACCGACGTGGCGCGCCGCTACGACGTGGACGGCATCCACATCGACGACTACTTCTACCCCTATCCCGAGATCGATTCGCTCACCGGACAGCGGCTGGAGTTCCCCGACGGCGCGAGCTGGGAGCGCTACCGGCGGGGCGGCGGCGCGCTGGCGCGCGACGACTGGCGCCGTCGCAACGTCGACCTGCTCATCCGGGAGCTGGGCGACTCGATCCACGCCGCCAAGCCGTGGGTGAAGTTCGGGGTCAGCCCGTTCGGCATCTGGCGGCCGGGCAACCCGGCCCAGATCAAGGGCTTCGACGCGTACGCGCTCCTCTACGCCGACGCGCGCGGCTGGCTGCAGCGCGGGTGGGTGGACTATCTCACCCCCCAGCTCTACTGGGCGACGACCGACACCGCGCACGCCTACGGCGCGCTCCTCGACTGGTGGTCGGCGCAGAACGCGCGCGGCCGGCACCTCTGGCCGGGGAACAACGTCGGCAACGTCAACGCACGGGCGAAGGCGTGGCCGGTGGCGGAGGTGCTGGAGCAGATCCGCCTGACGCGAACCGCGCCGGGCGCGACCGGCAACGTGCTGTTCAGCATGGCGCCGCTGCTCCGCAACGTCGCGGGTCTCGCCGACTCGCTCGGCCGCGGCCCGTACGCGGAGCCGGCGCTCGTGCCTGCGACGCCCTGGCTGCGCGGCGCCCCGCGGGCGGCCGCGCCGGCGGCGGCGCGCGTGTCGCGCGACCCGGTGACGGGAGACCTGGTGCTCTCGATCGCGACGCGCGCGAAGGCGCGCGCGCCCTGGCTCTGGACGGTGCGCGTGCTCGGCGCCGACGGCGCCTGGCGGAGCGAGGTGCTCTCGGGTGCGATGCGGACGCGCGTCGTCGGCGGGGCGGGGGAGGGGGTGCCCGAGCGGGTCGTCGTCACCGCGGTGGACCGCCTGGGGAAGGAGAGCGCACCGGTGGACGCGGCGGTCGTGTCGCGGCCGGCGATCCGCGTGCGGAAGGAGTAGCCGGCACACTCGGATGTTTGAAGGGTGGGGGCGAGGCGTGCCCCCGTGGTGCGGGGTGCAGCGCGGGGTGTGGGTGGGAGCCTAACGAAGGCCGAGGGCGCGATTCGCCCTTGCCGTGCCGGCTCCGGGCACTTATGGTTGCGCCCCACACGGCGACGGGGCTCCGCGGCGTGCGTTCGCGGAGCCCCGACGCTCCTCTGGAAGTCGTCGCCGCACTCGGGTACCCCCTCCCTCCTCGGGCGCCCTGGCGACGCGCCCGCCGGGCGAGCGCTCGGCGGGACCGCCCTCTCCTTCTCCTGTCCGCAGGAGGCTCCATGATGAGAGTAGTCGGGTCGGTCCTCGCGTCCCCCGACCGCCGGCGTTCGCCGGCGTGTCGACCCTTCAACCTCGTACCGCTGGCAGTGGCCTTCGGCGCCGCGGCACTCGGCGTCACCGCGCCCGCGTGGACGACGGCCGGTGCCCAGCAGCCGGCGGCGCAGCAACCGGTCGGCGTCGTCGACGGCGTCGTCGTCATCGCCGGGTCGCAGCGTCCCCTTCCCGACGTGCAGGTCAGCGTCGTCGGAACGAACCGGGGCGCCGCGAGCGACGCCGGCGGCCGCTTCCGGATCGCCGGCGTCGCCGGCGAGACGGTCACGCTCGAGGCGCGCCGCGTCGGCTACGCCCCGGCCCGCGTCACCGCCCGCGTCGGCGCGGCGGGCGTCCAGATCGTCATGAGCGAGCGCCCCGTGCAGCTCGACGAGGTCGTCGTCACCGGTACCGTCAACGCGACGTCACGCAGGCAGATCGGCAACAGCATCTCGACGATCAACGCCGCCGACCTCGTGAAGACGGAGCCCGTGCAGAACGTGCAGGGCCTCCTGAACGGCCGCGCGCCCGGCGTCACCCTCCTCGCCAACTCGGGGAACGTCGGGTCGGGCGCCACGGTGCGCATCCGCGGCGGCGGGAGCATGGCGCTCCAGAACGCGCCGCTCGTCTACGTCGACGGGGTCCGCGTCAACAACCAGCAGGGCACGGGACCGTCGAACCAGGCGTTCGAGGCGAGCACCACGACGCGCTGGAACGACTTCAGCCCCGACGACATCCAGAGCATCGAGGTCGTCAAGGGGCCGGCGGCGACGGCGCTCTACGGCACGCAGGCCGTGAACGGCGTCATCCAGATCATCACCAAGCGCGGGTCGCAGGGGAAGCCGCGGTGGGACGCGACGATCCGCCAGGGGATGAACCAGTTCGCCAACGCCGAGGAGCGGCTGCCGGCCAATTACGACCGGATCAACGGCCAGATCGTCGCCTTCAACATCGCCAAGGAGCGCAAGTCCTGGGGCGACCCGATCTGGCACGACGGGCCGATCGAGAACTACAACCTCGCCGTGAGCGGCGGCAGCCCGGCGGTGCGCTACCGGCTCTCCGGCAACAGTGACCTGCAGCACGGCGTCGAGCCGTCCAACAAGCAGCGGAGCTACGGCGCCCGCGGCAGCGTGCAGATCAGCCCCCTGTCGAACCTCGACATCACGGCGAACACCGGCTTCCAGAAGGGGACCACGAGCCTGGCCTGCGAGGCCGGGTGCGGCGGCGCCCTCTTCTCGGCGTACTACGGCCGGGCGACGCGCATCAACACGCCGGCGCAGGGCTTCGGCAGCGGCCTGCCCGAGGCGTACTGGGAGAACTACCACTACACCCAGGACTTCACGCGCTTCACCGGCAACGTCGAGGCGACGCACCGCTTCGCGTCGTGGGGGAGCCAGCGCCTCGTCATCGGCACCGACATCGCCGACGAGACGAACCAGACGCTCGCCGGCGTGCACCCGGAGCTCTCGTTCTTCTTCGGCAACGAGGCCGACTCCGGCTCGGTGGACGTCGACACGCGCGCCAACACGCTGACGACGGTCCTCTACAACATCTCGGGCAACTGGGCGCCGACGTCGACCCTGACGGCGAAGACGACGATCGGCACCGACGCCTACCTGTCGAACTCGCGGCGCAACGAGGCGTTCGGGTCGAACTTCCCGGCGCCGGGCCTGAGCGCCGTGTCGTCCACCACCGCCAAGCAGGCGACGGTGGGCTACACGCGCGTGACGAACGCCGTCGGCCTGTTCGGGCAGGAGGAGCTCGGCTGGCGCGACCGCCTGTTCGCCACGGTGGGCGTGCGCACCGACCAGAACAGCCAGTTCGGCAAGAAGTTCAAGCACATCGTCTACCCGCACTACCAGCTCGCGTGGGTCGCGAGCGAGGAGCCCTTCTTCCGCGTGCCCGGCGTCTCGCAGCTCAAGCTGCGCGCCGCGTACGGCGAGTCGGGGCAGGCCCCGCCGGAGTTCTCCACGGTGCCGATCTACAACGCGACCCCGTTCGGCATCGAGACCGGCTCGATCGGCAACCCGAACCTGAAGCCGGAGCGCGGCGCGGAGTCGGAGCTCGGCTTCGACGCCTCGTTCCTCGGCGATCGCGCGGGCGTCGAGTTCACGTACTACGACGGCACCACCAAGGACGCGATCGTCCAGCGACAGGTCGCGCCGTCCACCGGCTACCCGGGCACCCAGTACATCAACGCCGGAAAATTCAGCCGTAAGGGCGTCGAGGTGGCGCTGCGCGGGACGCCGTTCCAGCGCGGCGGCCAGGCGCTCGACTTCCAGTTCAGCGTCGCGACGAACGAGACGAAGGTCGAGAACCTGGGCGGCGACCAGTTCCAGCAGGTGGGCACCGCGGTTCGCAACCAGGTCGGACGCCCGGCCTTCGCGTGGTACGCGCGCAAGGTGGTCGGGGCGACGGTGGACCAGGCGACGGGGAAGATCTCGAACGTCGTCTGCGACGACGGCAACGGCGGCACGATGGCCTGCGCGGGCGCGCCGGACGTCTACGTCGGCCGCACGCTGCCGAACGTCGAGGGCGCCTTGAACGCCGGCTTCCGCTTCCTGCGCGACTTCCGCGTCGCCGGCCAGCTGGACTTCAAGCGCGGCTACATGAAGCTGAACGGCAACGACCGCGTGCGCTGCTTCCTGCGCGGGATCTGCCGCGCGAACTTCTACCCGCAGGAGTACGACCCGGCGCTCGTCGGCGCCTACAGCCTCGGCACCGGCTTCGTGACCGACAAGATGATCCAGGACGCGAGCTACACGAAGCTCCGCGAGCTCTCGCTCACCTACAGCGTGCCGCAGTCGCTCACCTCGCGCCTCGGCGCGAGCGCGGTCTCGCTCACCGTGGCCGGCCGCAACCTGATGACCTGGACACCCTACGGCGGGCTCGAGCCGGAGGCGTCGTTCCAGAGCGCCAACGCCTCGCGCGGCGGCGGCCAGTGGGAGCAGGCGACCCTGCCGCAGCTCCGCTCGTTCGTCACGACCGTCAACCTGAGCTTCTAACGTGCAGACCATGATTCCTGCGACCCTGCGCCGCGCGGCGGGCCGCGTGGCCACGGCCACGTTGCTCGCGGCGGCGGTGGTCGGGTGCAACCGGCTGCTCGACGCCACGGCGCCCGACAAGATCGACGCCAGCAGCTTCAACGACCCGGCGTACGCCAACACGCTCGTCCAGGGCGCGGTCGCGCGCTTCGACTGCGCCTTCAACGCCCACGTCGTCATCAGCGGCTTGAACAGCGGCGAGCTCGTCGAGTCGTCGCAGACGTCGGCCCGCTACTCGTACGACCGCCGCACGGTCGGCCCCGGCGAGACGCTCTACGCCGCCAACCAGTGCGACGTGCAGCAGAGCATCGGCATCTACACGCCGCTGCAGCAGGCGCGCTTCATGGCCGACGACGCGCAGAAGCGGCTCGAGGCGTGGACCGACCAGGAGGTGAGCGGAAACCGGCAGCAGCTCATCGCCCGCGCGGCGATCTACGCCGGCTACGCCCGCATCCTGCTCGGCGAGATGTTCTGCACGACGGCGATCGACGAGGGGCCGGAGCTCACTTCGGCGCAGGTGTTTGCCCTAGCCGAGGAGAAGTTCACGACCGCGCTCACCGCGGCGGCCGCGGCGAAGGACGCGAAGCTCACCGCGTTCGCCTACGCCGGCCGCGCTCGTGCCCGTCTCGACCTCGGCAAGATGGCGGAGGCCGCGGCCGACGCCGCAAACGTGCCGAAGGGCTTCGTCGTCGGCACGACCCAGGACGGGGCGTCGGACAGGAAGATCAACCGGCTCTACGACCAGTTCTCCTCGGGCTTCGCGTCGGTGTCGCCGACCTACGTCAACCTGACGGTACCCACGAAGGACCCGGCCACGTCGACCGACACCACCGCCGACACCCGCGTCGCGCTCGCGTTCCCGCTCGATTCCAAGGGGAAGCCGGTCATCGGCAACGACCGGACGACGCGCATGATCACCGCCAAGAAGTATCCCACCGGCGGCACCTCGATCCCGATCGCCAGCTACGAGGAGGCGCAGCTGATCATCGCCGAGGCGCAGGGCGGGGCCAACGCTGTGAGCATCATCAACGCGCTCCGCGTCGCCGCCGGGCTCCCCGGCGCCTTCGTCAGCTCCGACCCGGTGGCCATCCAGAACGAGGTCATCTCCGAGCGGAGCCGGCAGCTCTTCCTGCAGGGGACGCGCATGTACGACGCCCGTCGCCTCGGCCTGCCCCAGATTCCGGCGGCGGGCGCGGCCTACGACAACGGCGGCACGTACGGAAGCCAGCGCTGCCTGCCGCTGCCAGACCTCGAGCGGAACAGCAACCCGAGCCTCAAGGGGAAGCCGCCGATCGCCGGCGCCAACGGCTGACCGAGCGGGGCCGCCGCGCGTCTGGCGGCGTGTAAGGGCGGCGGGCGACCGACTACCGGTCGCCCGCCGCTCGTGCCTTTCCGGACCGTGCGGAACCAGGCCCCGCCGCGACCGCCCCGCCTTCCCGCCCGCCCAGCCCGCCGCTTACTTTCCCCGTGAACTCTCTCACATGGAGACTGCGCGGTGAGAATCGCCGTGTGCATCAAGCGCGTGCCCGACATGGAGGCGCGCTTCAAGATCGCCGGGGACGGCACGTCCGTCGACGAGGCCGGCCTCAAGTTCACGATGAGCGACTTCGACGAGTGGGCCGTCGAGGCGGCGCTCCAGCTCAAGGAGAAGCAAGGGAGCGGGGAGGTCGTCGTCATCTCCCTCGGCCCCGACGCGGTCCAGGAGACGATCCGCAAGGCGCTCGCGATGGGCGCCGACCGCGGCGTGCAGCTCAAGGCCGACAGGATCCCCTTCGACGGGCTCGCGATCGCGCGCGCGCTGGCCGCCGAGCTGCAGGGGGGCGGCTACGACCTGATCATGTTCGGGAAGGTCGCCGTCGACTCGTCGAACGGCGTCACCGGGGCGATGGTCGCCGAGCTGCTCGGCCTCCCCGTCGTCTCGGCCGTGTCGAAGCTCGACGTCGCGAACGGGCGCGGCACGGCGGAGCGGGCGCTCGAGGGCGCCGTCGAGGTCGTGGAATTCCCGCTCCCGGCCGTGGTCACAGTCGACCAGGGACTCGTCGCCCAGGCCCGGTACCCCGCGCTCAAGGGGATCATGGCGGCCAAGAAGAAGCCGCTCGAGGTGAAGCCGGCGCAGCTCGGGGAGGCGCGCGTCTCGGTGGCGAAGCTCGAGCTCCCCGCGGAGCGCGCCGCCGGCCGCATCGTCGGCGAGGGCGCCGCCGCCGTCCCCGAGCTGGTGCGACTCCTCCAACAGGAAGCCAAGGTGCTCTGATGGCGAACGTGTTTGCATTCGCGGAGACGCGCGGCGGAGAGCTGCGCAAGGTCGCGCTCGAGGCGGTGACCGTCGCCCGCCGGCTCGCCGACGCGAGCGGCGGGGGGGAGGTGCACGCCATGATCGCGGGCGCGCCCGGGGTCGGGCGGCACGCCGCCACGCTCGGTGCGCACGGCGCCGACGTCGTGCACGTCGTGGAGCACGCGGGGCTGTCGCAGTACAACGCCGAGTCGCTCGCCGCGACCGCGGCGGAGCGCATCAGGGCGGGCGGCTACCGCGCGGCCGTGTTCAGCGCCTCGGCGCAGGGCGCGGACCTCGCGCCGCGCGTCGCCGCCAAGCTCGGCGTCGGCCTCGCCGCCGACGTGACGGCGGCCGAGGTGCAGGGGGACGCAGTCGTCGTGAAGCACCCGATGAACACCGGCAAGGTGGTGGCGACGGTGAAGGTCGCGGCGACGCCGGCGCTCCTCTCGCTGCGTCCGGGCGCGATCCTCCCGGCGCCGGCGGCGAAGGCGGGACGCGTCGAGGCGGTCGCGCCGGCGGCCGACCCGGCGGCGTCGCGCGTCGTGGTGAAGGAGGTGCGGCAGGGGAGCACGGGGAAGCTCGATCTCGCCGAGGCGCCGGTGATCGTGAGCGGTGGGCGCGGGCTCAAGGCGAAGGAGAACTTCAAGCTCGTCGAGGAGCTCGCCGACGCGTTCGGCAACGCCGCCGTCGGCGCGACGCGCGCGGTGACCGACGACGGCTGGCGGCCGCACAGCGACCAGATCGGACAGACGGGGCGCGTCGTGAGCCCGACGCTCTACGTCGCGGTCGGGATCTCCGGCGCGATCCAGCACCTCGCCGGCATGCGCACGTCGAGGACGATCGTCGCGATCAACAAGGACAAGGACGCGCCGATCTTCAAGGTGGCCGACTACGGCATCGTCGGCGACGTGTTCGAGGTCGTGCCCGCGCTCACCGCCGCGGTGCGCGAGGCGAAGAAGGCGGGGTGACGCCGCGCCGGCCCGCGCCGGCGGGCGCGAGCCTGCGTCAGCGGGCTCATCGACTGCCTGACGAGAGCGACGGGGCGCCGGAATTCCGGCGCCCCGTCGTCGTTCGCGTGAGGTCGCGCACGCCGCGCGCGTGTTCCACCTAACGCGTTGCGGCGCAGGGATAAAACATGATTCTACATGCGTTTTCGTACGGTGTTCCGCAGACGTTTCCGCCCCCGTGCGCGCCGGATCGGGCACGCCCTCTGCATTAGTGGGACGCGCAAGTTCACCACTCTTTCGGAGCGTTCAGTATGAAGAAGATCATCGTCAGTGCAGCCATGATCGCCGCGGCCGTCGCCGCGCCCGCCGCGGCGCACGCGCAGGGCGCCACGCCGGTGACGGGGGGGCACGGCTCGTTCTACGTGGAGCCGTACGCCGGCTACATGTTCTTCGGCGAGTTCGCGAAGCTCTCCCCGACGGCGAGCCAGTCGTACGACAACGCCGCGCTCTTCGGCGTGCAGGCGGGGTACAGCTTCACCCCGAACTGGTCGCTGCTCGGTAACTTCGGCTACTCGAAGACGAACGCGGAGCTCAAGATCCAGAACAGCACCAACCCGCCGACCTCGGGCGATCTGGGGATCACCGTGTACGACGTGAACCTGCAGGGGCGCCTGCCGTTCCTGATGGGCGACACGCAGTCCATGATCTCGCCGTTCGCGCAGGTCGGCGTCGGCGCGTTCAAGATCTCCCCGGACTTCGAGAACGTGAGCAAGGGCCCCACGAGCGTCGCGTTCAACTTCGGCGGCGGCGTGGACTTCCAGCTCACCCCGATCGTCGGCATCCGCGTGATGGCGAAGGACTACATCACCTCGCTCGACTGGAAGGAGCTGGACGACGTGGACAACGAGTTCCGCGCGGACAAGAAGAACAACGTCGCGCACAACGTCGGCCTCTCGGCCGGGCTGAACATCGGCTTCTGACGTCGCGGCGGGCGCGCCCGCCCACCTCTGGCGCGCATCGGTGGTGGCTCCGCGCCGGTCGCGTCGGACACGGGGGACCCTTCGGGGTTCCCCGTCGTCGCGTCGAGCGGGGGCGCGGCCGCCGACGCGCGGCGCGGACCGTCGGTCCACGCCTCCCCGCACGCCTCCCCGCACGCCTCCCCCGATTCTTGTATCCGCCCGCGCCGCGGCCTAGCTTTCCCGGACGCGCCCGCCCCCGCCGCCGACCGCAGGCGAGGAGGTGCGCCGCCGCGTCCCGCCGCCCCTCGCCGGGGGCCGGCGCTCCGACCCCGTTTCCGCCTGCAGGCCGCCACCCCTGCGCCCTCCGGAGGGGCGCCACATGACCGCTGAGAACGTGCTCTTCCTCGCCGTCTTCGCTCTGTCGGTGGGGCTCTTCTCGTACAACATGCAGCGCCTCCTGCGCTACATGCTGACGATCGGCTACGCCGAGGACCGCACCGACCACATCGTCGTGCGCCTGAAGAACCTCCTCTCGATCGGCATCGCGCAGACGAAGATCCTGCGCGACCGCGGCCCGGGCATCCTTCACGCGTTGGTCTTCTGGGGCTTCCTCGTTCTCGGCGCCGGGACGCTCGAGATCATGGTCCGCGGCGTCGTCCCGGGCTTCCGCTTCGCCTGGCTTCTCCCCGACGCCCTCTACAAGCTCTACCTCTTCTCGCAGGAGTCGTTCGCGCTCCTCGTGCTCGGCGCGGTGAGCCTCCTGCTCTACCGGCGGCTCGTGGTGAAGCCGCGGCGCCTGCAGGGCGACAGGATCCACTCCGGCGACGCGATCTTCGTCCTCTCGCTGATCGCCGGCCTGATGGTCACGCTCTTCCTCCTCGGCGGCTTCGAGGGGGTTCGCGACCCGGAGGCGGTCGGCCTCTTCCGCCCCGTCTCGCTCGCGCTGACGAGCGCCTTCGGCGCGCTCGGCGTCGCGCCCGGCGCGGCGTTCGCCGGTGAGAAGGTGAGCTTCTGGCTGCACGCCGGGCTCATCCTCTACTTCCTGAACCATCTCCCCTTCTCGAAGCACCTCCACGTCCTCGTCTCCCTCCCCAACGTCTACCTCTCGAACACGAGCGGGCCGGGTCAGGTGGGCGTGATGCGGGCGATGGACCTCGAGGCGGAGGGGGTCGAGCAGTTCGGGGCCGCGGACGTCACCGATCTCTCGTGGAAGAACCTGCTCGACAGCTACTCCTGCACGGAGTGTGGGCGGTGCACCGCGGCCTGCCCGGCCAACCTCACCGGCAAGCTGCTGAGCCCGCGCAAGATCATGATCAACACGCGGGAGCGGCTCATGGAGCTCGCCCCGCTCGCCGTCGGCGACGACGGCGAGTTCCGCAAGCCGCAGCTCGTCGCCGGCGAGGGGGCCGACGCCGGCAGCGGGACGGCGGTGACGGTCCTCGCCAACCGCCTTCTCGACAACTACATCACCGAGGAGGAGCTCTGGCAGTGCACCAGCTGCCGAGCGTGCGTCCAGGAGTGCCCGGTCGCGATCGACCAGCTCGACATCATCAACCAGCTCCGCCGCAACCTGGTGCTCACCGAGTCGCGCTTCCCGGCGGAGGTGCAGCCCGCCTTCGAGAGCCTCGAGCGCAACGGCTCGCCGTGGGCCTTCAACCCGGCCGACCGCGGGCTCTGGGCCGAGGGGCTCGAGATCAACACCATGGCCGAGCTGATGGAGAAGGGGGAGCGGCCGGACATCCTCTTCTGGGTCGGTTGCATGGGCTCGTTCGACGACCGGGCCAAGAAGATCACGGTCGCCTTCGCGCGCATCCTCAAGGCGGCCGGGATCAGGTTCGCGATCCTCGGCCAGGAGGAGTCGTGCAACGGCGACCCGGCGCGCCGCCTGGGGAACGAGTACCTCTACCAGATGCTCGCGAAGCAGGCGATCGAGACCCTCGACCGCTACGAGGTGAAGACCGTCGTCACCTTCTGCCCGCACTGCTTCCACCAGATCGGCAACGAGTTCCCCCAGCTCGGCGGCAACTACGAGGTCATTCACCACTCGACGTTCATCGAGCGGCTGCTCGAGCAGGACCTCGTCCCGCTGAGCGGCGAGGACGGCGAGCGGCTCACGATGGCCTACCACGACTCCTGCTACCTGGGGCGCTACAACGACGTCTACGACGCCCCGCGCGAGACGCTCCGCCGCGCCCTGCCGGTGGTCAACCTCGTCGAGCCCAAGCGCACGAAGAGCCGCGGCCTCTGCTGCGGCGCGGGCGGCGGGCGGATGTTCATGGAGGAGTCGCAGGGGAAGCGCATCAACATCGAGCGCACCGAGGAGCTTCTCGCGACGGGCGCCGACGCGATCGCCGTCGCCTGCCCCTTCTGCATGACCATGATGACGGACGGCCTGACGGCCAAGGAGTCGTCGGTGCCGGTCTACGACATCGCGGAGGTCGTGGCGGGGCGGCTCAGGAGCTGAGCCCCCCGCCTACCGCGCGCGGGTCAGCTCGTAGACGGTGATCGTCTGCCGGATGGTGCCGCTCTCGTAGGGCAGCCGCTCGGCGACCTCCACGCGCAGCCCGCGCGCCCGGCACTCGTCGACGAACGACTCCACGGCGATGCGCCCGGGGTCGGCGATGAGGCCCACGCCGCCGCCGTCGAGCGTGAGACGCAGCGCGTGGGCGAGCAGCGCGGCATAGGGGCGCTCGTAGAGGACGTCCGACGCGACGACGAGGTCGAAGCGCCCGAGGTCGGTCGGGAAGTCGCGCCAGTCCACGTTGCGCGTCTCGATCGCGGCCCCCGCGTTCCGCCCGCCGTTGAGGCGCGCGAAGAGGAGGGCGTCGTCGTAGTAGTCGGTGGCGAGCACCCGCGCGCCGCCGAGCGCGAGCACCGTCGACACGAGCCCCATGCCGCAGCCGAGCTCCAGCGCCCGCGCGCCCGGCCGAAGGCGCGCCGCGGCGCCCTCGCCGGCGGCGAGCCAGCGCGCGAGCGCGATCGCCGACGGCCAGAGGTCGGCCCAGTACGGGAGCCGCTCGTCCCGGACGAAGTCCTCCTCCGTGATCAGGTCGTCGTAGTTCGCGGGGTGGAGCAGCTCCACCTCGCGAGCGCCGAGGGCGACCCGCGTGCGCGCCGTTCGGAAGCGGCGCTCCAGCTCCCCCTCGAGCGCGGCGAGCCCGGCCGCGAGCGCCACCTCGCCGCCGGGCTCGCCGCCCTGGCTCGGGCTCACAGCGCGAGCTCCGCGGCGAGCGCCACGTCGTCCCCGAGCGGGATGGCGCGCAGCGTCTCGCCCGGCGCGACGCGCGGCCGGTCGTCGGGGACCACCAGCAGCGCGTTGGCGCGGGTCATCGAGGTGAGGACGCCGGAGCCCTGCGACCCCGTGAGCCGCGCGCCGAGCGAGCCGTCGGCCCGCGGCGCGATGACGGCGCGCAGGAAATGCGTGAGTCGCGCGCCGATCGCCAGCGGCTCCTCCAGTGTCACCGTCACCGTGCGTCGGAAGAGCAGCGCGTGGCCGAGCATCCTCCGGATCGCGGGGCGGACGAAGAGCTCGAACGTCACCATCGTCGAGACCGGGTTCCCCGGCAGGCCGATCCACGGCGTGCCGTGCAGCAGGCCGAAGCCGAGCGGCGCGCCGGGCCGCATGCGCACCCGCCAGAACCGCAGCTCGGCGCCCATCTCGGCGAGCACCTCGCGCGCGTAGTCGAACTCGCCGACCGAGATCCCCGCCGAGGTGACGAGCAGGTCGCAGCCGGCGGCGCGCTCCAGCCGCTCGCGCAGGGAGGCCGGCGTGTCGGCGGCGACACCGAGGTTGACCGGCTCGCCGCCGGCGGCGCGCACGAGGGCGTGCAGGGTGTAGCTGTTGGACGAGACGATCTTCCTCCCCGCGAGCGCCTCGTGGAAGCGGTCGAGGTCCACCAGCTCGTCCCCCGAGCCGAGGATCGCCACCCGCGGCCGCCGGAACACATCCACCGCCGCCGCCCCGCACGACGCGAGCACCCCCACCTGCGCCGCGCCGACCGGCGTGCCGGCGGCGAGCACGACCTCGCCCTCGCGGAGGTCCTCGCCGCGGAAGCGCAGGTTCTTTCCCGCGTCGCGCGCGTTCCGTACCTCGACGCGCGCCAGCCCGCCGTCCGTGTCTTCCACGCGGACGACCGAGTCGGCACCCTCGGGGATCGGGGCGCCGGTCATGATGCGGGCCGCCGCGCCGGGCGCGAGAGGCACGGACGGGAACGCCCCCGCCGCCACCGTCTCCACGACCGCGAGCGACACGGGCGCCTCCGCCGATGCGCCGGCGACGTCGCTCGCCCGGACGGCGTAGCCGTCCATGGCCGAGTTGTCCCACGGCGGCAGCGTGAGCGGCGCGACGAGGGGCGTGGCCAGCACGCGCCCGAGCGCGTCGAGCAGCGGGACCCGCTCGGGGGGAAGGGTGCGCACGTCGGCGAGGATGCGCGCGCTCGCCTCGGCGACGCTCAGCATGACCGCCGCCCCGCTACGGCCGGGCGAGGCCGGCGCTCGGCGCCGGCGGCGCGCCGGAGAGCGTGCCGCCGATCTGGAGGGCGGCGAGGCGCGCCGCGACCTCGTCCTGCACGCGCTCCACCGCGCGGACCGGGGTCGTCCAGTTGTTGCAGAGAAGGCTGAAGAGCACGAGCTTGCCGTCCGCGGTCGTGACGTACCCCGAGAGCGAGCGCGCGCGGTCCACGAAGCCCGTCTTCGCGTGCACGTTCCCCTGCGCGGGCGTCCCGCGCATGCGCGAGCCGATCGTGCCGTCCACCCCCGCGATCGGCAGCGCGTCGTAGTAGATCTTGAACGAGGGGTCGCGGCGCATCGCGTCGAGCACGCGCACGATCGTCTCCGGCGACACGTAGTCGTGGCGCGAGAGGCCGCTCCCGTCGCGCACGGCGTAGCCGTCGGGCGCCGCGCCCCACGCCGCGAGCTGCGCCTCGACCACGCGCCGCCCGCTGTCCGCCGACCCGACGCCGGTCTTCTCGAGGCCCAGCGTCTTGTAGAGCGCCTCCGCGATCTGGTTCTGCGACGGCTTCTCGAGCGCCGGCATGATCTCGCGGAGCGGCGGCGACTCCAGCGTCGCGAGCGTCGTGAGCACCGCGAGCGACTCGGCCGGGACGCGCTCCGCGAGCTCGACGCGCCCGCCGGCGATGCCGCGCGCGGCGAGCGCCTCGCTCACCGCGTACAGGTAGGCGCCCGCCGCGTCGGGATACGCCGCCTCGAGCGTCGTCGTGTCGCCCGGCGCGAGGTTGCCCGTGACGACGACCGACCCCGGGGCGAGCGCGGCGGCCGACGAACCGGCCACTCCCCACGACGCGTCGGGCTGCCCCGCGCCGGAGCCGCCGTTGCCGGGTAGCGCCGTCGACGCCCGCACCGTCACGCCCGGATAGCCGTGGAGCGGCGCCGTGGCCGCCGCGACCGCCGCGCCCGACCGCGTGCCGCCGCGCAGCAGCACGCGCGTGAACCCTTCGTTGAACATCAGCTCGTCCACGCCGGCCGAGTAGGCGTACGGCAGGTCGTCCCAGGCCCAGCCGAAGCCGAGCGGCGCGTCCGGGAAGGCGTCGCCGCCGCGCACGATGCGCCCCGTGATGCGCCGGATGCCGCGCGCGGCGAGCGAGTCCGCCACCGCGCGCAGCGGCGCCATCGCGTCGCCGGCGCGCATGTGGTCGCTCACCGTCGGGTCGCCGCGGCCGACCACCACCAGGTCGCCGTCGAGCGTCTCGCCGCGCACCCTGCCGCGCGCCGCGAACGTCGTGTGGTAGCGGTATTCCGGCCCGAGCTGCGCGAGGGCGGTGGCCCCGGTGAGCAGCTTCTGGTTCGACGCCGGCATGAAGAGCTTCCCGGCGTTGCGCGAGTAGAGCGTGTCGCCGTTCGCCGGGTCGACGATCAGCACGCCCCAGTGCGCGCTCCGGAACTCCGGCGCGTCGATCATCGAGTCGATCGCGGCGCGGAGCGCGGCGCGCGGGCTCATCGGCGCGGGCGTGGCCGCGCGCGCCGCGCCGCGCGACGCGCAGGCGGTCAGCGCGAGCGCGGCGGCCGTCGCCGCGAGGGGCGCGCGCCACGCGCCCGGCCGTCGGCTCCCCGCGCGCACCCGTCGTCGCTCCGTCATCGCCCCACCCCCATCACGTCGCGCTCGACGACGTCCGCCACGCGCGCGACGCACTCCGCGTCGTCGATGGACAGTACCGCCGGCACGCCCGCGAGCGCGCCGCGGCGCGCGTCGTCGGCGGCGGCGACGTCGGTCACCACCGCGAGATAGCGCGCGGCGTCGTCGCTGCCCGGCTCGTACAGCGGAGCCGGGTGCGCGGCGGCGCGGAACACCTCGATCTTCGGCAGCGAGGACTTCTTGAAGCCCTCGCACAGCACCACGTCGGCGTCGCTCATGTAGCGCTCCGCGATCTCCTCGGGGCCCAGCTCCTCCGCCCAGCGCACCACGAGCGCGAACTTGTCGGGGGCCGCCATCGCGACCCGCTCGACGTTCCCCTCGTGGTAGTGCCGGTAGGTGTCGGTGGTCGAGGGATCGATGTTGAAGGTGTGGGACCCGTGCTTGATCGACATGACGCGGTGGCCGCGCCGGCCGAGCTCCGCGGCGAGCTGCACGGTGAGGGTGGTCTTCCCGCTATGCTTCCGGCCGATCACGGCCACCATCGGCGGACGGGGCATGGCTCTCCGCGGCGCGCGCGGCGGTTGGCGTGGTGGGGCGCTCGACGAGACGCTCGGCGGCGGCGAGGTCGTCGGGGGCGTTGACGTTCATGAACATTCGCGACGGGTCGCCGTGTCGCGCCACCTCCGCGGCCGGTAGCCGCGCGACGCGCACGTCCTCGAATAACGCGTGGACGCGGCGGTCGCCCGCGGCGAGCCGCCGCTCGATCGGCGGCAGGCACGCCGGGGAATAATATGCGCAGAGCGGCTCCACGCCGCGCCGGGAGCCGCTCTCGGGGACCGCGGCGTCCACGCCCGGGGCGGCGCCGAGCGCGCGCAGCGCGGAGAGGAGCGACGCGGGCACGAACGGCATGTCCCAGGCGACGACGAGCGCCGCCCCGCCGGCGTGGACGAGCGCCGCGTGCAGGCCGCCGAGGCTCCCCTGTCCCGGGAGCACGTCCGCCGCGCGCCGGACCCCGGGAAGCCAGGCGTCGGCCTCCGCCCCGTTCGCGATCAGCAGGAGGTCGTCGGCCGCCGCCGCGAGCGCCGCCGCCACGCGGTCGACGATCCGCGCCCCGCCGACCCTCACCAGCCCCTTCGCCACCCCGCCGTAGCGCGTCGCGAGCCCGCCGGCGAGGATCACCCCCGTGACACGGGGCGGGGAAGGGGAGAACGTCATTCGGGGAAATGTCGGGGGGGGAGAGCGGGACGCAAGGGCGGGGGCGCGGTCGGCGGAGCGCGGTTGGCGACGGGCGGACTGCGGTTGGCGACTGTCGAACTGCGGTTGGCAGTAGGCAGTTGCTAGTTCTCAGTTCTCAGTCATGGCGAGACACTGAGAACTGAGAACTAGCAACTGCCTACTGCTTACCGCTTACCGCCTACTGCTTACCGCCTACTGCTTACCGCACTTCCCCCGCCCGTGCCTCCCCCTCCCCTATAATCTCAGCCCCCGCGCCTCCGCCGCCGCGTCGAGCTCCGACGTGAGCGCGCGCTCGAGGAGTGGATCGAGGGGGCGCGCTTCGGTCGGCTCCTTCAGGTAGCGGCCGCACGAGTTGCAGATCGTGAGCTGGTAGCCGAGCGCGGCGCAGGTGACGCGCGCGATCGTCGGCGCCTCATGGGCGCCGCAGCCCAGGCAGCCGAGCGCGCTCGTGCGCCACGTGGAGTCGCAGCGCGCGCAGACCAGCCACCGGGTGCCCCCCTGGCGCAGGGCGAAGTCGGGGGCGCCGCCGCAGCAGAAACAGAGCGGGCGGTCCCATTCCTCCAGCGCGCGCTCCACGCTCCGCGATCCGACCTCCCCCGCCGGGGCGGCGGGGGCGCGGAGCAGGGCGCTCGCGCGGCGGAGGATCGAGCCCGCGATCATCGCTGCGGCGCGCCGCGCGGCGGCGCGCGCGCGGTCGCGCGGCGCCGGCTCGCCGCCCAGCCACGAGACGATCAGCGGCATGATCTGGTAGCGCCGCTCGCGCGCCTGCATCGCCTCCGGGTCGCTGATCAGGCCGGCGCGCTCGAGCGCGACGGTGGCGCGCACGAAGGGGACGAGGAGGTCCCCGGCGGCGCCGATCGTCTCGAGCGGCTCGAAGGCCACGACGCCGCTCTCCAGCCGGGTGCGGGCGCGGGCGACGTCCACCGCGAGCACCCACCGCTGCGACAGCTCGGCCTCGAGCCGCGAGAGGGGAGCGATCACGTCGGCGAGGGTCTGCCGGAGGGAGTCTGCGCTGCGGAGGGTCGGCGGCACGCTACGTCTGTGACATTCGGTGGCGATGTAGGACGGAGATGTACGACTGAGGCTCGGAGCGCTCCGGCGGAGGCTGCAACCCACATGCCCCGCGCCGCCCGCCCCGGGTGGCGCCGAGCGTGCCCTACTCGCCGCGGTAGGTCGCGCTCAGCGTCGCGTCCTCCGCCACCGTCACCTCGGTGACCGAGGCGGAGGCGCCGCGGGCGCGCAGCGCCCCCTGCACGCGCTCGAAGATGAAGCGCGCCAGGTTTTCCCCGCTCGGCACCAGGCGTCCGTCTCCGAACTCGGGGACGTCGAGGTTCACGTTGCGATGGTCGAAGCGGTCGCGCACCTCGGCGCCGAGGATGGCGTCGAGCGCCCCCAGGTCCACCACGAACCCCGTCGTCTCGTCCACCGGGCCGCGAACCGTCACGTCGCAGCTGTAGCTGTGTCCGTGGAAGTTCGGGTGCGCGCAGGCGCCGAAGACCTCCCGGTTCCGCTCGTCGCTCCACTCCGGGCGACGATAGCGGTGCGCCGCGGCGAACGCGACCCGGCGGGTGAGAGAGGCGATGGGCATCGACGGGGCGGGAGCGAGGCGGGGACGCGGCGCACGAAACGACGTCGGGACGCCGCTGCGCCAGCGCGGCGTCCCGAATATAATCTCGAGTGGAACCCCGGGGCCCCGTGCTCCCGGCTGCGCCGCCGCGCCCCGCTAGTCTCCCCGCTAGTGGTCCTCCCCCATCGCGCCGGGGCTCACGTCCTCGCCACTCAAGCCCTCGGGAGTCGGGCTGGTCGGCGGGATGTAGGAGGCGCCGCTCTCGATCGCCCGCTGCACGTCGCTGGTGCCGAACGTCTGCTCGTCGTGCAGGCCGAAGTCCCGGTCGTCCTGCTGGTCGACCACCTGCGACACCTCGTCGCTGAGCGGCACCGGACGGTCGCCGAGGAGCAGCCCCTCGTGCTGCTCCTCGTCCACCAGATGCTCCTCGACGTCGGTCGGACTCTCGGCGCGGCGCATCGGGTCGACCGCCAGCTCGTTGCGGACGTCGACGATGCCAAGCACGTCCGTCACCACGTGCTCGGCGATGCGCATCTCCCCCTCGGTCCCGACGCGCCCGCCGAGGATGACGACGCCGTCCTCCGAGCGCACCGAGATGTCGTCCGCGTCGATGGAGTGGTTGCCCGCGAGGTGGCCGCGGACGAGCGCCGAGAGCTCCTCGTCGCTGAGGTCGTCGATGTCGTGTATGTCTTCGAAGTCGTGCGCCATGCTGCACCCCGGAAGTGTGTCGGCCGCGCCCCCGCGGGGCGGTGCGGCGCCTCCGGCGGCGAGAAGCGCGCCGACGCGCTCGGCGCTACCGGAAGAAGAGGTACGACGCCCCGAGCGTGAACGTCGCATTGTGCTTCCAGACGTTGTCCGCGCCGGTCACCTGCGAGGCGGTGTAGGACGTCGGGTACTGGATCTGGAAGAGGTGGTCGGAGACGTCGGCGCGGAGCTGGAGCCGCCCGCTCGGTACCCACTTGACGCCACCGCCGAACGTCAACGCAAACTGGGTGCCGACCTGGTAGCCGCCCTTGTCGGCCTTGCGGAAGTCGCTCGCGATCCCGAGCCCGCCGTTGAGCACGGGGACGAGGCGGTGGAGACTCTTCGGTCCGGTGAGGTTGAGTGAGATGCCGACGTCGCTCAGGTACAGCGGCCACGACTCCGTCCCGACCGTGCGCTGCCCCGGGATCTTCGTCGGGTCGAGGATCGTGCGCTCCGAGAAGACGCGCGCCACGCGCGCCGTGAGGTACGCGGGCCCGCCGACGCGAATGTCGTAGCGGAGGCCGACGAGCGGCCCGCTCTGCGGCGCGACCCCGGCCGGGTCCTTGGACGGCGAATAGTAGCCGGAGTAGAGCGTCATCTCCTGCCGGAACTCGAGGTCGCGGTAGGGGCTGTTCTCCGGCGTGTGTCCGATCTGCGCCGAGGCGGGCGCGGCGAGGAGAGCGACCGCGAGCGCGGCCGGCAGGATGGATCTCACGTGAGGGCTCCGTGTGGTGCGGGCGGGCGGCCGCGGCGGCGCGGGACGGCGTCCCACGCGCCGCCGCGGCCCGGAACGCGCGAAATCTAATGACGCGTGCACGCGCGCCGCGCCTGGCACGAGACGCGAGGGCGATGCGCGAGGGCGACGCGCGAGCGGCGGCGCCTCCCGAGGGGCCGCCGCCGGCGAGGTCAGTCGGCGCCCTGCCGCAGGTCGATCCCGCTCATCTCCGCCGGCGGCTCGATGCCGAGCAGCCGGAGCACCGTCGGGCCCACGTCGCACAGCGCGCCCCCCGAGCGCAGCGGCGCGCTCCCCCGCGACGGGTCGACGAGCACCAGCGGCACCGGGTTCGTCGTGTGCGCGGTATGCGGTCCCCCGGTCGCCGGGTCGATCATCATCTCGCAATTGCCGTGGTCGGCCGTCACGAGGAGTCGCGCCCCGGCCCGCTCCGCGGACGCGATCACCCGCGCGAGACAGCGGTCCACCGTCTCCACCGCCTCGATCGTGGCGGGAAGCGAGCCGCTGTGCCCGACCATGTCGCCGTTCGCGTAGTTGCAGAGGATGAAGTCGTGCTGCCGCTCCTCGATCCCCTTGCAGAGCACGTCGGTCACGCCGGGCGCGCTCATCTCGGGCATGAGGTCGTACGTCGCCACCTTCTGGCTCGGCACGAGGATCCGCTCCTCCCCCTTGTACGGCTTCTCCTCGCCGCCGTTGAAGAAGTAGGTCACGTGCGGATACTTCTCGGTCTCCGCCGTCTTCAGCATCGTCTTCCCGTGCTCGCTCACCACCTCGGCGACGATGCGGGCCATCGAAGATGGCGGGAAGGCGACCGGGAGGTCGAAGGTCTGATCGTACGACGTGAGCGTCGTCACCGCGAGACGCGGCCGGTCCGAGACGTCGAAGCCGTCGAACGCCGGGTCCGTCATCGCGCGGACGATCTGCCGCATGCGGTCCGAGCGGTAGTTGAAGCAGATCACCGCGTCGCCGTCACGCATCGGCGCCACCGGCCGTCCGTCGGCGTCCACGACGACCATGGGCTTGATGAACTCGTCCGTCTCCCCACGATCGTAGGCGGCGCGGATCGCCTCCACCGGGTCGGTGACCCGCGGGCCCACCCCGCCGACCGCGGCCCGGTACCAGAGCTCCGTCCGCTGCCAGCGTCGGTCGCGGTCCATGCCGTAGTAGCGCCCGCCGAGGCTGGCCACGCGCGCCCGACCCCCGGCGTAGGCGAGCGTCTCCTGCATGTAGCCGAGCGCCGACTTGGGCAGTGTGTCGCGCCCGTCGAGCAGCGCGTGCAGCGCCACGCGCTGCACCCCCTCGCGCCCCGCCAGGTCGATCAGCGCGAACAGGTGTTCGTCGATCGCGTGCACGCCGCCGGCGCCGATCAGCCCCATCAGGTGCAGCGTGCCGCCGCTCTCCTTCGCCCGGCGACAGGCGTCGACGAGGGCCGGGATCCGGAAGAACGAGCCGTCGGCGATCGCCGACGAGATGCGCACGAGATCCTGCATCACCACGCGGCCGGCGCCGAGGTTGAGGTGCCCGACCTCGCTGTTCCCCATCTGCCCCTCGGGGAGGCCGACGCGCAGCCCCGACGCCTCGAGCAGCGTCCTCGACCCGCGCCCCCAGAGCTGATCCCAGGTCGGCGTCCGGGCGAGCGCGATCGCGTTTCCCTCGCGCGCCTCGCGATACCCCCAGCCGTCGAGGACGACCAGCACCACCGGACCGTTCGAGGAGCGCGACGAGGAGCTCGGCATCTATACTCGCGTGAAGTGGAGTGAGAAGTGGGGTGAGCGGAAGGCGCGCGGGCGCCCGAACGGCGGAATCTAAGCCGATCGACGGCGGTAGGCCGGGCCCCCGGTCCGCCCCCTTTGGTCTCTCGCCGCCGGCGACTATCCTGCGCCTGCTACGATCGTCTGATTCGTGGGTATGACGGACGAGGCACTGGCGCCTGAGGCGTCGTGCCCGGCACCGCATTTGCCTTCCTGGAGTACGGCTGTGGCCGGTTCTGTCGGCGGCGCCGATGACACACCGACGACACACCGACAACGCACCAGCGGAGTCCCGGCGGCCGCGATCGCTCCCAGTCCGCTCCCTCGCTTCTCACTAGATGACCGCTCAACCCTCCCCAGCAGAGCCCCAATCCCGGCGCGCCGTGGAGCGTCCCGGCAGCGATCGCCGGCGCCCCACCTGGCGCGAGTTCCGCCTCGCGTATCCGGGGATCCTGGCGACGATGGCGGTCGCCCTCGTCCTGGTGCTCGCCATGGACGGCTGGCTGGTCTACAAGCGGGTGCGCTACCAGCGCGAGATCGCCCGCCTGCGCGCCGGCATGACGGCGGTGGAGCGCCGGCGCGCGGACATGGAGATCGCATCGGGGGAGCGCCGACTCCAGGTCATGGTCGAGCTCGCTCGACGCCAGGCGCTGGGCGACAAGGAGCTGCACCTCTCGGTCGCGGTCGACAGCGGCCGAATGCACCTCGAGCGCGAGGGCGCGAAGCTGCGCGACATGGTGGTCAGCGTCGGCCCCGAGCGGTGGGTGGGGACGGCGCCGGACACGGTGCTCATGGCGGCCCCGCGCGGCACGCGCACGGTCGAGAAGGTGCTCGACGGCGCGGGCGGCTGGGAGGTGCCCCGCTGGGTCTACACCGACCGGGGCCTCGAGCCCCCCGCGGACCGCACCCTCCAGGGCGCCCTCGGGCCCGCCGCCGTGCTCCTCAACGGCGGCACGGTGATCTACACGATGCCCACCGTCGGCCCGCTCAATGATTCGTCCTACGTGATGCCCGGCAGCCTTCGCGTCCGCACCGAGGATCTCCAGGCGGTGCTGCCGAACCTGAAGCCGGGCATGGCGGTCTACTTCTACTGATCGGCCGACAGAGACGCATGCTCCGTATCGCGCACTTCTTCAAGCACGGCGGCAAGATCGCCTGGGGGCTGATCGCCGCCGTGCTGGTCCTCCTCGGCCTCAGCACGGCGCTGCTGGCGAACACCGTCGACGTGCGCTATCAGCGCGACGTGACGCGCATGGTGTTCAACGACAACCTCGACGTGCTCGAGGACATCAAGCGCAGCGTTGGCGCGGCGGAGGACACGCTCGTCGAGGCGGGGGCGGCGAGCGCCGAGCTCCCCGCCGACCGCCCGTACGTGGTGGTCAGCATCGCCGACCACCGGCTCTGGTACAAGCAGGGCGACCAGGTGCTGTTCACGACCCAGGTCGCGACCGGGAGCGGCAAGGTGCTCGAGCGCGAGGGTCAGGGCGAGCACTGGAAGTTCGAGACACCGCGCGGCCGCTTGGTCGTCCAGGAGAAGGAGACCGATCCGGCGTGGGTGCCCCCCGACTGGCACTTCGTGGAGCTGGCGCGCAAGCGTGGCCTCGGGGTGCGCTACCTGAACCGCGGCGAGGAGATCCACCTCGCCGACGGCTCGTCGATCCTTGTGGACGGCAACGACGTCGTGAGGCGCACCGCGGACGGCCGCGAGATCCCGTACGAGGTCAAGGAAGGGAAGGAGATCGTCGCCAACGGCAACATCGTGGTGCCGCCCTACGGCACGAACCAGCGCAAGTACCTCGGCGTGCTCGGCACCCACCGCCTCAAGCTCGGCGACGGCTACGCGCTTCACGGCACCGACCAGCCGGAGTCGATCGGTCGCTCGGTGAGCCACGGTTGCGTCCGCCTGCGGAACGAGGACATCGAGACGCTGTACCAGATGGTTCCGATCGGGACGGTGGTCTACATCTACTAGCCCGGAGGTAAGTAGTCGGCCAAATTGACCGATTGTGACCCAGGTAACACGTTCGGCTCGTCTGTAGGTTGATCGTCGGATCCTCGACCTCCGCCGAAATGCGGAGGCTCCTTGCTCAGGGCACGTCGGCTCGCGCGGCACCTCTCGCGAGCCGGCACGCAAAGCCGTGAGACGGTGCGCCTGTCTTCTCGAGGCGTGCCGCCCGTCTGGTTGCCAGGGAGGCAGTCCCAGTGCACAACTCTCGTACGAGCGTGACGCGCCCGGCGCGTCGCGCATTGACCCTCGCCGGGCTGTCGGTCGCCGTCGCGTTCGCCGCGACCGGCGCCACGGCCACGCGCGCACTGGCGGCGCCCGTGGCCGTGCGCGCCTTCGCACTCGGCGGGGACAGCCTGGCGTCGCTGGGCGTGGTGCGCGGCACCACCGCGGCCCCCGAGATCGACGGGGTCATCGATTCGCTGCGCGGGCGGAGCGGGAAGCTCCGTGCGCGCTTCGTCGCCCCGGCGCGCGACCTCCTCCTCGCGGTGCTCGAGCGAGTGCTCGGGGACTCCGCCGCGCACCCCGGCGTCTACCTCCTCGGCGACAGTGCCGGCGAGCGGCGTCCGTTCTCGTTCATCACGCTGCTCCCCTTCACGACCAAGTCCGGGGGACGTGTCGAGAACTATCGGGTGGGGTTCTGGCCCGCGGAGCGGCGCCGGGCGCGCGCACCGGAATACGAGAACCCGGCCGGCTTCATTCGCGTGACTGCCGACAACCAGGACACGCAGGTCTCCGAGCACTTCCGCCTGCGCGACTTCCTCACGCACGACCAGCAGGACGTCTGGCCCAAGTACCTCGTCCTGCGCGAGGAGCTGGTGGACAAGCTCGAGCTCGTGATCGACGACCTCCGGGCGCATGGCGTCCGCGTCGAGCAGCTCAGGGTCATGTCGGGCTTCCGCACGCCGGAGTACAACCAGCAGGGGGTCGGCCGGGGCGGGCGGGCGCGCGACAGCCGCCACCAGTTCGGCGACGCCGCCGACGTCTACGTGGACAACAACGGCGACGGGCGCATGGACGACCTGAACCGCGACGGCCGCGTGGACACGCGCGACGCGCAGGTCATCCTCGACGCAGTCGAGCGCGTCGAGCTGGCGCACCCCGACCTCGTCGGCGGGGCCGGCCGCTACCGCGCCACGCGGGCTCACGGACCGTTCGCGCACGTGGACGTCCGCGGCACGCGCGTCCGGTGGAGGAACGGCTGATGTCGGCTCCCGAGCAGCAGTCGGACGATCAGCAGTCGGACAAGCAGCAGCCCGAAGACGAGCGGCGTCGCCGAGCCGCCGGCGGACGCCGGCGGGGCCAGCCGAGCCTCGCCTCGGTCGGTACCTTCATGCTGGCGGCGGCCGGCGTGCTCACCTTCTACACGCCGCCGCGCGACCTTCTCAAGCCGCCCTTCGCGAGGATCGCCGAGGCGGCGACGCTCCCCGCCGCGGCCCCCTCTGCGAACGCGTTCGGGCGGAGCGGGGAGGTGCGGGTCCGCTTCGCGCTCCCGAACGAGGCGCTGGAATACCCGCTCGACGTCGGGGGCGACCCTCGCTCGCTCGCTTACCAGTGGGTGCGAGTCGGCGAGCGGACGAGCGGCGCCGCGCCGCGGCCGCTCGCCGGCGCCGAGGTCGTCGCGCCGGCGACGCCCGGCTTCTACCAGCTCGCGCTCGCGCGCATCGGGGTGGACTCGGTCGCCGGGATCCCCGCCGCGGAGCCACGCGTCATCCCCGGACTGACGCTCGCCGTCCTCGTCCCCTTCTCGGAGAAGCTCGGCGCGACGCTCGACGGCTACCGGATCGGCACCTACGTCGCCGAGCGGCTCAAGGGGGGCGAGCACGACCGGCCCGCCGGCTTCGTCCGGGTCGACGCCGGGGACCTGAACCTCCCGCTGAGCAAGCACCTGCGCCTCGGCGACTTCGTGACGCACGACGACCAGCAGGTGTGGCCGCGCTACGCCGCGCTCAACCCGCGGCTGCTCGACAAGCTCGAGCTGGTGCTGGCCGAGATCGCGAGCTGGCGTGGCGACACCGCGAACGTGGACGTCGCCCTCGACGTGCACTCCGGCTTCCGCACCCCGCTCTACAACCGCACCGTGAAGCGGTCGGCCAAGGACAGCCGTCACCAGTACGGTGACGCGGCCGACGTGACGATCGACGCGAACGGCGACGGGCGCTACACCCTTGCCGACAGCAAGCTGATCGTCCGCGCGGTCGAGGCCGTGGAGAGCGCGCACCCCGACCTCGTCGGCGGACTCGGGCTGTACACGAGCAGGCGCTACCGCACGCCGTACGTGCACATCGATGCGCGAGGGCAGCGGGCGCGGTGGCGGGGGTGACGGGCCGGCGCGGCCGAAAGCGGGAGCGCGGAGTCGAATTGCTGGCGGGCGGCGCGCAGCGCGCCGCCCGCTTATTGTTTGGACCAGGCGGGTAAGTGCGGGCGGCGCGTTCCCCAGGCGGCACCAGTGGCGCCATCGGCGCGTAGTAGTCTCCGGCACGTCGCGACTCCCGACTCCCCACTCCCGATTCCCGACGCACATGACCCAGCCCCTGCGCGATCGCATCAACCGCAAGCTCGAGACGCTGAGCGACGAGCGGCTCTACCAGGTGCTCGACTTCGTCGAGTTCCTCGAGTCGAAATACGCGGCGCGCCAGGCGCCGGGGACGAACGTGTTCCAGCGCTTCGCCGAATCGGTCGAGGACCGGCTGCGCGCCGGCCGCGTGTCCGCGACGACGATCGCCGAGACCATGAGCCTGATGAACAAGGCCATGGGTGTCCTGAACGGCGTGGCGGCCGCTGGCAAGTCTGTTGCGAATGATCTCGTGAGCGCGGCGGCACCCGCCGCGCCGGCCGCGCCGGCCGCGCCGGCCTCACCCGAGGCGACGTCGCGGCCGACTTCACTGGCGCCGGCCTCGGTCCCAGCCTCGATCTCGCCGGCGCCCGGCGTCCAGCCGTCACCTCGACCTTCGGGAGAATCAGCTTCGTGAGTGCACCCGTGGAAGGAACGTCATTCGGCGGCGGTCCGCGCCGCCGTCGCCGCTACGGCGCCGCCGGCCAGGAGCTGCGCGAGCCCGCGGAGCGCCCGCGCACCGGCGCCAAGCGCACCGTGATGGACACGATCCGCCAGATCCCGAACTACCTGAAGCTGCTCTTCGGGCTGATGCGCGACCCGCGCGTCTCGATGCTCGACAAGCTGCTCGTCGGCGGGGCGATCGCGTACATCATCTCCCCGATCGACCTGATCCCGGACTTCATCCCGTTCCTGGGGGAGGTGGACGACGTCTTCCTCCTCCTGACGGCGCTGCAGCGGCTGATCTCGCACGCCGGCCGCCTCGTCGTCCTCGACCACTGGGCGGGTGACCCCGAGGAGCTTGCCGACCTCAACATCGGCCGAGTGCTCTCGGCCGCCGCGTTCTTTCTTCCGCCCGCGATGCGTCGGAGCCTGCGGCGCGTGGCGCGAGGATAGCGCACGGGTAGCGCACGGGTAGCGCACGGGCCGAGTCGGCGCGTCCTCTGGACTTCCCGCACCGGCCTTCGTTACCTTTGGCTATGGCAACCTCGACTCGCACTTCGACACGGCCCGCTCCGCCGGCACACGCCGGGAGCGGGCCGTCGCGCAATGGGGAGCAGCAGGGTGTCGCGACGCCGCGCGGCGGGTTCGCGCGGGTGCGCGAGGACGTGGCCCTCACGTTCGACGACGTCCTGCTCCAGCCGCGCCACTCGCGCACCCACCCCAAGGACGTGAGCACCGCGTCGCGCTTCACGCGCGGCATCTCGCTCCAGGTCCCGCTCGTGTCGGCGGCGATGGACACCGTCACCGAGAGCGAGATGGCGATCGCGATGGCCCGCGCCGGCGGGATCGGCGTGCTGCACAAGAACATGTCGATCGACCGGCAGGCGGCGGAGGTCGACCGGGTGAAGCGCTCCGAGAGCGGGATGATCCTCAACCCGATCACGCTCTCCCCCGACGCCACGCTGCGCGAGGCGGTGTCGCTCATGCAGCGCTTCCGGATCTCGGGCGTGCCGGTCGTGAACGGTGACGGGCGCCTCGTCGGCATCATCACGAACCGCGACCTGCAGTTCGAGCGCAGCCTCGACCGGCCGCTCCGCGAGGCGATGACGCACGACGGGCTGGTGACGGCGCCGGTGGGCACGACGCTCGACGAGGCGGAGAGGATTCTCGGGCGGCACCGGATCGAGAAGCTCCCGGTGGTCGACGAGCGGGGCGTGCTCAAGGGGCTGATCACGGTCAAGGACATCCACAAGCGGCGCCAGTATCCGAGCTCGAACAAGGACCGCCACGGGCGACTCCGCGTCGCGGCGGCGATCGGCGCTGCGGGGAACTTCCTCGACCGGGCGCGCGCCCTCATCGACGCGGGGGTCGACGTCCTCGTCGTCGACACGGCGCACGGCCACTCCGAGGGGGTGCTGCGCGCCACCTCGGCCGTGCGCGAGGCGTTCCCCGACGTGCAGCTCATCGTCGGCAACATCGCGACCCGCGCCGGGGCGGCGGCGCTCGTGGAGCGCGGCGTGGACGCCGTGAAGGTCGGCGTCGGGCCGGGCTCCATCTGCACCACGCGCGTCGTGACCGGCGTCGGCGTCCCGCAGCTCACGGCGGTCTTCGACGCCGTTGAAGGGGCGGGGGACGTCCCGGTGATCGCCGACGGCGGGATCAAGTATTCCGGGGACATCGTCAAGGCGCTCGCCGCCGGCGCCTCGAGCGTGATGATGGGCTCCATGCTCGCCGGCACCGAGGAGAGCCCGGGGGAGTCGCTCCTGCTCGAGGGGCGCCGCTTCAAGATGATCCGCGGCATGGGAAGCCTCGCGGCGATGCAGGATGGGAGCGCCGACCGCTACTTCCAGGAGGGGGAGATGAGCCCGAAGAAGCTCGTCCCCGAAGGGATCGAGGGGCGCGTCCCCTACAAGGGCCCGGTGGCGGACGTCCTCTTCCAGATGGTGGGCGGCTTGCGGAGCGGGATGGGCTACGTGGGGTGCGCGTCGATCGACGAGCTGCGCACGGAGTCGGAGTTCGTCCGCATCACGGCCGCCGGCCTCCGCGAGTCGCACCCGCACGACGTGGCGATCACGCGCGAGGCGCCGAACTACTCCGTCTGAGCGGGCGCGGGGGAGCGGCGCGCGGGACGCGGTCACCGGCGGGGGCCGGGGCGAGATCTCGCCCCGGCCCCCGCCGGTGACCGCGTCCCGCGCGCCGCTCCCCCGCGCCCGCTCAGACGGAGTAGTTCGGCGCCTCGCGCGTGATCGCCACGTCGTGCGG